>JALSKA010000038.1 GCA_026989095.1 Ardenticatenaceae bacterium
CCCTGGCTTCGGCCTTGGGGGAAAAGGGGATTGATGAGGATGATGGGGAAGGGCCATGGACCCGGAGACCCTAAAACAAAAGGCTGCGCACTACGCCGTGGACACCTTCGTCCAGGACGGCATGACGTTGGGGCTGGGCACAGGCTCCACCGTGAAGTACGCCTTGGAGCGGCTCGGCACACACCTCCGCTCGGGCCGGTTGAATCGCATCGCCGGCGTGCCCACTTCGGAACGAACCGCTCGCCTCTCGCGTCGTCTGGGCATTCCCCTCATTGCGCTCGAAGAGGCGCCTGGTCTCGACCTTTACATAGACGGAGCCGACGAGATTGACCCCCGGCTCGACCTCATCAAAGGGCTGGGAGGTGCCCTGTTGCGCGAGAAGATTGTGGCCTCCGTGGCCCGGCGCATGGTGGTCATCGCGGACGGGCGCAAGCTGGTGGACCACTTGGGCCAACGGGCGCCTTTGCCGGTGGAAGTTGTGCCCTTTGGGTGGACAATCCACGTCGATTGGTTGGCTGCACTGGGGTGTACTCCCGTGCTGCGCCGCCAGGCCGACGGAACGCCGTTCATCACCGACAACGGCAACTACATTTACGACTGCACGTTTCCAGAAGGCATTCCCGCGCCCCGTGAGCTCCAGGCGCGCCTCAACGCCAGGCCCGGCATCGTGGAACACGGCCTCTTCCTCGGCTACGCCCACGTGGCAGTCGTCGCCTGTGGCGAGGACGACGTCCGGGTGTACCGGCGGGACACGTCCCCCACCGCGTCGGCGTGATGGGTCGGCCGGCACGGAAACGGTGCTCACGGCTCCTCTGAGCTCCAGCCCGCTTTCATGCCGAAAATGCCACATCTCATTCAGGCGCCGGGGTGGCCCGACTCCCGTCCCACGTGGAGTTATGAGAATGTGGGAGAAATCCCGCAACCACGGGGACCGGCTTGCCCGAAAGACGAAAACAGTGTTATACTGTTAAACGGGGCGGCGAGGGCCGTCCACCATCTTCGGAAAAACCCTGATCACAGAGAGAGGTAAAGGCGCAGCATGGCTCCCGAGGGACGTGCCGGACACCAGGCTCCTGCCGACGGCAACGAGGAGGAAAAGTCCGGTTTGCCGGATTGGCTCAAGGGGCTTGAAAGCGATACCTCGGCTCAAGCCGATGAGGACCTCAATTGGGCCGCTGACATTGATTTCAGCAACTTGCCCGGGTGGCTCATCCCAGAGGCGAGCACTGAACGGCCAGGGGGCGTGGCCGAGCCGCTCGACGAGGACGAGGAGGAGGGCACCGGCCTGCTGGCCGGCGTGCGGGGCCCTATCCCCATTGAACCCATTATCACCCTCACCCACGAGGTGCCGCCCTTTCCGGGCAGGCGCCCGTCCCGCGCGCGGGCGAGCCCTCCGCCCGCCGAGGAGCCCCTTTTCCCCGAGCGCCCAGAAGTCCACGAGTCGCAGGCCAACCCGGGCGTCGTCAGGCCCCTGCTGAGAGCCTTCATGATTGTCTCGTTCTTCGTTGTGGCCGTTTTGGTCGTATTCACTGTTGTCTTTCTTTTATTCAGCATCCTGTGAGATAGGCGAACGCATGTCAACGTCGATGAGGAAAACGCTCGCAGGGGAGGACGATGTTTGGAGACGAATTCGTCGAGGGGGCGGAGTCCTTCCTGTACGCTGACATCGGCACCGCGTGGACGCGGGCCGTGTTGGTTGACCAGGTAGAGGGACGATATCAATTCGTGGCTCGAGGTGAAGCCCGCACGACCCTCGAGTATCCAACGGCCAACATCGTGGCAGGGGTTCAGGAGGCCGTCCGAGAAGTGGAACGAGCCTCCAGCCGGGCCCTCTTGATAACCGACAGCGAGGGCGATTCCCGGGTTCTCCTGCCCGAGGACGAGGATGGCGACGGGGTGGACGCCTTCTTGGTGACCACCAGCGCCTTTCGTCCGCTGAAGCTCGTGGTCTTCAGCACCGAACTTCCGCCAGCGGCCCGTGCGGCTCTGTCCGTGCTCCACGCCTTGTACACGGAGATCGTGGGCACCTTCACTGTGCCGGACAGGGAAAACGGCCGCTGGGGAGAGCACAGTGTGGCCGATCTCTTTCAAACGGTGGACCGCGAGCGCCCAGACATCATGCTCTTCGTGGCCTTCGGGGAGACCGAGCCCACGCCCGGCGTCGAGCACTTCCTGCACGTTCTCCAGGCGCTCAACAACCTCTACGACGTGCGCCAGCGCCCCACGGTAGTCATCGTCGCCCAGAACACGCTGGTGAGCCACATGGTGGCCCAAATCGAGACCATGAATCCCGTAGAACGGGTGGTGGTTGCTGGTGAAGAAGACGCCGGCGACGTGCGCCACCCCTTGGCCGAGGTGATGGAAAAGCTCCTCCACGAGCGGCGCTTGGCCCGGATGCCGGGCTTCGGCGCCCTGCAGGCGTGGTCGGAGACGCCGGTGCAGCCCACGGCCGTGGCCCAAGCGCGCACCATTGGCCTGTTGGCCGGCCAGCTCCGGCGCCGGCTCGTCTTCGTGGACGTGGGGGGCGAGCACAGCCACCTTGTCATGGCCGACGCCGGCCTCGTCTCCTCGATCGTGCGCCCGGGGCTGGGCATTGGCTTCCGGCTCCAGGAGCTTCTGGAGCGCGTGGGGCCGGAAGCTATCTTCCGCTGGGTGCCGGGGTTGCTCCCCGAGCGGGAACTGGCCGGCCTGCTCGTCCACCGGAGTTGGTACCCCCTCGTGCCCCCGGCCACACGCGACGCCCTCTGGCTGGAGCAAGCCGCGGGGCGGGCCGTGCTCCAGGAGCTCGTGGCCGAACCCTTCCGCCACCTGCCCGAATCCTTCAGCGGAGCCAACGGGCACCTGACCTGCGATTACATCATCGGCGCCGGCGGGGTCATCCAGGGCGCGCCCGAGCCGGGCCAAGCCCTGTTGCTCCTGCTCGACGCCCTGCAGCCCACGGGCATTGTTCACATGATGCGGGATCGTTTGGGCCTTGTGCCGGCCTTGGGCGTGCTCAGCCAGACGGAGCCCGAGGCCGTGGCCGACCTGTTGGCCCAGCACGTTTTGGAAAGCTTGGGCACGGTGGTGGTGGTGAGCGGTCCCATCCAGTCGGGCAAGGAGGTGCTTCAGTTTCGCATGATTCACCCCGACGGGGCCACCTACACGGTGACAGTGGAGGGCGGACGACTCTACCGTGAATATCTTGAGCCAGGGCTCCGCCTCGAGCTGGAGCTCAGGCCGGCCCGCAAGGTGGATGTCGGCTTGGGACCGGGACAGCCCGTGCGCATTCAGGTGCCGGGGGGCACTGTGGGCCTGGTGATCGACGCGCGGGGACGCCCTCTCCCGTGGCCCGATTCGTTGGCGGAGCAGCGCCGTCAAGTTCAGGAATGGTTATTCGACGTGGGCGGGTGACATGGAGTCCTTCAGAACACACGTGCCCGAAGAGGTGATTGTCTCGCCGTGCGTGCGCGTGCGGCGCGAGCGCATGTTGAAAGCCCTTGGCCAGCTCTTCGTGCGCATTGGCCAGTTCGTCCACCCCCACGATGTGGTGGCCAAGGGCCCCGAGCGCACGGCCGTTCGTTTGGTGGACGTGGCCGAGGAGTTCAAGCTGAAGCCCAAAGCCGCCCTCAAGACCATTCTGGTGGAGCCTGGCCAGAACGTGAAGGAGCAAGAGCCCCTGGCACGCCAGAGTGGGCTCTTCCGCCGCAAGGAACTCCTCGCGCCGGTCAGCGGCCGCGTGATGGAGATCGACGCGCAGGGACGGGTAGTGCTCCAAGTGATGGTCGAGGGGGAGACCCTGCGCGCCGGGCTTCAGGGGAAGGTGATCAACCTCATGCCCCGCTACGGCGTGGTCATCGAGTCCGTGGGCGCCTTCGTCCAAGGTGTGTGGGGCAATGGCCGGAGCCATGTGGGCATTCTCCGCCTGTTGGTCTCGGCCCCCGATGAGATGGTCTCCCCGGAGCAGTTCGACGTTTCAGTGCGGGGCAACATTGTGGTGGTGGGGCGCACGGCCAGCGCGGAGGTCCTCGAGGCAGCCGCCCGTGCCCGCGTCCACGGCCTCATCATGGCCTCCCTTCGGCCCGAGTTGCTCGAGGTGGCCGAGCGCCAGGATTACGCCGTCGTCCTCACCGAAGGGGTGGTGGGAACGGCCATAGCCGCCCCGATCTTCGATATCTTGCGCCGCCACAACGGCCACGAAGCCGTGGTCCACGCCGCCTTTCACCCGGCACGCCCGCGGCTGCGGCCCGACATCCTGATACCCCTGCAGGTTGAGGACGCGCCCCTCTTCCGCCCCGGGCGCCCGCTGGAGGCCGGCGACGTGGTGCGCCTGCTCGCGCCACCCTTGCTCGGCAAGGTGGGCAAAGTGCGGGACCCGTGGGCCGGCTTGGGGGTGCTCGAGAGCGGGGTGGAGGCCCAAGGGTGTGAGGTCGAGCTGCCCGACGGCAGCCTTCACTTCGTCCCCTTCCACGCGCTCGAGCGCCTGAGCGGGGCCGAAACCTTGGAGGCCGAAGGGGGCTCAGAAGTATAAGTACTTGGCCCACACGGCCGGCACCTCCTTCTCCTTCAAGAGGGCGACGGCCAAGTAGCGGGGCCGGAAGGGCTTGCGGAGCAGCCGGAGCCCGGCCTCGTGGGGCAGGCGGTTACCCTTGCGCCGGTTGCAGGGGGCGCAGGCGGCCACCAAGTTCTCCCAACTGTGGTCCCCGCCCCTGGAGCGAGGCACCACGTGGTCGATGGTCAACTGCTCCTTTCCCGGTTGCCGGCCACAATACTGGCAGGTGTAGTTGTCCCGCAGCAGGATGTTGCGCCGCGTGAGGGGAAGTGACAAGTGGTGGGGAATCTTGACGTAAACCACCAAGCGGATAACGAGTGGCGTGGGCAACGTCAAGTTCTCTGAGCGGATGAGGGTTTCAGCGGCCTCGACGAGCTCGGCTTTTTCTTTGAGCAGAAGGACGATGGCTCGGCGCACGGGCACGATGTTGAGCGGCTCATACGAGGCGTTGAGCACCAGCACACTGCCCATCATCATCCTCTGGCGTTCCGGTCACCGGAGCACGGCCATCTCCTCCAATGGTTCGTCCTCTGCTTTAGGCGCAAGTTCTTCGGCAAACGTCTCCAAGAACTCTTGCACGTCCTGCTGAGCTTGGCGGTAACGGCGCAGGAGGGCGCTGTCGGAGCCGCTAAAGCTGGAGACCGTCCTAGAAGCACAGGTCTTACACCCCAAGGAGAGCTTGTACCCTCCGGGCTGGCACGTCAAACACCCACACAGGCGCACCATCATGAGCTGAAAGGCCAATGCGTCCGGGTGAGTCTCCGGCAGCTCACGGATGTACTGCACGAGCTCCTTCCACTTCTGGCCGCGCAGCTCCACAAGCCACTTGGTCACGCTTTGGGGGTAGATGAGTTCGTTGTTGCGAAACATGCTTTTCCCCGTCCGCCCACGCCATCTCCCGTGTTGACAGACGAAACGCCGAGGGGTGATGGCCCGCCCCGGCGAATGTCGAACACCCAAAAGCCTTGGTCATGGAGAAAGAAAAAAGCTCGGGGGCCAGGACTCGAACCTGGATTGGCGGATCCAAAGTCCGCTGTCTTGCCGATTAGACGACCCCCGATCAAACCATGCGCACGACGTTTTCAACGTCCAAGAGCGGGCGATGGGACTCGAACCCACGACCTTCTCCTTGGCAAGGAGGTGTTCTACCACTGAACTACGCCCGCCCGCCAACAGGGGGGACAGGACTCGAACCTGCAGCCTGCGGTTTTGGAGACCGCTGCTCTGCCAATTGAGCTACCCCCCTTTGGAACGAACGACCGCTTACATCTTATTCTGTTCGGCGACCTTTGTCAAGTTCTTGGTGGAGGCTGGCGCCCGCGCGGGCAGAGGGTCGCCGGCGGTGAAATGGCCAACAGCCCTGCGGCGAGACGGGGCTCATTTGATGAAACGGCTGGCTTCGTCTATACTACATGGCTGCTGTTTTCGGAGATTGAACACCATGCCCCGGCTCACCTGTCGAGCGTTGGCTGCTGGGCGTGGCGAAGAGTCCAATTTGGTGAGGAGCGCGCCCATGGCGTACACGTTGCAGAAGGAGAGCTTCTGGCAGAACTGGCACCTCACAGAGGAGGATTTCGACCGCCTTCTGGAAATCTTCCTCGAGCGGGGCCGACCCCTCACAGTCGAGGAGATGGCCAGTGCGCTCGTCGAGCGCATGGTCGAAGAGGTAAGAGCCCAGAGTGGCGGCGAGGCTGACGCGGTCTACGACCCCACTGCCCTGTACGAAGTGGGCACGCGGTTGCGCTTTCCGCGGCTGGGCAACCTGGTGGGCGAGGTGGTGGGCGTTCGGGAAGGGCACAATCCCCGCTACGAGCGCTTCTCCGTGCTCCAAGTCCGGTTCCCGGGCCAGCCCAACGTGCGCGAGTTCGTGGCCGACTTTCACCACTTGCACGTTCTCAACTTCGAGCCCCACGTCGCGTTGGAGGAGCTGTCGGCCGACCGGATCTACTCGGCTTTCGGGGCGATAATCCACGATAAACTGGAGAGCGCTCTGGAGGAGAGCGACGAGTTTGTCCACTTTGGCGATACGTGGCTTCCCAAGGCGCTCGTTGTGGACATCAATGTGGGGAACCTGAACATCGCTGAGGCCATGATTGACGTGATGGGCAAAGCGCTGCCGCCCGAGGAGCTGCTCACGGAAATGGAAATCTCCGGCAACGTGGCCCGGCCGATCCTGATCTTCTCCGTCAACTACGCCTTGGCCCATGATGAGCGCTTCGTGAACCGGGGCAGCCAGCAGAAGCCACTCTGGTACCTGCGCCGGCTGGAACAGCAGTAGACCACCAAGAACCACCACATCCCGAGGAGGAGATGCATGGCGGTGTTGACGAAAGTGAAGCCGACCGCCGACACCCTATTTCACATCGAGTGGGATTGGTTCCGGCGCCATCACGTGGAGACGGCCATCCTGTTGCGCGAACAATTGTGTCCCGAATGCCGCCACGCCTTGGACGAGGGCAAGCTGACCGGCGACGTGGACTGGATTGACCCGGACACCGGTGAAGTCTTCCGCGTTGACGCCGTGCGCGAGGCCATTCTCTCCCACTGTCGCTGGAAGCCCGAATACATCTCGGCCACCACTCCGCTCATCACGGCTATTTTTCGCACCCTGTTGGCCAACAACAACCGTCCCCTGTCGGCCCGTGCGCTGGCACAACGCTTGGCCCGGTGGGACACGGACACGATCCTCTCCGTGCTTTCCAGGGGCGATGTGAAGTGGGGAATTGTGCCGGCCGATGTGGAGAACGAAGCCTGATCGCTGTGTTGGCGCACCCTCACACGCCCATTGGCGCGGATAGGGACTCCTGTGCCTCCCAAGACTACCCGGAGATGAGTGCACTCCTATGTGGCGAGAAGTCGCCGACCGGGCGGTGTACGGCCTCGGCGTGCGGGCCGGGGAATTGGTGCAACTTCGAGATCACAGCGGTCGGTGGGACGTAGTTGTCGAAATGCTGCTGGCCATCGAGCGCGCAGGGGCCACACCTCTGCCCGAGTTCACCCCGCCTGCCTACTTGAAGCGGCTGCTCAGCGAGGCACCGATCAGCTATCTCCTCAACTGGGACGAGTACCGGTTGCGTTGGATGACCGAGGTGGACCGCGTGCTCGTCCTCCAAGGGGGCGGACTTGACGTGGAGACCCTCGACCCCGATGCTCTCGACGCCTGGAGCAGCGCCGTCCAACGGCTGACTGACTTGGAGGAAGAACGCCGCCTTCCCTACATGTTGGTGGCCGTGCCCACGCCCGAGCGCGCTCGGAGCCTTGGCATGAGCCTGTCACGCTTGGAGCGTTACGTCCTGCCCGCCCTTCTGGTGAGCGTGGAGGAACTCCGGGACCTTCTTGACCGCGTGCTCGCCGTGGTGACCGGCGCGAGGCGTCTCACGATCTGCTCCGGGCACGGGCTCGAACTTCACTTGGACCGGGGCACACGCCGCTGGCTCGGCGACGACGGGCGCGTGGACGAAGGGGATCGACTTGAGGGCGCCATCACCAGCAATCTCCCCGCCGGTGCCCTCTACACCACGGTGATCGAACACCGCACCGAAGGACAGGTCTTCATTCCCCGTGCGGCCGGCGCGGAGGAGGTCATCCTCACATTTCGGGGCGGGGAAATCGTCCGCGTTGACGCTGCTAAGGGCGCCGATCTGCTCGAAAATTTGCTGAGCCGGCACACCGGAGACTGCCGACGAGTGGGTCACGTGGGTATCGGGCTCAACCCGGCCCTGAAGCACCCCATCGGGTGGACTGTCGTGGACGAACACGTGTACGGTGCCCTTTTCCTCTCCTTGGGCGAGAACCGTTACATGGGCGGTGAGAACGAAAGCTCCCTCAACGTGGACTTTGCCCTTCCGGGAGCCACGTTGTTGGCCGACGGACATCCCGTCGTGGCGGGTGGCAAGCTCTTGGTGGCGTAAGCCACACCCTCGGCTGTCGAACCACCTGTTTGGCAGCACCGCCGAAATGGAGTAGACTCTACCCCGGACACCCTTTCCCCTGGACAGCGTTGCCGGCACTGAGTCACGTTAGTCACGTTGTTGGCGGGGGCGGCCCGACGATCCCCGAGATGTGGAGGAGGTGACAACCGTGCGTCATCGTTTGGGCCTTGTCGTGGGCGGAACCTTCAACGATGGCCTCGTAGTTCGGCTCGACCCGGATACTGATACCGAAAGCCTGCGTGTGGGCAGTTTCTGCGTGGTGGAAGGTGAGCGCTACCGCTACTTTTCCACCGTCCAAGACCTCCGGCTGCACTCGACCGACAACGCCCTGGCAGCCGATCCGCCCCGGCTTTCTCCGCTGGTGCGCCGGGCCTTGGCGGGCACCGCCACCTATGCCACGGCCCACGTCAAGCCCATGTTGATGATGCCCGCCTACGACGAGAACGACATTGTGACCGACGGCGAAGGCCCTCAGCCGGTGAGGACCATACCCATGCACTTCGCCCGCATGGTGCAAGCCCAACCCCAGGACTTCGTGGCCGTCTTCGGGGAGGAGCGGGAGGACAACGCCCACTTCGCCATTGGCACCCCGCTCACCATGGACATTCCCGTCTGCATCGACCTCGACCGCCTTGTTGAGCGCTCCACGGGCATTTTCGGCAGCACGGGCACGGGCAAGAGCTTCCTCACCCGCATCCTGCTGGCCGGCATTATGACCAGAACAGAGGCCGTGGCACTGGTCTTCGACATGCACGACGAGTACGGCAGCAGCCAGCACACGGAGGACAAGGTGTGGGTGAGGGGGCTCCGTGACTTGCTGGGCCCCACACGAGTGGCCGTCTTCTCTCTGGACGAGCGCAAGAGCCAGGACGTGGACCACCACATTGTCATTGGGCTCAACCACATCGAAGGGGAGGACATCCTCCTGCTCCGGGAGGAGCTGGGCCTGCCGGAGGGCACGACCGAGACGAACATCCTGTTGCTCGAGCGCATCTTCGGCCGCGAGCACTGGTTGCGCACGTTCTTGGGCTTGGACGCCGATGGGCTTCAGGAGCTGGCCCAAACGGGCAATTTGCACCTGAGTTCCATCCAAGCCCTCCACCGCAAACTTCAACGGCTCGCCGGGCGCCCCTACGTCCGCGAACAGAGCTCCTTCGACCAGATCGACGCTGTGCTCAACTGCTTGGCCCAAGGGCGCCACGTTCTTGTCCAGTACGGCCGGTATGACAGCCTGCTCGACTACCTCCTCGTGGCGAACATCATCACGCGCCGGATTCGCCGGCGGTACGAGGAGTGGGCGGAGCGGTACTGGCAGACCCGGGACGAGGCGGACAGGCCCAAGCCGCTTGTCATCACCGTGGAGGAAGCTCACAAGTTCCTCAGCCCGGAGTTGGCCCGCCAGACCATCTTCGGCACCATTGCCCGCGAGATGCGCAAGTACTTTGTGACCCTGCTCATTGTGGATCAGCGCCCCAGTGGCATAGACGACGAAATACTCTCCCAGATTGGCACGCGCATCTCCGGCCGGCTCAACGACCAGCGCGACCTGGAGGCCGTGCTCACGGGTGTGGCGGACCGGAAGGCCGTGCGCAGCATGTTGACCACGCTGGACACCAAGCGGCAAGTGGTGGTTTTCGGCCACGCCGTGCCCATGCCCGTCCAACTTCGCACGCGCGCTTACGATGACAAGTTCTACGAGGCCATTTCCCGCCGTTTGAGATCGCCCCGACACAGGCCGGCAGACGAGGTCATCGCGGACTACTGGGGGTGAGATGAGACGGAAACGCCCGCCGGCCCGACTCATCGGGCTTGTGGCAGGCATGATGGTTGTGGTTTTAGTCGCCTGCCAAGGTGGGCTTTCGGCCGCACTCGGCCAAGGCGATCGGCCGCCCACGGTCATCATTACACGTCCTCCGAGCGGCGTGCGAGTGCCCGCCGGTCAGGTGCTTGAAGTGCAGAGCACCTCGACTGATGACCGGGGCGTTGTGCGGGTGGAGCTCTTCGTCGGCGACCGCCGGCTGCGCTCCGATACGCCTCCCGAACAGTTGCCTCAAGTCAGTTTCACCGTGATCCAGCGGTGGACGCCGGAAACACCCGGCGAGGCAATCCTCAAGGTGGTGGCCTACGATACGGCCGGCCAGAGGAGTCCCGTGGCTGCTGTCCTGGTCGAGGTCGTCGGGCAGGCGCCAACGCCCACTCCGCCGGTGCTCTCCCCTTCACCCTCTCCCCCGTCTGCCCCCTCACCGACACCCGCCCGCGCTCCTCAAGAGGAGCTCTCCGGCACAGTTGTGGTCCGGGCCCTCAACGTGCGTCGCGGGCCCGGGACGAGCTTTGCCGTCGTCAGCCGCCTGCGCTTTGGCGATCCTGTGGTGGCCGTGGCCCGCAATGCCCAAGGGGATTGGGTGTTGGTGCGCCTGACGGGCGACCGCACGGGGTGGGTGGCCGCACGATATTTGGAGTGGCAGCGGGATGTGGATACACTACCGGTGTGGTCGCCCGAACAGTGACCGCTGAGGTCGCTGTCCGGGAACCGACAAAAGGGCGGAGCCTTCCGCCACAACGGGGCTGGCACCATGTGGTCCTTTCCCTTGGGCTCATTGCGCGGCATACCGATACGAGTCCACATCACCTTTCCGCTGATCCTCATCTGGGCGGCCTTCCAGTGGGGGCGTGGAGCGGGGTGGGAAAAGGCCCTCTTCGGGGCCCTGCTGGTCGCGCTCCTCTTTGCCTGCGTGATCTTACACGAGCTGGGCCACAGCCTGGTGGCCCGCCGCTTTCACATCCGCGTGGACAACATTCTCCTGTTGCCCTTCGGGGGCGTGGCGCGCCTGCGGACGCCGCTCGATTCCCCCGGCCAGGAGCTCGTGGTGGCCTTGGCCGGCCCGCTGGTCAACTTCGCCATTGGCTTGGCCCTCTACCCCCCTTACCGGGCCAAGGTGGCCTCCATGTCATCCTTCGCCTTTTACCGCATGATGGACAGCGTGGGTGTCATGCCGTTGGTGACGTATCTCTTCTTCGCCAATTTGGCCCTGGGAGCCTTCAACCTGTTGCCGGCCTTTCCCCTGGACGGCGGACGAGTGGTTCGCGCCCTGCTGGCCTACGTGTTACCCTACCGGCGGGCCACGTTGCTGGCCGCTCGCGTTGGCCAAGGGGTGGCACTCCTGCTCGGCGTGCTGGCCTTCTTCGGCCAGCCGCTGTTGGCCGTGATCGCCTTCTTCGTCTTCGTGGCCGCCGGCGCCGAGGTGAAGCGTGTGGCGTGGCGGGAGCGCATGGGCGCCTTCCGCGTGAGTGATGTCATGCGCCGGCGGGGGTTCGCCATCTCGGCCGACCAGTCAGTTTCCGCCGCGCTGGCAGCGGCCGTCAGGCACGCGCAACAGGTGTGGCCTGTGGTGGAGCAGGGCAAGCTCGTGGGGCTCATTACTGCCAAGAGGCTCCGACAGGCGTCGGCAACAGCCCGCGTGCGAGAGGTGATGGACCGCGATTACCCTCTCCTCCACCCTGAGATGAACCTCTACGAGGCCCATGTGCGGCTTCTCCACGAGGGGCGGGAGGCCGGCGCCGTAGTTGAGGGGGACACCTTAGTAGGCCTGTTCTCCGTCCACGAGCTGCACGGGGCCGGGATCGCAGGAGGAAATTCAGACGAGACGTTGCGCAACAAGCAGGGATGAAGGAGAATGCACCTCGCCCCCCACGAGTGCCGGCCAGTTGGCCGGCAGATGCCCCTCTAGCAAACAGACAGCGTCAATAACTGCCGGCATTCGTGGACACGTCCATGTGGTTATGATGTTTCTTTGAAGCAGATGCCAATCGAGGCTTTTCAAGTGGCCGATTGTGTTGAGTTCTCCGAGCAGTGTCATTCCAACATGGGCGGCTTTCTTTACGATCATGCGGATGGAGTTGTCGCCACGCCTTGATGGGCCCGGCGCTCGCGCCACCACAGGAACCCGCCTGGCAAGCTGGTCACGTAGATGATGAACTGGAGCAGGAAGGAGACACTCACGGCCAGCGTCTCCGGGACGCCCACCAGGCCGTAGAAGAAGGGAAAGATGTTCTGGTTGACTCCCAGGCCGCCTATGGAGATGGGCAGCAGGAGCACCAGGCCGATGAGGGGGTTGAACAGGAAAATGTAGAGGAGCGGCATCCCACCTCCCAAGGATTCGGCCAGAAACCACTGGGTCAAATTGCTGAGCACCCACGTGATCAGCGCCACGCCGAAGGCCACGGCCAGGGCGTCGGCCCGGTGGCGGTAGGCGCCGACGGCCTCGGAGAGGCGAGTGTAGAGGGGGGCCACAGGGTGCAGCACCGGCGTTCGCCGGATGAGGCGCTCGACTCGCGCCCGCAACCGACGGCTCAACATGAGGGCAAAGCCGCCGGCCAGGCCGGCAGTGCTCACAACGGCCACGCCGGCGATGGCCAGCAAATCCTGATTGCTCGCCGCGTGCTGGACAAAGGCCACGAGCGCTGAAACGACCGCCATGCTCGTCAGGGCCATCAGGCCGATCAGGCGGTCTACCACCACTGAGACGGCGGCATCGGCTCGCCGGCGGATGTACTTGGCTAGGCCATAGCCGCGCATCACATCGCCGCCCACGTTGGCGGGCAGGAAATTGTTGAAGAAGACCCCCACGAACGTGTACTCCACCAACAGCCGCCAAGGCACTCGCACGTTCTGAGCCCGCAGCAGAATCCCCCACTTGAGCGCGTTGCTCAGGATGGCGCCCACGTAGGCGGCGGTGGCCAGCACCAGGAGTGCCGGGTGAGCGCCCCGCACCATTGTGACCACATCGCGCACATCTATGCGCCGAAAGAGCCACACGATGAGGGCGAGGCTGATGATGAGCTTAATAACGTTAGAGAAGTGAGCGCGCATAGGTGTTCATTTGGGCGTTCTGGTGCCGAAGGGCAAGGGAAACGAAGGTTCGGTGCCGTTGTCGGCGTGTTCTGGACGCTTGACCTGTTTGGTGGTCCAGGCGATCTCCCACACCTCGTGGCGGTTTCCCCTGATGTAATAGTCATAGGCGCCCAGGACACGGGCCACAGCTTCTACGCCGGCGAGCAGGCCAAGCACCCCGACGAACCGAATGGCTCCCCACACTTGGCTCATGGCGATGCGAATGACCCGCCACGTGTCCAAACTGCTCACCCGGTAGCCGTACTTGTGCTTCAGGTGCAAGTGGCCGGCGTAATTGCGCCGGCGTTGGCGCAGGAAATCGCTCAACGTCTGGGGCCCCATGTTGAACACCACCGCGTCCGGCGCGTACCGGACTTGGAGGCCCCGTTTGATGACCAGCGCTTCCACGAACGCCTCGTCCATAGCCACGTCGGGTGGAATGGCGTCGAAAACCTTGCGGAAGGCGATCAGCTCGCCCAGCCGGGGGATTTCCATGCAGAGCTCATGTTCCAACTTGAGGCGCAGGTGGCTCAGGTATCCAATAATGTGGTCCGGCGTGTTGACGGGCACTTTCTGAGCGCCGGTCATGCCCACGTTTGGATCGCGGAACATGCGCACCAGGTGCTCGATAGCCGTCTCGTGGGGGATTGTGTCGCCGCTCTCCAAGACGCAGATGTCCTCCTGCGCGTGTTTGAGGAACAAGTTAATGGCCGAGGTTTTGCCTTCTCGGCGCTCTTGTACCAACAGCTTGATGCGTGGGTCTACTCGCATGTACTCCTTGACAATGTCCACCGTGCGATCCGTGCAGCCGCTGGCGACCACGATGATTTCGGTGATTTCCACCTCGCGCAGGAGTTGGTTGCGGAGGGCGTCCAACAAGTGACCAATGTTGGCTTCCTCGTTGTGAGCCGTGATGCCAACGCTACACCGGATTCTGTCGGGCTGTGATTGCATGTGCCTCCTCCTCGAGCGCTGTTGCTCTCCCCGGCCGCGACAGGACACGACAACGGGAACAGCACAGCGCTCTCTCCTGACTTCGTTGGCGGCCGTGGGCTGGTGCCAACAGCGCGGGGAACAACCTCACGAATTGGCCCAAAACGCCTGTATTAAAGTACTGAAGGGCCACGTTGTCAAAGGAGGCAACAGGGGGCGAAGAAATCGGGGCATGGGGTTTAGAGGCGCCACGCTTCCCACACGCCTTTTTCAATGATGAACGTGATCTCCCGGGTCATGGTGAACCACGTGAAGAAGAGAGGGGTGAACCAAAGGGTGACGGCCACATGACCGGCACGGGGGGCGGGGAGCTCCACGCCCAGCCAACGTCCCACGTGGCGCCGCAGGAGCGCGTACCCCCCGAGTGTCGAGATCAACACGAGGACCAGCAGGCCCAGAATGAGGGCTTGGCGAGTTGGCCCCCCCTCCTCAACCACGTTGCTCAGGGGGTGCGCCAACGCCGAGAGCACGAATCCCAACGTCAGGAGCAGCAGCCACCCCGTAGCAGCACCTACGGCCCCTTCGTCACGGCCCTCTTCTCCGGGGCGCATTCGGAACGTCATCACCATGAGGCCGAGGAAGAAGAGGCTGTTCAGCGAGCCCAGCGAGGCGTAGAGGGGAAGGCGGGCCGGGTCGGCCCACGGGGCGTAGTAGGGGGAGACGACAATCCACGAGGTCCACAGCAGCACCACGGTGACGAGGCGCACGCGGCCGTTGGAGAGCCAAGTGGTCAACAGCCACGGCACGAGCATGAGATAGTAGTAGGCCATCACTTTCTGTGAGGTCAGGAAGAAGACCAGCGTCACCAGGAGGCCGGCAGCAAACCAGAGCGTGACATTCTCTTGCGGAGTCGCAGCGCGGTGAAGTTCCCTCTGTCGAAGGTGCCACCACAGGAACGAAACCAGAAGCGCCCCGCCAATGGTCACGAAGGTGGCGTGCTGAATGAGGGGGAAGGTGCTGCGCGTCTGTTCCACGCGGTACCCCTCCAACGCCAAGAGCCAGACCACCCAGCTCTGGGTTTGAACCGGCATGGTGCGCACTTCGTCAACGACGAGGGCGAGGAAGTCGTCACTGTACAGGTGAAAGGGCAACATGAGGCCGCCCACTATCAGGAGGAAGAGCAGGGCAGAGGTCATGAGCTCACGCCAACGCCGGTGCCGGAGCAAGTAGAGGCCGAAGGGGACGGTGTAAAGCACGGCCGTTTGCTTCATGGCCACGCCGATGGCCAGGAGGAGAGCTGCGCGCCCAGCCGCCTTTGTGCCCCTTTGGCCCATGAGCCAGAAAGCCCACACGGTGGGCAGGAGCCACACGCTCTCGTGATGGGCTTGAATGGCCGTCTGGTAGAAGATGATGGGCGTGAAGAGCCACCCTAGCGAGGCCAAGCGGGCCAGAGAACGGCGTGTCGTGGTGTGGGCGACAATGGCGTAGAGCAGCCACGCCATCCCCACATCGGCTGCCACCACGGGCACGCGCACAGCCACCAGCGGGGCCCACTCGGGCATGAAGGGGCGGTCGGCCATCCAGACGAAGGGGGCCAGTGTCATGGCGTAGAGCGGGGGGTAGACGTAGGGCCAGTAGAATTGCTGGCGGCCCTTCTCGTACAAGTCCAAGAAGCTGCCGCCGTCGTAAAAGCTGCGCGCCGCGCCCAGGAAAGCCTCCACGTCCCAGTTGGCGCTCCAGAAGCGGTCAACGGTGAAGAGCACCAGCACGACGAGCACCGCGTAGAGGGCGCTCACTCGCACCAGAAATCGTCGCTCTTCGGCCGTGACCGGGCACGTCCTTGCCACTTCTTTGAGCCTCATTGTGATCATCGTTGGGTTTGGTAATGTCTTGCTCAGCAGGGTGACCAAAACGGCGGAGAAGGGCGCACAGCGGTGGTTGAGGGGGCTCCAGCCTGGTAACGCCTGGTCACCGGGCGAGCTCTGTGAGGGGAGTCACTATCTCAAGAACTCCGACAACACCGGGTCCAGGAAGATGCTCGCAATGCCGAAAAAGAGCGAAAGCCCCCCAATGACCATGAGCAGGATACCCAACAAGCGTGCCGGCCACCCTTGGAGCCGCGTGCGTTCGCCCCACGCTGTATCCGGGTCGAGCAAATAGACTTGCTCGCGCCGGTAGATGTATTCGCCCATGATCAGCCCGAATATGCCTATGAGCAGGAAGATGAGAACGGCCGCAATCTTGTAGCTTACCAGGGACACATGCCGTCCCCCTTTAGCCGAATTCATTCTGCCGGACATGTCGGCCACGGTGTTTTGCCGGCAGGGGAGAGATCACAGGGATGTTGGCTGTTCCCGCGAGTGGGCTCGCACGGTTCGTGAACGGCTCAGGCAGCCTCAGCGAGCGTTGGAGCACATCGTGCGAACACGCCGCTCACAACGGATCAGCCCCCCACCCGAGCTCCTGCTCCAAGGCCTGGATGTGGTCCTCGTCGAACCCGAAGTGGTGGGCGAGCTCGTGCAGGATCGTCTCCTGAACGTGTCGGAACATCTCGTCTTCGTTTCGGCTGATGGCCTCGATGGGCTGTTGGAAGATGGTAATCCGGTCAGGAGGAACCAAGTTGTAATATCCTCCCCGCTCCGTGCGCGGCACGCCCTCGTAGAGCCCCAAGAGCGTGCCCGGCGGCTCGACCCCGGCCCGGCGGAGCTGTGCAGGTGTGGGGAAGGGTTCGACAACGATCTCCACGTTGTCCAGCAGTGAGAGAAGCTCCTCCGGGAGGCTGTTGATCGCCTGAGCCACCAGCCGTTGGAAGCGTGCCGGATGCACTTTTCTCATCTCCCTTCAAGCACCAACAGCACGGGCTCGCGCTGAGCGTGGTCCTGAGTCGCCGGTGTCATCTCCTCCCCGGACGGTGATCACCGGCACAAGGGCGCGTCGTCCTTCAACCCCGGCTCCTTCCACAGCTTGATACGATAGCACAACCTCGTTCGTTTGAGAAGTTGGGTGTGCGCGTGTCCGGGGAGCTTCGGCCGGCCGCGCTTTCGGAAAGGGCTGCTTTGGGTAGAATGGGGGCGATCACGACCGAGTTGACCAACAGCGTGCGGGGAGGAGGAGACCATGTCCACAGGCCGAGAATTCGCCGATTTGCAGGGGAAGTGCGCGCTGGTCACCGGTGCCGGCAGGGGGATCGGCCGCGCCATTGCCCTTGAGCTGGCCCGTGCCGGCGCGCGGGTGGTGTGCAACGACATCGACCCGCGCACGGCCACGGAGACGGCGGCTCTCATTCACCTTGAAGGACGGGAAGCCCTCCCGTACACGGCCGACGTGGCCGACGGTGAAGCCGTGCGCCGCATGGTGCAGGAGGTGGTGGCGGCCGTCGGCCACCTCGACGTCGTGGTGAACAACGCGGGCATCGAACCCTCCAGCCCCATTCTCGACATGCCCGAGCAGATGTGGGACCGGACGCTGAGCGTGAACTTGAGAGCCGTCTTCCTCACCTCGCAAGCAGCGGGACGGGTGATGAGGGATCAGGGGGGCGGGGTGATCATCAACGTGGCCTCCATTGCCGGCGTGCGCACTCCCCTGGCCCTGCGGGCCCACTACTGTGCCAGCAAGGCCGGCGTCTACGGGTTTACCAAGGCGTGCGCTCTGGAGTTCGCCGCCTACAACATCCGCGTCAACTGCGTCTGCCCCGGCGTCATCGTCACGCCCATGACAGCACGGGCACGCCGAGACCCTGACATCATGGCCCGCTGGCAGCGGGAGATTCCCCTTGGCAGGCTGGGCACGCCCGAGGAGGTGGCCAAGGTGGTGCGCTTCCTGGCCTCGGACGAGGCCGCCTACGTCACCGGACAGGCCTACTTTGTGGACGGCGGCAAGGCCATGCACTGAGAGCACCGGGACAACTCATGGCCGGGGCTTCTCCCAGATCCTCACTTCGACCACTGTCTCCTCGACCGGCACGGTGACCACGCGCGTGGCCAGGTGGGAGGGCACGTGGGCCTCCAACGCGCTGTGGAGCCGCCCAAGGCTTTGGAGGGCCCAGAGCACGGCCGGCCGGCGGGGCCAACCGGGCCAACGGGGGGCATCCACCCACACCCACCGGCCGCCGGGCTTGAGCACGCGCATGAACTCCGCGTGAGTCTGGGGGGCCAACACGTAGGGCGCGGGAAATGTGGTGATGAGGGTGCCGAAGGTGGCCGGAGGAAAGGGAAGAGCTTCGCCGCTGCCCTGGATCAGGTGAACGCGCACGCCGGCGCGGCCGGCCAGCCGGCGCGCGGCCATGACCATCTGGGGCGAGCGGTCAACGCCCACCACAGTGTGGCCCCGGCGGGCCAAGTGAACGGCCAGCCGTCCCCGGCCAAAGCCCACTTCCAGCACCGGGTCCCCGGCCAGAAAGCCGGCGGCCACCTCCACCCAGCGATACCAGAGGCCGCCGCTGGCCAGCCACGCCACCACATCGTAGCCCGGCGCCAAGTCGGTGTAGAGGCGCTCGAAGCACCATTGGAGGAAGCGGCGCCACATGTGGCCGCGTGCAGGGTCACGTGTTCGGCCCGTGGACAACCGGCGTGGTTGACGAAAGGTGTGGTGCGTGGCCATTGTTGGACTCCACAGGAACGAGCAACCGTTGGATGTCGCGCAGGCAGGCTTCGGTGGCCTGCCTGCCCCGCGTGGCGAAAGTCTCCCACCGATTGTAGTCCCTGGAGCCCAAGTCGGCCAAGTCGGGCTGGATGAGCACGTCCGGCTTGCCCAGCCGGCTCTCCACGATGCCGGCGGCCATGATCTCTTGAGCACGCAGCAGGATGCCGATGACACCAGGAAGGCGCCAGTTCGCGCTCGGCGTGCGCAGGTGGGTTAGCTTGCGCAGTGGGGGGATGACGTTGCAGGCGATGAGGATGTCGGCCTCCTCCTGAATGACGTGGGTGGGAACCGGCGCTGTGGCCGCTCCGTCGATCAAGTATCGCTCGTTCCAGGGAAAGGGCTCGAAGATGCCCGGAATCCCTATGCTGGCGCGCACAGCGTCGGCCAGGGGGCCGTGCGTGAAGACCACCTCCTCGCCGGTGGCCACGTCCGTGGCCACAATGCGCAGGTCAATGTCGAGTTCCTCGAACGCCTTGTGGTGAAACCATTCGTCGTCCAAGTAGTGGCGGGCCCGTTCGCCCCGCACCAGGCCGTAGCGGGGAAAGAATCGCACGTCCCACAGGCCTCCGCGCAGGCTGACGGCGCGGGGCAACTGGGCGGCGAAGGCTTTGAGATCGGCAATGGATTCCCGGGTGGCGTAGAGGGCCCCGATGAGGGCGCCCATGCTCGCCCCGGCGATGATGTCAACGGGCACATTGGCCTCGCGGAGCACTTCGAGGACGCCGATGTGGGCCAATCCCCTGGCGTTCCCGGCGCCCAGCACGAGGCCCACGATCTTGCGCGCCACCCGGCGTGCGGCCCGGTCCACGTGGCGCCACGTGGGCATGACCAGCCAGTGATCGTCTCCCTTCAGGTGCCGAATCCAAGGCGTGGTCCGGTGGGCGATTTCGACGACCACTTTGGCCATGTCAACGGCCATGCGGGCGTGCGGGTTCTCGCGGGAGGCAATCACCATGACTATGCGCCCGAAGTTCTCCACGTGTTGGCTGAGTTGTGCGGCCAACTCGTCAGGAGGAGCGGAGCGGTCCACCTGTTCCACGGTGATGTGCGTCCCATGGCCCTCTTTGACCTCGGGCGACAGCAGGTCGTTCACGTCCAGCACCAGGATGCGCTCCCCGGTGGCCGCGTAAAGCCGTTCGGCAAAGAGCATGGGATGATCGCCCACCAGGGCGATGAGGTTGATGCGCTCCGGCACGGTGGGCTGGTGGATGGTGCGGCTGAGCCGGCGGCTCAGCTCTCGGCTCAGGTGGAGGGCAATAGCGGGATGGCGCTTGAGAATGAAGTCCAGGTCGCTTTTGTGGAGCTCCCACAGTTCAGCGTCCAGGACCACCCGCACCGTGGCCGAACGCCGTTCTCCCAACAAGAGGGCCATTTCCCCGAAAAATGAGCCCGGCCCCAAGTGAGCGAAGACGGCGTCGGGCTCATCCCCTTGGCCCTCGGAAATCACCTCGACTTGCCCTGACTGAATGATGTACATCGAGTCGCCCGGTGCACCTTCCCGGAAGATAATGTCCCCCTTCCGAAACCGCCGCCGTTTCATCTGGCGCTCGATGATGGCGAGCAAGTCGTCCGGCAGGTCGGCGAAAAAGGGAATCCGGCGCAGGTTCCTGTTCATACCACTATCCCTCCCGCTGTGGAAGACGAGACTGTGAACCGGCACTGGCTCCGGCCGGAGATCGTCCTACTCTCACCCTACCCCGGCCACATGAACGCTTGATGAATGCCTTCAACTTTCAATATGAGGCTTTGTTCACGGGTGGGCTTGGCCTACGGGAGGTTTGACAAAACGGCGAACTTGGGACAAGCTCACGGGGCGGGTGCCGGGAGGGGATGGAAATGTGGGGAGGCCCCGGAGCCACGAAACATCAGGGCACAAAGGTGCTACAGGAGAGCTCAACACGTCCATGCGCAAACAGGACCTCCTGGGAATAGGTGCGCTGATCGCCCTCATCGTCCTTTTCTTCTGGCGCCTGTGGGCTCCCAACCCCGCCGACCGGGTCCTCTTCCCCGAAGGGGATTTCACCCATCAGTATTGGCCGCTGCGCCGCTTCGTGGCACGGGAACTCTCTGAGGGCCGGTTGCCCCTCTGGAACCCCTACATCTGGGGCGGGCAGCCGGGCCTGGCCGATCCCCAGGCGGCGGCCCTCTACCCCCCGGCGATGGTGAACGCCCTCATCTGGGGCGCGAATTTTCCCCTGGAGGCCCTGGCGTTCGAGGTAGTCGCTCACGTGATCTGGGCCGGCGTGGGAGCCTTCCTCCTGGCCCGGCGCCTCATGCCCCGGGCGCCCACAATAGCCCCCTTGACGGCCGGCGTGGCCTTTGCCCTCAGCGGCTACATGACCGGCTTTCCCCTCCAACAGGTGACCATTGTGGAGACGGCGGCCTGGCTGCCCTGGTGGATCTGGGCCCTGCACCACGTGGTCCGGGCACCTCGTCTCCCTGTGGCCCTGATGAGGGCTGTGGGGGCCGGGTGGGTGCTCGCCCTAGCCCTGTTGGCCGGCCACCCTCAGACGGCGCTCTACGCCGTCTACTTGGGAGCCGCCTACCTCCTGGCGCACGTGGCGTGGTCGCCGGCCGGCCGGGGGCGTCGGCTCCTGGTGGCACCGGTGCCCTTTTTGGTGGCCGGCGGCCTGAGCGCCGCGCAACTGATGCCCACGCTCGATTTCATCGCCCGCTCCGAGCGCGCGGCCCTCGACTACGCCTTTGTGAGCAAGGGGCTGCCGTGGGACGAGCTGGCAACGGCGCTCTTTCCCAACTTTGTCGGGGGCACTCCTCTCTACGTTGGACCCGTGGTGCTCGTGCTCGCGGCCTTGGGGTTGGCCGCCGGCCGCGAGGAGCGGGGCGAGCGGTGGTTTTGGGGCAGTGTGGCCGCTGTGGGGCTCGTGGTGGCCGTGGGGGGCGATGGGGGGCTCTATCAGCTCCTCTACTTGGGCCTGCCCGGGTGGAACCGCGTCCGCGCTCAGGAACGCGCGTTGCTCGTGGTGGCCCTGGCCGTGGCCCTGCTCGCCGCGTGGGGAGTGGCCCGCGTGGCGGCCGGCGCCCGCCGGCCGGTGCGCTGGGCCCTGCGGGGCACGCTTTGGGGCCTGTTGCCGCTGGCGTGGATGGCCGCGCGTTTCTACGCGGTCCGGGCTGAAATCTTCAGCGGGGCGCGGCAGGGGAACGCGGACGTCATTGAGGGGTTTTTGGGAAATACCCTGCTCCTCCTCGTGTTGACGGCGATGATGGCCGTGGCCCTCGCCCTGGCGAGGCGCAGGCCGCGCCTTGGGGCGACGTTGGCCTCGTTGCTGGTGGCCTACAACCTTTTCACCGTCAACCAACCGTACTACCGGGGACCATCTCCGAGCACCTTTCCCCCGCCACCTGTCTCCCTGGTGGCCACGGCCCGCCAAGTTGCTCAAGGGACACGCCTTCACGATCCGGGCCTGCTCTGGCCTCAGGCCAACGCCGGCATGGTGTACGCTCTGGAAACCATTGGCGGCAACGAGCCACTGAGGCTGGCCCGCACGGCACGCTTTTTCGAGCAAGTGCCTTCGTGGTTTCAATGGGAGGTCTTGGCCGTCCAGTACGTCTTCGCCGACCGCCCGATGGACCCAACTCTCTTCACGCCCGTGGCCGGCCAAGGGGGTGTCACCCTCTACCGGCTTCTCCAGCCACGCCCGCGCCTGTGGCTGGTGGAGGAAGCCGTGCCCGTGACCTCTCCCGAGGCGGCCTGGGAACGCCTCGATGACGAGGGCTTTGACGTGTACCGCACGGCCCTGGTGGAGGGGAAAGTGCCGCCGGTAGGAGGGCGGGGCAGCGTGCAGGTGGTCCGTCGTCGGCCGGGGTACGTGGGCGCGCGGGTGGTTGCCGAGGGGCCCGTGATGCTGGTGGTGAGCGAGGTGGCCGATCCCGGCTGGCGGGTGTGGATCAACGGGGCGCGGGGCCGGTGGGTGCGCGTGTACGGCATGATCATAGGCGTGCCCTTGCCCGGCGGCACGTATGACGTGGAGCTCGTCTACGCGCCCCCCAACTGGCTCCTGGCGCGGCTCGTCAGCCTGAACACACTGCTCCTCTCCCTGCTCCTGGTGGCCGGCGCCCGCAAGCGATCCCGAGCCGACTCGGGCTACTCGAAGAGCCGCACGATCTCGTCGGCCTCGAAGCGCGGCAGCGGCCGCCGTCCTCCCTCCGAGCGGAGCCAATAGCCCGCCCCTTCCGGGAGCAGCCGGCCGACGACGCGGGCCGGAATGCCGGCGGCCTCGAGGGCGCCCACGTGGTCCTCAACGGCCTCGGGCGGCACGGCGGCCAACAGCGCGCCGCTGGCAATGGTGCCGAGGGGGTCGAGCCCGAACTCGGCGCACAGGCGGCGGCCCAAGGGCAGCGGGGAGAGGGCAGCGGCGCTCACCTCGATGCCCAGCCCTGTGGCCATCGCCAGTTCCACGAGGCCTGTGGCCACGCCCCCCTCGGTGGGATCGTGGAGGGCGTGGACGGGCCCTGTGCGCGTCAGTATCCCGGCGGCCTCGACCACGCTGATGCCGGGGGCGTGCAGGTAGTCTCGAGCTTCGTTGATCGTGGCCTCGTCGTACCCTCGGCGACGCAGCTCGTCGGCCCGCTCGCGCGCGATGATGGCCGTGCCCTCAACGGGAAAGCCCCGCACGAGCAGCACTCGGTCGCCGGGCCGGGCCCGGGTGGGCAGAATGAGCCGGTCTGTGGGGACGGTGCCCACCATGTGGCCTGCCAGGAGGGGGCGCTCCAAACCGTGGGTCACCTCGCTGTGGCCGCCGACGAGCGCCACGTCCAGTGATTGGCAGGCCCGGTGGACCTGGGCGAAGATCTCCTCCACGAGCGCCTCGTCGGTGCGGCCCTCTGGGAGCAGCAAGGTGGCCAGGAACCAGCGGGGCGTGGCCCCCAAGCAGGCCACGTCGTTGGCGTTGACGTGGACGGCGTACCAGCCGATCTCCTCGGTCGCAAAGGTGATCGGGTCGCTCTTGATCACGACGATCTCGGTGCCCACGCGCACTGCTGCCGCATCGAGGCCCACGCCGGGCCCGAGCACCACATCTGGAGCGCCGGAAGGGGCGTGCCGGGCCAGGAGTGAGGCCAACAGTTCCGGGGGAACCTTTCCGGTCGGGAGAGTCTCCATGGTTTCACCTCCGCGTTCTGGGCGCCCAAGAGCCTGACACAGGTGCTCCGGCCGGGTGTGACAGGGCGTCAACTCTATTTTCACTGGCGAGTGGCGAATGGTGAATGGCGAATGGTCCTCCTGCCGGCGTGTGATAGGGCGTCAACCCTACTTTCACCGCCTCAGCGTGCTCCCATTGTACTGTGCCCCGGGCGGACGATCAACCCGGCATCCGCGTGTGCACGTCTGCTGAAGCCATTGGGCAAGGAGTGGGGAATCAGGTACAATTGAAGTGTCACGGGCAAATACATCAGCAAGTGCCCCGCCCCGTCGCCCGGGCGACGGCCGGGGCTTCAGGGAGGGACACACGGCAATGGCCTCCAGGCGGCGGTCGAAGGAGCGCAAATCCTCAACGTCACCGTCGTCACTGCCGATAACCGACATCGTTGGCATCGTGCTCTGCGGTGTGGCCCTGATTTTGGGGGGAGCCCTGCTCGGCTACGGGCCCGGCATCGTGTCGGGCGCGCTGGCCGACGCGGCGCGTTTGCTTTTCGGGTGGGGCGCGTATCTCTTCGCCCTGGCGCTGATGGGGCTCGGCCTCTTTCTCCTGCGCCACCGGGAGCGGATCATCGGGTGGGCGGACGTGGCGTGGTCCCGCGTGGTGGCGGGAGAGGTGACGTTCTTCAGCCTGTTGGCCCTCCTGCACTTGATCCAAGAGGGCTTGAGCATCCGAGGGCCAGGAGATGTTGGCTTGGGCGGCGGGATTGTGGGGTGGATGCTGGCCGAGCAGCTCCGCGCCGCGTTGGGCGCTCCGGCGGCGTGGGGCCTCTTCGTGCTGGTGGCCTCGGGGGGCGCGTTGGCCGCCGCCGGTGTCGGGGCCGTCGCCGTCCGCGAACGCCTGGACGCCCTGAGCGCCCGGCTGGAGGCCAAAAGTCGGGAGTGGCGTGCTCCTCCACCCGGGAAGCCTGAAGTCTCTCCTCCGCCTGCGTCCCCTCCGGCAACCCAACGCCCGGCCTCCGAGAAAAGCGGGAAGCCCGGGGAGAAACAGAGGAGAAAAGCCCCCCCTCCGTCCCCGCGTCCTGTGACCACGGGCCCGGAAAGTGGTGTCGAGCTTCCCCCGCTGGACTTGCTCCACCCGGCCGAGGAGTACGGCGTGGACCTGATCTCGGCGCGCGAGCAGGCCCGCCTCATCGAGGAGACGTTGGCGGCCTTTGGCATCCCGGCCCAAGTGGTGGAGATCGACCAGGGGCCCACTGTCACCCGCTTTGGGGTCAAGCCCGGCTTCATCGAGCGCCGGCTGTCCGACGGCACGGTGAAGCGCACGAAGGTGCGGGTGAGCAAGATCACCGCTCTGGCCAACGATTTGGCCCTGGCCTTGGCCGCCCGCAGCATCCGCATCGAGGCGCCGGTGCCGGGCCGGCCCTACGTCGGCATCGAGGTGCCCAACACCGAGACCAACGTGGTTTCCCTGCGGGGGCTCATCGAGAGCGAGGAGTTCGCGGCCTTGGAGGGCGAGCTGCGCATTGCCCTCGGGCGAGACGTGAGCGGCCGCCCCGTGGTGGCCGACTTGGCCGGCCTGCCCCACCTCCTGATCGCCGGTGCCACGGGGAGCGGCAAGTCGGTGTGCATCAACGCCATTGTGGCCTGCCTCCTGCTCAACTTGACGCCGGCCGAGCTTCGCCTGGTGATGATCGACCCCAAGATGGTGGAACTCATTCCCTACAACGGCATTCCCCACTTGGTGGCGCCCGTGGTCACCGACGTGGAGGAGGTCATCGGCGTGTTGACGTGGGCCACGCGGGAGATGGACCGGCGCTACAAGCTCTTCTCCGAGCGGGGCAAGCGACACATCCGGGCGTACAATGCGTGGGCGGCCAGCGCCGGCGAACCCCGGCTTCCCTACATCGTTATCGTGGTGGACGAGCTGGCCGACCTGATGATGGTCTCGCCGGACGAGGTGGAGCGCCTCATCTGCCGGCTGGCCCAGATGGCGCGGGCCACCGGCATTCACCTCATTGTGGCCACACAGCGGCCCAGCGTGGACGTGGTCACGGGCCTCATCAAGGCGAACTTCCCCGCCCGCGTGGCCTTTGCCGTGGCCAGCAGCATCGACAGCC
Source organism: Ardenticatenaceae bacterium (assembly GCA_026989095.1). Taxonomy (GTDB): domain Bacteria; phylum Chloroflexota; class Anaerolineae; order Ardenticatenales; family Ardenticatenaceae; genus WFWG01. Next base: position 26,144 of record JALSKA010000038.1, read on the forward strand.
GCGTCATTCTGGACCAGCCGGGCGCCGAGTCCCTGTTGGGACGAGGGGACATGCTCTACATGGCGCCCGACGCCGGCCAACTCCAGCGCCTTCAAGGCGCCTTCGTCAGCGACGTGGAGATCAACGCCATCGTCACCTGGTGGCGCCTCCACGGGGAGAGACCGGCCGTCCGCCCGGAGCAAGACGTGCTGCCCTGGGATGAGTTCATGGAGGAGCGCGCCCTCCGGGAAGAGGACGAGCTGCTGCCGGAGGCCATCGAGCTGGTGCGCCAGTACCGGTACGCCTCCATCTCCTTCTTGCAGAGAAAGCTTCGCGTGGGCTACAGCCGGGCGGCCCGGCTCATGGACTTGCTGGAGGCTCAGGGCATTGTGGGGCCGCCGGAGGCCGGCAGTGGCGGCTCCCGCCCCGTGCTCATCGGACGAGAAGGAGCTGAGGCCGGAGAGATCACCTACGAGGCCGACGAGGACGTGCAACAGGAGAGACCTGACGAGGAGTAGCATTCGACAACTCGAGCGTCACTCACGAGGAGGGAGCAAGATGGACCTGGTGCCTGCCCTGATCACCGCGCTCGTGTGGGCTGTGTTGGTCGTGATCCCATTGGCCGGCCTGGCCATGATCGCCATGCCCTGGGTCCTTGACAGGGCCCAGGAGGAGCTGCGGCAGCGGCCCCCTGCCGGCGCGCCGTGGGCGCGGCGGGCGTGGCGTGGCCGGGAGCGCTTCTACCTGACTATCTTCGGCGCGCTGGCCGCGTTGGGCGGAGGCGTCTTCCTGCTGGCGCTTTTGGGCGCCGGCAACAGCTCGTGACGGAGGGGGCCATGCATCTCTCATACCGCCAACAGTGGGCCATTGTGGGCGCCATCGTGGGCGCGGTCGTCGGCGCTGTGTTGGCCCTGATGCTCACCGAGGACGAAGGGGAGAGCTCCATAGGGTGGAGCGATCTGGCTCAACTGGCGAGCACGTTGAGCGCCTTGGTGCAACAGGTCCACGAGCTCACCGGGCCGGGTGAGCGGTGAGGGAGAACGGTGTGCCGGTGGAAACCCAGGGACTTGGCTGTGGGGCAACGTGGTGTCCCGGCGCAGTTTCCACATAACTTGACAAAAAAGGTCAACTTTGTTAGAATCCCCCCGTACACGGCAATAGGGTGCCTGTGGGTGCTTGTGGAAGAGCGTTGGGGACATCGCCTCTCTCGTGACCTCAACAGGATGAGGCCGCTGTGTGCCCACACCCCACCGAACCGACCAAGCAGAGAAGGAGGAAGCAAGAGCTCATGGCGGACAAAATCACCCTCGAGATTCGGAACTTGCACGTGAACGTGGAGGATCAGGAGATCCTCAAGGGCGTCAACCTGACCGTCCACGAGGGGGAAATTCACGCTCTCATGGGGCCCAACGGTTCCGGGAAGAGCACCTTGGCCTACACCATTGCCGGCCACCCCAAGTACGAAGTCACAGAAGGGGAGATCCTCCTCAACGGCGAAAACGTCTTGGAGATGGAGCCGGACGAGCGGAGCAAGGCCGGCCTCTTCCTCGCCTTTCAGTACCCGGTGGCCATCCCCGGCGTCACAGTGGCCAACTTCCTGCGCATGGCCATCAACGCCCACCGGGAGTCCCGGGGCGAGGAGAAGATCAGCCCGATGGAGTTCCGCCAGTTGCTCCTCAAGCGCATGGAGATGCTCCGCATCGACCGCTCCTTCGCCGGGCGATACCTGAACGAGGGCTTCTCCGGCGGCGAGAAGAAGCGGGCGGAAATCCTCCAGATGGCCGTGTTGGAGCCCAAGATCGCCATCTTGGACGAGACCGACTCGGGGCTGGACATTGACGCCCTGCGCGTGGTCAGCGATGGGGTCAACACGTTGAAGGAGGAGCTGGGCATGGGGGTGTTGGTCATCACCCACTACCAGCGCATCCTCAATTACGTGCGCCCCGATTACGTCCACATCATGGTGGACGGTCGCATTCTGGCCTCCGGCGGGCCGGAGCTGGCCGTGGAGTTGGAGGAAAAGGGTTACGACTGGGTGCGGCAGGCGTTTGCCGGGGAGGTGAGCTAACATGAGCATGTCCGAGCGCGAGCAGATCGAACTCATCAACCGGGAGTACGCGGAGAAGTACGGGTTCCACGACCCCGAGAAGTACGTCTTCAAGGCGCGCAAGGGGCTCACGCGCGAGATCGTGGAGGAGATCTCCTGGATGAAGGGGGAGCCCGACTGGATGCGCGAGTTCCGCCTGAAGGCGTTGGAGATCTTCTGGGCGAAGCCCATGCCCACGTGGGGCGCTGATCTCTCCCACATCGACTTCGACGACATTTACTACTACATCAAGCCCACGGAGAAGCACGCCCGCTCGTGGGACGACGTGCCCGAGGAGATCAAGCGCACCTTCGACCGGCTGGGCATCCCCGAGGCCGAGCAGAAGTTCCTCGCCGGCGTGGGGGCCCAGTATGAGTCCGAGGTGGTCTACCACAACATCAAGAAGGAGTTGGAGCGCCAAGGGGTCATCTTCTTGGACACCGACACGGCGCTCAAGGAGCACCCTGAGCTCTTCCGGGAGTATTTCGCCACTGTGGTGCCTCCCTCGGACAACAAGTTCGCGGCCCTCAACAGCGCCGTCTGGTCGGGTGGCTCCTTCATCTACGTGCCGCCCGGCGTGCGCGTGGAAATGCCCCTCCAGGCCTACTTCCGCATCAACGCCCAGAACATGGGGCAGTTCGAGCGCACGCTCATCATCGCCGACGAGGGGTCATACGTCCACTACGTGGAGGGGTGTACGGCGCCCATCTACACCACCGACTCGCTCCACAGCGCCGTAGTGGAGATCATCGTCAAGAAGGGCGCCCGCGTGCGCTACACCACCATCCAGAACTGGTCCACGAACGTTTACAACTTGGTCACCAAGCGGGCCGTGGCCTACGAGGACGCCACCATGGAGTGGGTGGACGGCAACATCGGCTCCAAGGTGACCATGAAGTATCCCAGCGTCTACCTGATGGGGCGCGGGGCGCGGGCCGAGATTCTCTCCATCGCCTTCGCCGGCCGAGGCCAGCACCAGGATGCCGGCGGCAAGGCCGTCCACGCGGCCCCCTACACCTCCAGCAACATCACCAGCAAGTCCATCTCCAAGGACGGCGGCCGTGCGGCCTACCGGGGCCTCATCCAGGTCTACGACGGCGCCCATCACTCGAAGAGCAACGTGGTCTGCGACGCGCTCATCCTCGACGAGTACAGCCGCTCCGACACGTACCCTTACATTGACATCCGCGAGGACGAGGTCAGCATCGGCCACGAGGCCACCGTCTCCAAGGTGGGCGAGGAGCAGCTCTTCTACCTGATGAGCCGGGGGCTGAGCGAGGCTGACGCCCTGAGCATGATCGTCTCCGGTTTCATTGAGCCCATCGTCAAGGAGCTGCCCATGGAGTACGCCGTGGAAATGAACCGCCTGATCCAGCTCGAAATGGAAGGTTCTGTGGGGTAACGGCGAAGGGGTGCCGCGCGGCTGTCCCCGCGCTGCCGAGGAGAACAGGGCCGGGGGACGCGGGGTGGGCTCCCGGCCCTCGCCTTTCCCCTCGCAACCTTCGACCGGGCGTGAAGGGGGTGGCGGAGGGCCCGCGTGGCGTGGCACCGCCGTAGTCGGGGAGGTCAGCCGTAGTGCCTTCCCTCGCAGCCCGTGGCAGCGTGAACGAAGATCACCAGAGAACGGAGGAGAACGCCGTGGCTGACAAGACGATGGAACTTCAGGCGCTCAGCCGGGAGACCATAGAGGCGCTGAGCGCTCACTTTGACGAACCGGACTGGTTCCGCCAACGCCGACAGGAGGCGAGGCGGCTCTTCTTGGACACGCCGTGGCCCGACAGCGCCCGCGATGAGGAATGGCGCAAGACCGATGTGCGCCCCATCATCGAGGTGTTGGCCAAGGCGACCCCTGTGACGGCCACGCCGGCATCGG
>JALSKA010000039.1 GCA_026989095.1 Ardenticatenaceae bacterium
GAACCGGCCGGACATCCTGGACCCGGCGCTGCTGAGGCCGGGGCGGTTCGACCGGCGGGTGGTGTTGGACCGGCCGGACATGCGGGGCCGGCGGGCCATTCTGGACGTTCACACCCGCGGCAAGCCGTTGGCCAAGGATGTCAACTTGGACGTGATTGCCCAACAGACCCCCGGCTTCACCGGGGCGGACATCGAGAACCTGGTCAACGAGGCCGCCATCCTGGCTGCCCGGCGGAACAAGCGCTTCATTGGAATGGACGAGTTCCAAGAGGCCATCGAGCGCGTCATCGCCGGCCCCGAGCGCAAGAGCCGCCTGATCAGCGAGCAGGAGAAGAAGATACTGGCCTACCACGAGGCCGGCCACGCGGTGGTCATGCACCACTTGCCCCACTGCGACCCCGTTCACAAAATTAGCATCGTCTCCCGGGGCATGGCGGGCGGCTACGTCATCAGCCTCCCCGAAGCCGACCGGCACTTCAAGCGGCGGGCCAAGTTCTTGGACGAGATGGCCGGCATGTTGGGCGGGCGCGCGGCCGAGGAGCTCGTCTTCGGGGACGTGACCACGGGGGCCAGCAACGACTTGGAGCAAGTCACGAACTTGGCGCGGGCGATGGTCACCCGCTACGGCATGAGCGAGAAGCTGGGCCCGCTCACCTTCGGCGACCGGGAAGAGCTCATCTTCCTGGGCCGGGAGATCGCCGAGCAGCGCAACTACAGTGAAGAGGTCGCCCAGATCATCGACGAGGAAGTGAAGGCCCTGGTCATGGAAGCCTACCGGCGCGCCAAACAGATCCTCGTCAAACACCGGGACAAGCTGGACCGCCTGGCCCAGCGGCTCATCGAGGTCGAGACCATGAACAGGGCCGAGTTCGAGGCCCTGATGAACGACGAGGACCCGCCACCCTCACAGGCGTCTGTGCGCCCCTCGCCTGATGCACGCCCGCCGAACCGGCGCACAGGGGATGACAAGGCCGGAGGCGACCTCTCCCTCTCTCCGGTGCCGGCATAACGGCGCGCGGCGAAACCGTGTTCGGCGAAGGGGGCTTCGGTGCCCCCTCTCGCCCCCTCGAGATCAGGCCCTCGTGTGGTGCGGCACCCCCGCACCACACGTCGTGTTCAAGGGGCCTGTTCCTCCGAGGAGGGAGGAAAGCTCAATGTGTCGTCTCGTGCTCTGGGGAGTGTTGTTGGGACTGCTCACCGCCTGTGGCCTGGGAGAACCGGCACAGCCAGCCCCTCTGTCCCCTTCACCGACGGCTTCCGCGCCGGCGCCCTCACCAACGCTGCCCCCGCCCACACCAACTCCCGGTGAGCTTCCCGACGTGGTGCTCCTCCAGTTCGTGCGCCAGGGGGGCGTTGCCGGCTTCTGTGAGGAGTTGACCATCACCGGTGCCGGCGCTGCCACCCTGACGAGCTGTCGCTTCTCCCAAGTGACTGGCACGCTGACACCCGCAGAAAAGGCCGAACTCCGGGACCTTGTGCTGCCCTACACCGCCTACGAGGGAGGTGCGCGTGCCGACCCCAACGTGCCCGACGACATGACCGTCTGGGTCAAGGTGAAGGGATTGGGCCGAAACCCCGCGCCGGAGAGCGTCCTGCAACGGGCTACCTCCTTTGCCCAACGGGTGATAGCCCGGCTCATCTCCCAAGCCGGGGGAGAAGCGGCCGTTGCGCCCCTCACCACGTACCGCCAGGTCGCCACGACCGCACCCCACAAGGCCCTGGAGGTGCTCGTCGCCGACCTGGAGGCGTACCTCCTCCAACTGCCCGAGGGAGCGGCGAGTCTGCGCGATCCCGCCCGGCAGGCCGCCCTGCTCGACGCCCTGCGCCTGGACCCCTCGCCCGTGGAACCCAACCTCGTCGTGGCCGACGCCGACGCCGACGGCCGGGATGACCTGCTCGTCGGCCCTGGGGCCATGGGCGTCCCGGCCGTCGTGCTCTTGGACCGGGGAGGAACCTACCGTGGGCTACCGCTCCCCGCGCCCGACGCCGTGGCCGGCGTTCTGCCCGCGGCGTGGGCCGGAATTCACGCCGTGCGAGACCTGAGCGGCGACGGGCGCCCTGAAGTGGTGGTCACCTATAAGGTGGCCGGCGCCTCGGCCACCACCACACTGCTCTTCGTGGTTCGGTTGACGACAGAAGATCAGGCCGACGTGCGCTTCTTCACGGCCATCTCAGACTGGGGCGGCCCGGCCGAATGGGATCTCCTGCCCGACGGCACGCTGCGCATCGTCTGTCCGGCCTTTGGCGTCTTCGACCACAAGCTGCTGCCCCACCCGAGCCAGACCCGCCTCTACACCTGGAGCCCGGCGCGCGACCGCTACGTGCTGGAGGAGGTGCAGGAGACCCCTCCCGAGACGATGCGCCAACAAATCAACGTGGCCGAGGCGTTTATTCAGCAGGGGCGATACGAACCGGCCCTGAAGGCCTACCGTCACGCGGTGGACGCCCAATGGCTGCCGGAGGAGGAGCTTGACGTGAGCCTGCGAAGCTGGGCCCTCCTGCGCCAGGCCCAGATCCTGTTCGCCTGGGGTGACCCCACGGCCCGCGACGTGCTTCGCCGGGCAGTCGAGGAGAACGAGTTCGCCCGCCGTCTCGACGCGGCCTTCGAGGATCAGGACCCGCTGGCACCTGCGCGCGCGTGGCTGGCGCCTGAAACACTCGAGTGGCTCTCTGGCGGAACGAACTGGCCCATCATGCGGCCCTACGAGGCGTTCGCCCCCCAGCTCGCCCTGGCAGCCGTCCTCAACCGGCGCCCTGACCTGTTGGCCTTGGAGAGCAGCGCACTGACGGCTTCCCTGCAGGAGGCGGGGGTACCTGTGAGCCGGGCCCTCATTGCCAACCTCGACAACGACCCCGCAGCCCCCGAACTGCTCGTCGAACTTGCCATCCAACGCTCGCCGGCCGAGACGTACCGCTTCGTGGTGTTGATGGACCAGAACGCCGAGGCCAAGGGCTTCGGCGGCGTGATCGTCGTCCACGGTGGCCGGGCCACCCTCAAAGGGCTTGAGGAGGGTCAACCGTCCCTCATACGGGTGCAGGACATGACGGGAGAGGAGCGTCGCTTTGCCTGGGACGGCCGGCGCTTGGTCTCCGTGGACCCTCCAACAGCAGGCTTCTCCTGGGAAGTGTGCCGGGTGGGCGAGAGCCCGTGAGACAGCTCGATAGCCCAAGGCCCTTCCCGGAGCGAAAGGACCTGGTGCCTGTGAGCCGAGAGACACGCTTGGACACGGTTCCTCACATTCTCCAGAAGCGGCTTCTTCTTGGCAAGGAGCTCGTGCGCCGGCTGCCGGCACTTTCCACCCCGCACAGCCGCAACGTGTGGGTGGCCCTGTTGGCCTTGAGCGCCATGGTGCTCCTCTTTGCCCTCCTCGGACTCTACCAAGCCCTGAGAATGCCGGCGACGAGGAGCCGCGAAGTTCCCCTGGTCCAGTACCGGCAGGAGGGGCGGCTCTTCTACACGGTGGAGCTCAAGCCCAACGGGATCTTCGACACCCGGGAGCTCGATCCCGGCCGCGTCTACATTACCCGCCTCACCGAACGCATCAACGTCAGTTACACGTATCGCTTCACCCTCGACGTGCCCCCGCAACGCGCTCAATTCGTCTACCAAGTCGTGGCCAAGTTTGGCTACCCTGACATCTGGCAAAAGCAGCTCGTGTTGGTGCCGGCCACGGTCGGGGGACAGGAGCAGACCCTTCGGTTCGCCATTCCCGTGGCCGAGCTGGTGGAGCTGCTCGACGCGTTTCGGCGCGAGGTCGGGGTGAGCCCGGGAACCCCCGTGCTCGACGTCACCGTGCGCGTGGACCCCGCCGTGGAGACTGCTCCCAGTCTGATCGCCGAGCCCTTCGAGCACACGGTGACGTTCAGGTTCGAAGGCGAAGTGATTCGGCCCGAGGGCGATGTGGAGCGCCTCCAACGGGGAACGGTGACCCAAAGTGTAGTCGTTCCGAACCGAGGGCGCACCCTTCTGCTCGCCCTCTCGGTGATCGGCACGCTGTTCGGCGTGGGGATGGTGGTGGTCGCAGGACAGCGCCTCAACGTTGCCGGAGACGCCCTTGCCGTGGTCGGCCCCGACCGGGAACTGGCCCGGGCCAGAAGGCATTCGACAACCCCGCTCGTGCGCGTGACACGCCTCCCCCTGGAGGTGACAGAAGCCCCGGTTGTCGTCACGGTGGAGACTCTCGACGATTTGCTCCGCCTGGCCGAGGAGTTGTGGCGGCCTGTGCTCTACACCGTTCAAGAGGGGAACGTCACCTACTGTGTGGTGGATGTCTCCGGCTCAATCTGTTATCTCTTCGCGCGCCACGATGAGAACCCGAGCACATCGGCCCGGCAATAACTGCACCCCATGTGCAAAATGAGCCCACGGGAAGGAGTGGCCCTGTGGGAAAGGAGACACATGACCGCGTGAACGGGCGACTTGGGCGCTTGGCGATGTGGGTGCCGGTGGGCATGGTGGTGCTCTTCCTCATCACCCTCTGGCCCGCCCAAGCCCTCTTCGGACGCCAGAACGCCCCCGTCCCTCTGCCCGCCGGTCCGTCAACCCTGCTCCAGTCCCCCTTCGAGGGGATGATCGCCTTCCGCTCGGACCGGGAGGGCGGCGGGTTCTTCGTCATGAGCCCTGACGGCGGAGACGTGCGCCGGCTTCAGGATGCTGCCTTCTACGCGCGCGCCGAGGGGCGCGAGCCCTTTGCCCCGGACGGCCGGCGCCGGGCAGTGGTGCGCCGCGTGGACGGCGTAGGAGACCTGTGGGTGGAAGACGTGCAGGCCGGGTGGAGCGAACCTGTGGTCACCGGCCCGGACGACGAGATGGACCCCGTTTGGTCCCCCGGGGGGGAGCGGATTGCCTACGTGGCCATCTTGCCGGGGGGCGAAGAGGCGTTGCGCGTGGTCCACGTGGAAACGGGCCAAGTGCAAGAGGTGCTCAGGTGGTCCAACGCGCGCGTCCGCCATCCTTCCTGGTCTCCCGACGGCCGACGGCTGGCCTTCTGGTCCGACCGTGAGGGAGGGCGTCGCCAAATCTGGGTCGTCCGCCTGGAGACCGGCCAAGTCAAACGGGTTGGTCGGTCTCCCAACAACGACTGGGATCCCGTTTGGATCAAGCCGGTGGCAGCGCCCCGGGCCACGCCCACACCCGGCGGCCCCGATGACGTGCGTTTGCGCCTGGTCTCGGCTCCCTGTGCCGAACAGGCCGATGTCCTGGTGACCGTGGAGGCCACCGATGTGACCGGCGTCCTGACCCGCCTCACTGTCGAGGTGGACGGCACGCTCATCTTCGACACGGGCCCGGTGCGCCTGAACACCATCACCCGGTCCATCCGGCTGAGCGCGCCCGTGCCCGACGCGGCCCTGCGCGCCGAGGTGGTGGCCCGCGCGTGGAACGAGGGGTATTTTTCCGAGACGCCCAAGGAGAGGCGCACTGTGATCGTGTGCCGGCCCGTTCGCCGCGTCGTAGCCCCTTTCACCATCCCCACGCCCCCGTTTCCTACCCCGACGTTAACGCCCACCCCATCGCCCACGCCCACGCCCTCGGGCCCTACGCCCACTCCGTATCCGCCGGA
>JALSKA010000040.1 GCA_026989095.1 Ardenticatenaceae bacterium
GCCTGTATGGTCTGTTGGACAGGGTAGACGATTTCAAGGCTTTCATGCGGGAGATCGCCCCATACTTGAGCCAAGGCGGCGACACTTGAGAGGGGATTGTGTCATGGGCACCTACCACCTCATGGGCCTCGGCCTCTCCCCCGGCGCCGTCGCCCGCCTGGCCCACCGCTACGGGCCAAGGGCTGAGGATAGGCAGCCGAGGCCACAGACAAAAGAGATCATGGAGCAGAAAGGAACCTAAAGTGAATCGCGCACGAGACTGGTGGACGCAAGCCCAAGCCGATCTCCGCCATGCCCAACATGCGCTAGACGATGGAGACTACGATTGGGCATGCTTTGCAGCTCGTCAGGCCGCCGAAAAGGCCCTGAAGGCGGTCTTCGAGCATCGCCGACAAAAGGTGTGGGGTCACTCCGTCACACGAATGTTGCAGGCTCTGCAGGAAGCTGGCCTCACTGTCACAGACGACTTACTGGACGCGGCCAAGACGCTGGACAAACACTACATTCCCACCCGCTACCCCAACGGCCTGGAACAGGGTGCACCCACGGAATTCTACACCCGAAGGGAGGCCGAAGATGCCATCTGCTATTCGGAAGAGATCCTACGGTTCTGTGACAGTCTACTCCGTGGATGAGGACCAGGTGCGCCGCGCGCTGGAGCACTTCGTGGCTGCCTGCCAACAGCGCGAGGAGGTGCTGGCCGTGGTGCTCTTCGGTTCCTTCACCGGAGAGCGCTTCGGCGTGGGCAGCGATGTGGATGTCTTGTTGGTCCTCCAGGAGAGCCCTCTGCCGTTCCTGGAGCGCCTCCCCTTGTACTGGCCGGACCATTTCCCCGTGGACATCGATGTGTTCCCCTACACGTGGCGAGAAATAGAGGCAGGCCAGCCGGTGGCACGGGAGGCTCTGACCACCGGACAGGTGCTGTGGCAGCGAGATGGGGTGGATCTGACGACCTTGGAGCAAGCGCTCGAAGGCACATCTGGCGGATACCTTCAGAGGTAAGGGTGATCCTGCTCTTCTTGGAGAACCCGACACCATCGACTTCTTCAAAGAAGCCCCGACTGGTGGACATTCTATTATGAGCGACCGAGAAAGTGGTCCACGAGATAGACTGGTAAGAGCGCCTACCTTGTCAAGTAGCGCGTTGAAAGGGGAGTCCTGATGTCCTTGCGAACAACCCCTCTGGGAGCCAAAGTTGTCGAGCGGCTTCAATCGCTTGACCACATCTTCGCCCACCACCCCGTGCAGGCCGCGTATCTGTTTGGCTCTGTGCTGGAGCGACCCCACGCGGCCCACGATGTTGACATCGCCGTGCTGCCAGAGGAAGGCTTTTCGTACCGAACCTTGTACGCCGATCTTTCCTTGGCCATAGGCACGGACAACCTCGATTTGATCGACCTCCGTTTCGCGGCCGCCTATCTGTTAGAAGAAATCCTGGCCCACGGCCGATGCATTTATGTGAAGGACACCGTCCAAACCACCCGATTCCAACAGGGCAAAATGCTGTGGATACGAGATGGATATCACCGATGGCAACGGCTCTCACGGGAGGGTTCTATGCCCGTCAAGCCCGAATTCCTCGAACATGCTTTGAACGAATTGGAGCGCATCGCCCAAGAGCTGACTCGTTACCAGCAGGTCACCGCCGCCGAACTGGCCGGCAATTTAAGTCTCCGATGGACGGTGGAACGAGGCCTGCTGGCCGGGTTGACGGTGGTGTTTCAAGTCGCCGATCATATCCTGGCACGGGCTTTTGGCCGTCGGGTCGAAACCTACGAAGGTCTGCTGGCCGAACTGCACGAGCTAGGCGTCCTTTCTGCTGCCCTGTATCGAGAACTGCGGGGCTCTGGGGGTTTCCGCAATGTTCGGGTTCACGAGTACGTGGCCATTGACCTCAATGAAGTCGTCCAAGCCCTCCATCGAGCACCTGCTACATTCCGCACTTTTATTCGCGAGATTCGCCACTGGATGCACCATACCAAAGGTAAGGAGCAATAGATAGCCATGATCCTGCTCAACTTCGCACACCCCATCACAAAAGACCATCTCCGACAGATCGAGGCCCTCACCGGGCAACCCCTTACGCGCGTGATCCCCATCCCCAGCCAGATCGACCCCCAAAAGCCGCTGGTGCCCCAGGTGGTGGCTCTGGCAGACCGGGCAGGGCTCTCTCCGGCGGAGTGGCAGTCGCTGCCGCTGCTGATCAACCCGCCATCGTTGAACTTCATCGCCGTGACGCTGCTGGCGGAGCTTCACGGCCGCATGGGCTACTTCCCGCCCGTGCTGCGCATGCGGCCCGTCGTGGACGCGCAGGGCAACCGGGTGATCCCGCCGCGATTCGAGGTGGCAGAGGTCCTAGATCTGCAGGCAGTGCGGGATGCGGCGCGGCGGAAAAGGGGATAAGGCAGTAAGTGGACAAGGGGTAAGGTGGTGGAAGAGCAAGGGGGCAGGGGGGCTGGGGTGCAGAGAGGCAGGAGTGCAGAGGAGGAATGGGGTTATGGTTGCTCTTGCTCGGTCAGTCGCTCCAGAAACTCGCGGGCGGTGAGAATCGGGATGCCCTGGTACTCGCCCAGGTCCAGCAGGTGGCGGTCACCGCTCACGATAAGGTCGGCCTGGCCGTCCAAGGCACAGGCCAACACCATTTCGTCCTTCGGGTCATCGGGAACAGAGCCGGTGGTGTCAGTATCCCCGGGAACAAGGAGAGCATCTTGCTCTAGGAGGGTAACCAATTGCGTGATGTCGTCATCGGTGAGTGGGTACTTGCGCCGAATGCGGGGGTAGTTCAGCACAGCTTGGATTTCGGCAATGAGGGCGGGTGAGATGACGAGCAAATACCAACGCTCGCGCCAGGCGTTAAGGACCTGGGCGGGAAGGCCTTCTTTGACCAGGAGGCTGCTGACGAATACGTTGGTGTCAAGCACCACCCGCAGCATCGGCGGCCCTCACGGCGGCGATGGCTTCGGCCACATCCTGTTCCACTTCTTCCTGCGGCACGTCGGGCAGCCGGCTGCGGATGCGGTCCAACACCTGGAAGCGGGCCTCGCGCTCGGCGACGAGCCGTTCGTACATCTCCAACGGGATGACGGCCACCATGGGCTTGCCCGAGCGCTCGACGATAACGACCTGGCCGCCGTAGTGGACGCGACCGAGCAAATGAGCGAAGTTATTACGGGCTTCTCGAGCCCCCATCCGTACGACCATGCGACACCTCCTGGGTTTTCCCTGGGAGAAGTATACCATGTAAGCGACACAGTGCCAACAGTGTACACACGGGAGAGCGGTGCTACAGGAACCGATGGGGCATGAACGGCCGCCCGTCTTTTTCCCGTCTTTTTGATGAGAGGGGCTTCTCAGTAGCTGGGATCATGCTGTGTCACACGCTTTTCTCCGAGCTGCGTGCGTGGGAGCAACATCTGCAATCTCGTCTCCCCCAAATTCGCCTCCTCGGGGAATTTGATCTCACCGAGGACGAGACACGGTATATCGGCCTGTTGCTCCACACGCTGATCAAGGCACTCGGCCCCAAACATGCTGAGTTCATGCTACAAGACGAGTTTCCCTGTCTCTTTGCGGCTTTCTTGGTTTTCTGCGGCATTCATGGAGACTCTCACAAAGGATTTTGGTCTTCTGTGGAACGATTGACAGGTCTACCTAACACATCCAAGCTTTCCCAACGGTGGGGCCAACTCTTTCTCACCATCCTCGACGAGAAGCTCTCGCTTCCCACGTCTTCCTTTGCCGGCCCGCGTTACGTGGGCACCATGCGAGGGCACGCCGGCCTCTCAGCCGAAGCCCTTCCCGAGCTCTTCGCGCTCATCCACAGCGCACACGACCACCCACATCTCACGTTATTGCCAACCGCCGAGCTCATTGGCATCTGGAAGCACCGGCACTCAGTTCCCCGAAGCCTGGGGCACTTCTTCACCTTTGGGGGGAGTTGGGCCGAGTCCTTCGTGGAGCGCTGCCGTCACATGGCCAGGCTGGTAGCAAGTGCGCCGTACTGCACAGCCGCTCAGTTGAGCGCCCGCGTGGGACTACGTCGCGAGGTGGTCGAATCCTACCTGGCTTGGCGCGCGGGAAGAGAGCCTCTCCTCTGGGACAAGCGCCGCCTGCGGGCCCCATACCTGGCCTTCGACCCGTGGGACAGGGGCGTTCACATCTGCCTGCCGGCCCAACCGTTGCCCAGAGGCACGTTCGCCGTCTGGAAGCTTCTCATGGGCAACACGTTTCACCTGGCTCTCGCGGAAGACCGCGCACAACACGACATGGCAACACGCTCACCATCGCGCCGCGTTCCGCTCGTGTCGGATGAGCCCTGTGTTGTTCAGCTCATTGTGGACGGAGAGTGTGTGGGCCGGTGGCATCTTCTCACGCCATCGCTGCCCTGGCTGGCCTTCGACGCGGCAACGGGTCGCCAAATTCCCTGGCCCCAGGAGCTGCCGGAGAAGCCCATTTGGTTCCTGTACAGGTCGAAGGTTTGGTTGCACGCCTCTCCCGGGTATGCCGTCCCGGCACGCCAGGAGTTGCCCCCTTTGCCCGGCCCGTGGCGCTCCTGGTACGCTCTCGAGCTCGTGCTCAAGGGCATCAGAACGCTCTTCGTCCACTCCCCCCGAGGCACGTTTCCCCTTCACGTGCGATCCGCCGCGCGTCGTCCCAAGCGCCGCTCTCGCTTTCACCGGGCGAAGGGCCCAGCAGACGCCCCCTCCACCCCACAATGGCGGCTGATGTGGAGGACACCATCAGGCCGGGTCGTCACTTCACGCTGGCAGGAGAGCCCCTATTCGTTGGTTCTGAGCAGCTTCGAGGAAAAACGGCTCCCTTTCTTGACCGTCGAGCTCCCCCGTGAGCTTGCTGCCAGCCAAGCCCAGCTCCACATCCTCACCCCGGAAAACCGAGTGGTGCGCACACTTCACCCCTTGGCTCCCTGGTTCAACCCGCTCCGGCGCCATGTGGGCCTTTACCCCATCCGTGAGGAGATGCAACGGAATGCGTGGCCGTATTTGAAAGCCCACCTTGTCCTGCACACGGGGAAAGAGACCTCCCCTATCACGCGCCATGTGGCCACAGTCAGGCGGTGCCCTCGCGTGGAGGAGGTGCAACTGGTGGCCCACCAGAGGGGAGCCTACGTGCATCTCACTGTGACCTGGAAGCCGGCTTTGGCCATGAAGCGGTGTGTCCTGTACCTCTGGCCGCGAACGCGCCCTTGGGTTTCCCCACTCCGCCTGGCGCTGCCACCGGACGCCCGAGGCCGGCACACCTTCGTGCTGCCGGCCCATTTGATGCGGCCGGGACAGTATGGCGTGGCCTTTGACGTACAAGGCGCACGCGGAACTCCGGAACGCCTGCTCGCCCTTGTGCGCGCAGCACATTCCTGTTTTGCGGGAGATGTTCGATCTTATGTGAACTCTATGCCTTCCGGTTGGTCAGTCGAACACGGGTGCGAGCGGTTCCTCCTGCACCTGGTCCAAGGAGACCGCGAGCGGGCCAACGAGGAGCGCG
>JALSKA010000041.1 GCA_026989095.1 Ardenticatenaceae bacterium
CCGGCTCCGGCCGTCTCCTCGACACCGTCTCCAGGGCGCGCTTCACCCTCGGCTGCCCCCGGCGGCATGATCCGCGAAATCGACGCCATCTTCCAGGCCATTTTGCAGACCACCCCCGATGCCCCTGAAGCCAGCCTGCTCTCAGCCGCCGACGGCACCATGCTCATCAAAGTGGGCTCTCAGTACTACCGGTCCGTGGACGAGATCGCCCATCCCCAGGTGCGGCAGGCGTTGCGCCAGGCCATCAAACAATGGGAAGCCAGAATTTGAGGAGCTTTGCCGACGACGATGAGCGTGACAACACCCGAGTGGGTCAAAGATGCCATCTTCTACCAGATCTTCCCCGATCGCTTTGCCCGCAGCGCGCGGACGTCCGCTTCCCTCCACTTCGAGCCGTGGGACGCCCCGCCCACCTTCCACGGCTTCAAGGGGGGAGACCTGTTCGGCATTGTGGAGCGGCTCGATTACCTGCACGACTTGGGCATCACGGCCATCTACCTCAACCCCATCTTCCAGTCCACCGCCAATCACCGCTACCACACCTTCGACTACTTCCAAGTGGACCCGATCTTGGGGGGGCATGAGGGGTTCCGGGCCCTTTTGGACGCGGCTCACGCCCGTGGCATCCGGGTGATCTTGGACGGAGTCTTCAACCACGCCAGCCGGGGCTTCTTCCAGTTCAACCACCTGCTGGAAAACGGCCCTTCGTCCCCCTACCGGGAGTGGTTCACCGTGCGCGGCTTTCCCCTCCACGCCTACGAGGAGGATCGCCCTCCCAACTACGAGGCGTGGTGGAACCTGCACGCCCTGCCCAAGTTCAACCACCACAATCCCCAGGTGCGCGAGTTCCTCTGGAAGGTGGGCGAGCATTGGGTGCGCGAGGGCATCGACGGGTGGCGGCTGGACGTGCCCGGCGAGATCACCGTGCCGGGCTTCTGGGAGGAGTTCCGGCGCCGGGTCAAAGCTCTCAACCCCGATGCCTACTTGGTCGGCGAAATTTGGCACGATGCGGATGAGTGGCTGCGGGGAGACCGCTTCGACGCCGTCATGAACTATCCGCTCACCCGCGCGTGTTTGGGCTTCTTCGCCGGCGAGCGCCTGGACGCGAGCCTCGTCGAGGGGGTGGGATATGCGCCCGTTCCACACCTAGATGCCCGTGGCTTCGCCCACGAGGTGGACCGCCTGCTCGCACGGCACCCTTGGGAGATCACCCTGGCACAGCTCAACTTGCTCGACAGCCACGACACCGCCCGTTTCCTCTCCATTGCGCGCGGTGACACCACAGCCCTCAAGCTGGCCTTGCTCTTCCTCATGGTCTATCCCGGCGTCCCGTGCATCTACTACGGGGACGAGATCGGCATGGAAGGGGGCCGCGACCCCGACTGCCGGCGCGCCTTTCCGTGGGACCGCCCGGAGATGTGGAACCATGATGTGCGGGAGTGGTTTCGCGCCTGCATCGCCCTGCGCAAGCGCTTCCCGGCCCTCCGCCGGGGCGCCTATCACACCCTCCACGCGGACGGCTGCGTCTACGCCTGTGGCCGCCACGACGAGCGGGATGTGGTGGTCGCGGCCTTCAACGTGGGGCCGACCACGGCGCGTGTGACGTTGGACGTGAGCGCGCTTCCGCTGGCGACCGGAGCTCGCCTGCACGGCCTGTTGGGCGGGGAGGGAGGCTCGAGCGTGGACCCACAAGGCCAGCTCCACGTGGAGCTTTCCCCTCGAAGCGCCCGGGTCCTGGCCGGCAAGGTGGCAGCGGAGGAGACAACTCGATGACAGCGGGGAGAGGAGGGGCTGTTCGCCGGCCGGACATTGAGGTGCGCCTTGCAAGCACCACCTTTGGCCGACCTCTCTACTGGGCCGACAGCGTGGATTCGACCAACCGGGTGGTGCTGGAGTGGGCGGCCAGCGGGGCGCCTGAAGGGCTCACGCTGGTGGCCGATTACCAGACGGCCGGCCGCGGCCGGCGTGGACGGCGGTGGGTGGCGCCGCCGGGGACGGCCCTGCTGATGAGTGTGTTGCTCTATCCCGAGCGCGGGGCTTCCCTGCTCCCCCTGGTGACCGGGGTTGTCCTGGCCCAAGTGCTGGAGGAGCTGGCCGACCTCGAGGTGGAGTTGAAGTGGCCCAATGATGTGCTGGTTCGAGGGCGCAAAGTCGCCGGCATTCTGGCCGAGGCCGTGACTGTGGGCGAGCGGGTGGGCGTCGTCGTCGGCGTGGGCGTCAACGTGCGCGTGCCCCGCACCCTTCTCGAGAGCGTCTCCGTGGCCGCCACCAGCGTCGCCTTTGAGACGGACCGGCCCCCTTCGCGGCAGGATGTGCTCTTGGCCCTGCTTCCCCGATGGGAGCGCCATTACCGGCAACTTCAGCGGGGCACGTGGTCACTCGACCTGTGGCGGGCCCGCGCGCCCATGTTGGGCCGGCCCATCACCGTCGTGGCCGGTGAAGGGGCGTGGACGGGTGTGGCCCTCGACGTGGCCTCGGACGGCGCGCTCCTGGTGCGCCGCGCCGACGGCCGCGTGGAAGCTGTCTACGCGGCCGACGTCACCGTGCGCAAGCCGGAAGCTGAGCGGATGAGGGAGGGGTGAAATGGACCTGAGCCTGCTGACGCCCAAACACTGGCTCTTCATCATCAGCGTGTTGGTCTTCTTGAACGTGGTAGTCTATGGCTGTTTTCTTCTCTTCTGGGCCGGCCGCCTGTGTTTGGGGTGTTAGACAACCACACGTTCTCGAGGAGCAAAGCCCATGGCACGCATTCTCGTGGTGGACGACGAGCCGGACGTGCTCGAGTACAGTTGCCAGATCCTGCGCGCGCTGGGCCACGAGGTGGAAGCCGTCTCCTCGGCCGAGCGGGCCCTGCTCCGCCTGCAACACCGCGCGTTCGACCTTGTCCTTACCGACTTCAGCCTGCCCGGCCTGAACGGGCTCGAGTTGGCCCAAGCTGTCAAGAAGCGCTTCCCCTCCACGCTGGTGGGGGTGATCAGCGGGTGGGAGTCGCCCGAGCAGAGCCGGCGGACGGGAGAGGATCAGGCGGTGGACTTCGTGCTGCCCAAGCCCTTCACGCTGAGGGACATGAAGGCCGTGCTCGAGTCCCGCCTGTCGTGACGCTGCCCTGCTCGGGCCCAATGAAAAGCGCCCCCGGTAGGATTCGAACCTACGGCCTAGGCCTTAGGAGGGCCTTGCTCTTCCGCTGAGCTACGGGGGCGTGTCGTGCCTCAGCACGGGTGACTGGGGAACGCCTCTGCCTAATCTAACCCGTTCCTATTCGCCGGCGCCATTTGGGGGCGGCAATTTGGCGACGAATCTCCTTCCCTCACTTTACTTTGACTTCCGCCGTAGCCCATCGTTTTGCCATGCGTTCCATCTCTTCTTCGCATTTTGGCCAATCATGCAATGTTTCCGGATCGAAGTCCGCCCCATTCGGCCAAACAAGAGTGTGTACTTCCGGGTCTATCTGGACCTGATTGATCAACTAAAGATGGAGCTAACTGTGTGCTTTTCGGCGGGCATGGGGCCTTTTGCCAGCTCGCTCACATTATTTGCCTGCTCATGCCTGCGTCACAAGGTCAGTCACTCCCAATGCGCCGTTGATCTCACCTGAATTATACAGCCTTCGTCCCCGCCGTCAAAGTTCATCTCCCCCCGAGGGTTTCATCGACACCTCGGCCAAGCGCATCACGGCCTCGCGCAGGGCGCTCTCCGCGTCCACGTTGGCGCGGCGCGCCTCTTCGGCCACGGCCAGCAGGAGCTGGCCCAGCGCCTCGGCCGATGGGGCCTGCCGCCACGCCTGCCAGAGCTCGTCGGCCGAGGCGGGGTGCCACCCCTGCGCGGTTGCCCGCTTGGTGGCCTTCTGGGCCAGCAAGAGGGCGGGCAGGGCCAGCGGCAGGCCGTCGAGGAGCCCGGAGGATTCTGCGCTTCTCCCCCCCTTTTCCTCGCGCTTGAGCTGCTCCCAGTTGCGCAGCACCTCCTGAGCGCTTGAAACCTCCACGTCGCCGAAGACGTGGGGGTGTCGGCGGATCATCTTCCCCCCCACGGCGGCGAGCACGTCCGCCACGGTGAAGGCCCCCTCCTCAGTGGCCATCTGCGTGTGCAGGGCGATCTGGAGCCAGAGGTCCCCCAGTTCCTCGCACAGGGCCTCCAGGTCCTCGCGGTCCAGGGCGTGCAGCACCTCATACGCCTCCTCGAGCAGGAAGGGGCGCAGTGAGAGGTGATCCTGTTCCCGGTCCCAAGGACACCCCTCAGGAGAGCGGAGGTGGAAGATGATGTCCATGAACGCGGAGAGGGAGGCGGGCGCCTGGAGGGGGGGCACGTAGAGGCTGGTGAGCAGCGTCCAGTCGGCGCGGTGGTCCAGCTCGTGAAGGGGACATGTGAGCACGCGCTGGGCAGGTGTGCCGGCCGCTTCGATCAACGTCACGGGATGATCGTGGGGGTAGAGACCCATCAGCACGATTTTGACCTCCGAGGCTACCAGCCGGCTGTAGAGCTGGGCGATGAGGGCCGGCCGGTCGGCCTCGAGGGGGGGGAAATAGCGGGCGGCAATGGCCGTGGCGTCGGCCACTTGAAGGCCGTCGAGGGCGTCCACGCCCACGGCGGAGAGCGCCGGCTCGATGAAGCTCATGCCCTGCACCACGCGCACCGCGAGGCCCTGGCGTCGGGCCTCGTCGCAGACGAGGCGGACCGTGGCCTCGCCCACCCACGGGCTGCCGGGCACGCCGTAGAGCACTCCCCGGGGCCGCCGGCCCAGCTCCACCACCCGATCGGCAATGTCCCGGTAGAGGGTGGGGAAATCGGGGCTCTCCTCGTACAGGTCGTCGAAGGAGTGGACGGTCAAATGGGAGGGAAAGGCGTCCACCACGGGGTGGTGGCGCGTGCGCACCCAGATCTCCTCGGCCTGCTCCAGCGTGGCGCGGGCCTCCAGGGTGAGCATCTCAGGAGCTCCGGGACCAAGTCCCACGATGGTGATGCCGTGCACAGTTGTCCTCCTCGCCTCCTCTATGTTCACCTGTCCCCGCCCCTGCTTGGGACCAGCCAGAGCGCCTGGTAGGGTGCCACGTCGAGCCGCAGCACGCCCTCCCGGAGGACAACGCGCCCTCCGCCGATGAGGTCGTGCCACTCGCCGGCCGGGGGCAAGTGCAGCGCCTCCGGGCACTGGACAAAGGGCTGGGGCTCAGGAGTGACGTTGATCACGCAGAGCACCGGATCGGCTTGGGACGGCGCACCGGGACGGCGCACCAGGGCGAAGAGGGCCGGGTTCACGTCCAGCACGTGCTGACCGGCGTTGGGGTGGAAGGCCGGCAGGCGTTGGCGCACGTCCAAGAGGTGACGGTAGGCGCCGAAGACGCGGTGGCGCAGGGAACTCGTGTCGTCCAACTCCGCCTCCAGCGTGGCCCGGTCGAATTTCTCCCGGTTGATGGAGCGCGGGTGCCCCGTCTTCTCCACACAACGATAACAGTTGCGCGAGCCCAACAGGCTGTGGACGTAGATGCCGGGCACGCCGGCCAGCGAGAGCATGATCACTTGGGAGGCCATGAAACGTGCCACGTCGAGCTCCGGGTCGGGGGCGGCGGGGTTGTTCAGCGCGTCGTAGAGGGTGATGTTGAGCTCGTAGACGCTTCGGGAGCCGTCGGGGTTGGCCTTGTAGGAGACCTGTCCGCCGTGGGCCAGCGTGCGCTCCACCAGGGCCTCGATTTCGTCGGGCGTGAGCAGGCCGTGGGCCGGCATGACGCCTATGCCGTCGTGGGAGGCGATGAAGTTGAAAAAGGCCGTCGTCTCCGAGGGCGTGCACAGGGTGCGAGCCCAGTCGGTGAGCCGGCGGGCGTCGCCCGTGGCGAAGGTGTGCACCACCAGAGGGGGGAGGGCAAAGTTGTAGACCATCTGGGCCTCGTCGGTGCCGTCGCCGAAGTAGCTGATGTTCTCCTCGTGGGGCACGTTGGTCTCGGTGATCAGCAGCACGCCCGGCGCCACGGCGTCCAGCATGGCGCGGAAGAACTTGACGACCCGGTGGGTCTGGGGCAGGTGAATGCAGGACGTGCCCGGCTCCTTCCACAGGTAGGCGATGGCGTCCAGGCGGATCACCTCTGCGCCCCGTTCCACGTAGAAGAGGAGCACCTTGGCGATGTCGAGCAAGACGGCCGGGTTGTGGTAGTTCAAGTCGATCTGGTCGCTGCTGAAGGTGGTCCAGACATGTTTCACCCCTTTGGCCGTCTTCACGGGCGTCAGCAGGGGCGACGTGCGTGGCCGGACGACTTGGGAGAGCTCGGCCGAGGGGTCCATCACGATGAAATAGTCGGTGTACGGGGGCTCGCCGCGCAGGAACGCCTGGAACCAAGCGCTCTGCCGGGAGATGTGGTTGATCACGGCGTCGAACATGAGGCGAAAGTGGCGTCCCAGGGCCTCCACATCCTCCCACGTGCCCACAGTGGGGTCCACGCGGTAGTAGTCGATGACCGAGAACCCGTCGTCCGAGGAGTAGGGGAAGAAGGGCAGCAGGTGGACGCCGCGCACGACGCCGGCCAGTCGGGTGGCGAGGAACTCGGCCAAGGTGCTGAAGGGCCGGCGGCCCGGCTCTCGAATCTGGTCGGCGTAGGTAATGAGGAACGCATCCCGCTCGGTCAGGCGTTCGGCCGGCGGGGGCACATTCTCGGAGAGGTGTGGGTTGCGCCGGCGGAACGCCTCCAGCACGGTCAGGAGCTCCTGCCAAACGTCACGGCCCCGTTCGGGGCCGTAGAGAAACGCCAGGTGATCGCGGAGGCGGTCTTCTGGGCGCATGGCCGTTGCTCTTTTCTCCTGGTGCTATCCTTCTTGAGACTGAGCTTGGTGGTTGGCCGGTTTGCCGGTCACGGCCTTGAGAATGCGGTAGAGCATCTTGTACGCCTCGTACTGCACGAGGCCGAAGGCCAGGGCGATGAGAATGAGCATGGGGCTGGTGGCCGTCAACACGCGCTGAGCCGGGTCGAGCAGGGCGTCGGTCTGGCTGATGGCGCCGACAATGAAGAAACCGCCCACGAAGAGGTAGTAGACAATGGCGCCCAGCACGGCTCCCATGATGGGGTGGGCCCAGTAGTGAACGTTGTACCCCCGGTCGAACTCCCGGTTGGAGACGTACTTGCGCAGGACGTACATGGAGCCGATGGTGCCCCCAATGCCGCCCCAGATCATGCAGTACCAGGGGGCGAAGTACATGGCCATCGTCAGGGGGATGATCCGGCCGGCGTCCGTCGTGAGGGGCAGCTCGAAGGGCGGGGTGATGCCCCGGGCCACCAGCCAGATGGCGATGACGCGGTCGAAGATGGCCAGGCCGAGGAAGATCGTGAGCATGAGAATGTTGTAGAGGAAGAATCGGCCCGCATACGTGGCGGCGTCGGACTCGCTCTTCTCCACCTGCCTGAGCAGCACGCGCACCTCCTCCACGCGCAGCTCGGCCACGGGAAACTGCCCGGGGTCGCCCATGAGGAGGATGCGGGCCTCGTTGAGCTTCTGCAGGGCGCGGGAAGCGAGCTCGGGGATGGGGCTCAGGCGCTCTTCCACCTCCCGGTAGAGGCGGGTGATTTCCTCGTCCAAGTAGGTGAGGTCCTCGACGGTGATCTGCTGGGCGATCCTGCGGCGCATTTCCTCGTCCACCACCGGCGTGGGGGGGCTCTCGGGCCCCTCCGGCCGCTCGAAGATGGGCAGCTCGGCCACCTCCACACCGGCCGCCACGCGGGCCAGCTCGGCGGGCGTGAGCAGGCGGCGCCGTGGCGAGAGGCTCTCCACCTCGGGGGGCTCTTCCGCGGGCAGACCCTCGTCAACGGCCAAGCTCACATCGGGCTCGGCCGGCTCTGGGGGCTCCGGCGTCCCGGGCTCCACCTCGCTCCACGAGGGAGCGGTCACCGTGGTGGCCGCCTCGGTCGCCTCTGCGGGAGCGGGCTCCTCTTCCCGGGCCGACCTGTCCGCCTCCCCGGCGGGCTCCTCGGGCGGAGGGGGCATGGGCCCCTCGTTGCCGGCGTCCGGCTCCGGCCAGAGAGGTTCGTCCACGGCCGCCTCCGGTGCCGGCGGCACGGGCTCCTCGTCGGCCCAAGGCGCGGGCTCGACAACGCGGGGCGAGGACGGCTCGTCGTTGGGCGGCCCGTTTCGGGTGCTCTCCTCGGGCATGGCCTTCCTCCTTACTCCCACTCGATTGTCCCCGGCGGCTTGCTGGTGATGTCGTACACCACCCGGTTGACGCCCGGCACCTCGTTGACGATGCGGGCGCTCAGGCGGGCCAACACCTCGTGGGGCAGGTGGGCCCAGTTGGCCGTCATGCCGTCCTGGCTGGTGACGGCGCGCACGGCCACCACGTGGCCGTAGGTGCGGTCGTCGCCCATGACGCCCACGGTGCGCAGGGGGGTGAGCACGGCGAAGTACTGCCACACCTCACGGCCCAGGCCGGCGGCCTCGACCTCCTCGCGGACGATGGCGTCGGCCAGGCGCAGGGTGTGCAGGCGCTCCGGGGTCACCTCGCCCAGGATGCGCACGGCCAATCCCGGCCCTGGGAAGGGTTGGCGGTAGACCACCTCGGCGGGCAGGCCGAGGGCCAGGCCCACCTCGCGCACCTCGTCCTTGAAGAGCGTGCGCAGCGGCTCCACCAGCTCGAATTGCAAGTCCTCGGGGAGGCCGCCCACGTTGTGGTGCGTCTTGATCTTGGCCGCACTTCCGTGGCCCGCGCTCCCCGGGCCGGCGGACTCGATCACGTCCGGGTAGAGGGTACCTTGCCCGAGGAACTGGAAGGGGCCCAGCCGGCGGGAGGCTTCCTCGAAGACGCGGATGAACTCGTGGCCGATGCGCCGGCGCTTCTCCTCCGGGTCGGTTACGCCGGCCAAGGCGCGCAGGAAGCGCTTCTGGGCGTCCACCTTGACGACGCGCACGGGCAGGAAGCGGTCGAACATCTGCATCACCTGTTCGGCCTCGTCCAGGCGGAGCAGGCCGTGGTCCACGAAGACACAGGTGAGCCTGTCGCCGACGGCACGGCCGATGAGCATGGCCGTCACAGTGCTGTCCACGCCGCCGCTGAGGGCGCAGATGACGCGGCCACTGCCCACTTGGGCGCGGATGCGCTCGGTGGCCTCCTCGATCACGTTGGCCGGCGTCCAGTCGCCCCGACATCCGCAGATGGTGTAGAGGAAGTTCTCCAGGAGGTGAATTCCGTTGGGCGTGTGGGCCACTTCGGGGTGAAACTGGAGGCCGTAGATGGGGCGTTCCCGGTGGCCCATGGCCGCGTATGGGGTGGCCGGCGTGCTCGCCAGGGGCACGAAGCCCGGCGGCAGGGCGGTGATCGCGTCGCCGTGGCTCATCCACACCTTCATGGGCGGGTGGAGCCCTGCGAAGAGGGGGGAGTTGGCCTCGATCCACGTGAGCTCGGCCGGACCGTACTCGCGCACGGGCGAGGGCTCGACGCGGCCGCCCAGGGCGTGGGCCAACAACTGCATTCCGTAGCAGATGCCCAGGATGGGCACGTTTCGCTCGAGCACGTGGGCGGGCAGAGTGGGAGCCCCCTCGTCGTAGACGCTGGAGGGGCCGCCGCTCAGGATGATGCCTGCCGGGTTCAGGCGGTCGAGCCGTTCGGCGTCGGCGTGCCAGGGGAGCAGCTCACAGTAGACGCGCGCCTCGCGGACGCGCCGGGCGATGAGCTGGCTGTACTGGGAACCGTAGTCGAGAATGGCTATGGTCTGATGGGCCATGATGTTTCCTTACAGTTCGAGCACCATTGTGTCCAGAAGGCGCAGTTCGGCGAAGCCGGCCTGGCGTAACAGGTAGACGGCCCGGCGGTACTCGTCGGGGACTTGCACGCGCACGGGATGGCGGCCGCGCAGGAAGTGAAGCCCCCGGCGGAGGAGGGCTGTGGTGGCCGAGACGTGGCTGCCGGGGTGCAGGATGAGCTCGAAGGCGCTGGGGCGTGCGTCCCGGTGGCGCTCGGCGGTGAGAATGCCCACCAACCGGCCTTGGTGCTCGGCCCACCACTGCTGGCGCCGGTAGCCCAGGAGGACGTAGCGGGCCCACTCGGCCAGCCCGGGCATGGGCGGGGAGCGAAACTCCGCCGACCGGATCGGCTGAAAGAGGTGGATGGCCTGGGGCAGGGCCTCGAGGGCCATGTGGCGGGCTTCCCGCCAGCGGTGGGGATCGGGCGGCCGGACGGTGATCTCGGGGGGAATGGGCCACAGCGGGTCGCGGACGGCTGTGGCCTGGAGTTCGTGGACGGCGCCCACGGTGTGAAAGCCCAAGGATCGGTAGAGGTGCCGGGCCGGCTCGTTGTCGTGGCGCACCTGGAGCACCACCGTGTGGCCACCTCGGGCCCGCACGTGCTCCAGGGCCGCTTCCATCAGCCGGCGGGCGATGCCACGCCGGCGGTAGGCCGGCAGGACTGCCACGTTGCTGATGACCCACGTCGAGCGCCCGCGGATGCGGGAGACGGTGGTGTTGCCCACGATGCGCCCGTCCTCCTCCCAGACGAAGCCGGAGAAGAGCTCATTGAGGAGGGGAACGGAGCGCGTGATCACCCAGAGCAGGGGCCCCATGTGGCTGAGCATGTAGAGGTCCCGCAGGATTGCCCGGCCGCCGCCGGCCAGCTCCTCGGCGAACGTCACCTCGAGCAGGTGGGCGATGTCGGCCAAGTCGCGGGCCGGGTCCATGGGGCGGAGCCCGCCGCTATTCGGATGGGGAAGCGTCTGACTCACCATCGGCCGATTCATCTTCCCAGGAGAGAATCCACACACAGAGGCCGGCCAACGCAATCGTGGCCACAACGAGCCAGAAGCGCTGCATGGGCTCGAGGGGCACGCCGCGCGAGGACCACAGGAGAATGGCCACCATGCCCACGGCCAGGATGGCCCAGCTCGCCAAATATGGGTGACGGTTCCACAGCTCCTTCATGTTCTTCGACTCCACCCACAGGTTCTCAAAGCACCTTCACCCGGCAACGCCGCAGCAGGAGAGGACAGTTTCCCCGTTGTCGGCCATTTGGCTCCGGCCGCGCAGGCTCACGTGGCCCTTTCCAGCGTGCGCTTCCACGCTTCCTCCACCTGGCGGCGAAGCGTGTAGAGCGAGCCGTTGTTGACGATGATCTCGTCGGCCAGCTTGAGCTTTTGGGCCAGCGGGGGCTGGGCGTCGAGCCGGGCGTCCGCCTCCTCGGGGGCCAGTCCCCGGTGCGCGATGAGGCGCCGGCGCTGCACGTCTCGGTCGGCCACGACCACCCAGAGGGCGTCGCACATCCGGTATCGCCCGCTCTCGACCAGTTTGACCGCCTCGAGCACCAGGGCCGGCGGCGGGTCAGAAGCTGCCTGCCATCGCTGGAGTTCGGCCTCAATGGCGCGGCCCACGGCCGGGTGGACGATGCTCTCCAGCCGGCGGAGGGCTTCCGGGTCCCGGAAGACAATGGCGCCCAAGGCCTTTCGGTTCACGGCTCCCCGTTCGTCGAGCACATCGGGGCCGAAGGCGGCTGCCACGGCCTGGGTGATGGGCGTGTTGGGCTCCATGAGCCGGTGAACCAGCTCGTCGGCGTCGAGCGTGGCGGCGCCCAGCTCGCGAAGCATGGCCATGACCGTGCTCTTGCCGCTGGCGATGTTGCCCGTCAGGCCGATGAGCGCCATGCGCCTGGGCTCTCGGGTCTGCTGATCCCCGGGGGAAGGTGACATGCTGTGCTCCCGTGCGGCGCACCCGCTGTGAGGTTCGGCCGTCCGTCAACATATCGTTATGGTATCGCCAGTGGTGGAGAAAGTCAAAAACCTCCTCCCGGCTGTCGGCCGAGTGTTGCACAGGGCGTGTCGGGCTCACGTCGTGGCGGAGGGGCGCTTGCCCTCAAGCTGCTGTTGGACCCGGATGAGCAGCTCCGGCGTGACGTGGAAGACTTCCCAGGCGCCGTTGGCCGGCAGCAGTTCCCACAGGCGGTCGGCGGGCGCCCCGTGGAGCGCAATTTTGAGCAGGGCGATGGGCAGCTTGTGGGTGAAGACGGCCACTGTGCCCCCGGGGTGGCGGGCGGCAATGTCGTAGAGGGCGGCCAGCACGCGCTCCTGCACGTCCTGAAGGCGCTCTCCGCCCGGCGGCCGGTGGTGCCAGGGGTCACGTCGCCACCCGGCGAACTCGTCGGGCCAGCGGCGTTCGATCTCCTCCACGAGCACGCCCTGCCACGCGCCCTGGTGGATCTCGCGCAGGCGCGGGTCGAGCCGAATGGAGATGTCGGTGAGTCGGGCCAGGGCCTCGGCCGTCTGGACGGCGCGTTTGAGGTCGCTGCTGTAGATGGCCTCGATGTTCAGCGGGGCCAGGGCCTTGGCCGTGATCTGGGCCTGTTGTCGGCCGCGCGCGTTGAGGGGAGGATCGAGTTGTCCCTGGTAGCGCCCTTCCACGTTCCACGGGGTCTCGCCGTGTCGCACTGCGTAGACGGTGGTCATGGCGTGATCTCCTGGTTGGTGGAGTCGAGTTCCTGGAGGGAGTCGGGTTCCTCCCGGTCGGTGATGCCGAAGCGCTCGCGGTACTCGGGCAGGGTGATGATGGGCGGCCGGCGGTGGTCGGAGATGGCCACTTCTTCCAGGAAGTAGCGCCCCGGCCCGTAGCGGATGATCTTCATGGTGCGGTTGATCTCGCTCAGGAGCTCCACCCGTTGGCGTTGCTCCAGGTGATCGATGAAGACCTGGATAATGGCGAAGGCCATGCGGCTGAGGGCAGTGAGGGGCTGGTTGTGGTGGACGCGCTGGCGCAAGTCCACCTGGGCGATGCCGCTGATGCCGTAGCGCTCCACCAGGTCGAGCAGCAGGCCGGTCTCCACGCCGTAGCCGGTGTAGAAGGGAGCCCGCTCCAGGGCCTGACGGCGCCCCGCGTACTCCCCGGCCAAGGGTTGGACGAGGCCGGAGAGCTCGGGGTAGAAGAGGTTGATCAGCGGCCGCGCCACGAGTTCCGTCACCCGGCCGCCCCCGCCGGCCTGCACCTTGTCCCCAATCTTGAGGGGGCGGCGGTAGAACCCCTTGACATATTGAATGGTGGGGTTGCGCAGCAGCGGGCCCAGGATGCCGTAGACGAAGCGAGGGTGGATGTTGACGATGTCGGTGTCGATCCAGGCCACGATGTCTCCCTTGAGAATGTAGAGGCTCTTCCACAGGGCCTCGCCCTTGCCCCGGTAGGTGCCGTATTGTGGCAGGATTTCGCTGTGCAGGTAGACGGGGATGCCCAAGTCGCGGGCAATCTCCACCGTGTAGTCGGTGGAGCCGGAGTCGATCAGGACAATCTCGTCCAGCAGCGGGCACTCTTCCATGAGGGCGCGGCGCACGGTCTGGATCACGTTGCCGACGGTCTCTTCCTCGTTGAGGGCCGGCAGCCCGAGGCTGATGGTGAGCCCCTGGGCTTCCTTGAGCTCCACCAGGCGGGCGATGTCCTTGAACTCGTCGCTGCTGAAGGTGTTCTCGGCGAACCACTTGTCCACCAACACGGAGATGGGCGTGGCCGGCAGGCGCTTGTCCCCGTCCAAGTAGCGCAGGGCGCGGATGGAGAAGGGACGGTGGGTCTTCACCACGATGAGGGGCACCGTGCTCCCCCGGCGCACGCTGCGGGCAATGGAGCCCACGGCGCGCAGGTCGCTGCCCAACTCTGCCTCGGCGGCGCCCATGATGATCAGGTCGTACTCGTCGGCCCGGCCCAGGATGGCGGGGACCACCTCCTCGTCCACGCGCAGCTCCTGCTCGAGCCACGGGTTGCGCCGGCTCAGGCGGATGAGCTCGTTGTAGAGCCGGCGGCTGCCGGCGTCCTCGCGGACCCGGGCGGCGTGGAGCAGGGTGAGGCGGGCGTTGTAGGTGCGGGCCAGGGAGAGGGCCACCTCCAGCATAAGGGGCATTTCGGACGTGCCGCGAATGGGCAGCAGGATGCGGCGGATGGGCTGGGACGGCGTGCCCCGCACCACCAACACGTGGCAGGGCAGGCGGCTGAGGAGCACGTCAATGTTGGTGCCCAGGAAAGCTTGCGTGCCCTCCTCGTGCCAGGGCAACACGACCATGTTGCCCTCCTCTTCCTGGACCACCTCGGCAATGGCCCGCCACGGCTCGTGTTCGGCCCGGATGCGCGGCTTGATGTAGACCGACTCGTCCTTGAGGCGGTCCCGCAAGTCGTCCAGGCGGCGCCTGCACATTTGGGCGAGGGCAGCCCCTTCGCTGAGGGAACGCCCTTCGGGCACGTGGACGACGCCGAAGATCACCACGCGCCCGCGCCGCCCCTTGGCCAGGGAGAGGGCGATCTGGATGTGCCAGTCGGCCTCGACGCGGTCGAAGACGGGCACGATGATGGTGTACTGGGAGCGGTCGGCGGAGAGGCTCTCTTGCTCGGCCACATCTTCGTACTCGTGGAGTTCGTCGTGCGTCATGGGGAACCTCCTTCATGTTCCGATAGGGCCTCAGCGGCCGGTGGATCGAGCACGTGGCGTTGGCTTTCGCCACGGACAGCTTTTAGGCCACAGGGGGCCGGTGGGCGACTTCGCCGAGCAGGGGAAGCAGGCGTCTCTGCACAATGGTGGACCACGTGAAGCGGCGGAGGACACGGCGCCGGAACCGGAAGGCCCGGTCGCGCTCCAGCACGCGCACGATGGTGCGCCCCACCTCGTCTGGGGGGGTCCCGTCCGGGAAGAGGGTGACGTGCTCGCCCCCGCTCTCCCGGAAGGGGGGCAGGGCGGCGGCGAAGACGGGTAGCCGGCCGAGACCGGCCTCGAGGACCGGGATGCCGAAGCCCTCCTGCCGGCTGGGGAAGAGCAGGGCGTCGGCCACCTGGTAGAGGGCGGCGACCTGCTCGTCATCGAGCAGCAGCGGCGTTCCGGGCGTGGCCAAGTAGGCAAAGTGAACGGCGTCCTCCAGGCCGAGCGAACGCCTCAGCTCCAGCAACTCCTCCAGGTAGGCAGCGTTGGCCGGGTTGTGGGGGCCCGGCGGGCCGGTGACGACGAGCCGCGCGTCCCAGCCGGAAACCCGGCGGACGGCCTCCAGCCACCGGAGGCCCAGTTCGATGCGCTTGCGGCGCGTGATGCGGGCCGGGAGGAGGAAGGTGCAGTCGGCTTCCAGGAGGCGCCACTGTTCGACGAGGCGCGCCACAACCCCGTCGCAGCGGAAGAAGCGCAGTGGTTCCACGCCCGGCGGCACCACGCTGATCTCCTGGGGCGGGAGGCCGTAGAGGGCGGCCAAGTCGTCCCGCTGGGCTGCGGAGACGGTCACGTGGCGCACGCCCGGCCAGGGCCGGCGCAGCAGCTCCCACGGCTCACCGGGGTGGAGCTCCGGGCGGTATTGGGGCCGCAGCCAGGCGAAGTCGTGGTGCCAGGCCACCCAGGGAGGCCCCTCGCCGGCCACGACCAGGCGGTGGACGGCGGCCGTGAGGGCCAAGTTCTTGTGGAGCGTGAAGAGGTTGTGGCCGATGACCACATCACACGCTTCCAGGTGATGTGTCAGGGCCTGACAGAGCGTTTCGACAGTCTCCTCGAACTCCCCGGGCACGTGCCCGGCGGCGAGCGCCCTCTGAAGTGCCAGGATTGGTTCGTGGCGCGAGTCCACCAGCGGCTCTCGGCGGAAGACCATGCCGGGCAGGACGGCCTCACCCCGGCCGGCCACCACGGTGACCTGGTGGCCTTGGGCCAGCAGGACGCGGGCGTGGTGGTAGATGGTCAGCTCCACGCCCCCGACGACAGGGGGCGCGGCGTAGTGGACCATGCCGACGTGCATGAGGGCGACTCCTGTTTCACTTGAGGGCCGTGAGGTCCCTGTCGGAGCGGTCGTCCACGAATTCCATGAGCTCACCGGTCACCATGTAGATGACCCGCTCGCAGATGTTGGTGACCCTGTCGCCCACACGTTCCAGGTTGTGAGCCACCCAGAGGAGGTAGGTGGCGCTCTGCACCTGCTCGGGGTTCTCGATCATGTGGCGGATCATGGCCTGGAAGATCACGTTGTAGAGCTCGTCCACCTCGTCGTCTCGGGCGGCCACGTCGTGGGCCAAGTCGGCGTTGTGGTGGATGAAGGCTTCCAGGGATTGGTTGAGCATTTCCCGCCCCACGTCGGCCATTTGGCGGAACTGGGGAAGGAGATCGGTGCGGGGCGTGCGGGCCAGCCGCAGGGTGAGCCGGGCCACGCCGGCGGCGTGGTCGGCCATGCGCTCCAAGTTGGTGGCCACGTACATGGCGGCGATGATGGTGCGCAGGTCGCGGGCGAGCGGCTGCTGAGTGGCGATGAGCGCGGAGCCGTGCTCCTCGATGTAGTAGCGGAGCCGGTTGATGGCCTCGTCGTTGCGCACCACCTGCTGGGCCAGGGCGAGATCGCCCTCCTCCAGGGACTTGATGGCGTTGGCGATGGCCTCGTCAACCATGCTGCCCAGGCGGATGACGTCACCTTCCAGGGCCTGAAGCTTGTGTTGGAAGTCGAGCCGCACGTTGTTCATGGTGAACCCTCACTTGGTCTCTCCACATCCGACACTTGGCATCTTCCACGGCGCGCCGGGTTGGTCCACGGGCGAGCGCGGGCTTACGGCGGTGGGCCGGCGTGGGTAGAGCCCGGCTCGGCCGGCAGCTCCACGAAGAAGGTGGCCCCCCGGCCGGGCGAGCTCTCGGCCCAGATGCGGCCTCCGTGGGCCAACACGAGGTGTTTGGCGATGGCCAGCCCCAGCCCTGTGCCCTGCTGGCCTTCCCGGGTGCGGGCCCGGTCGAGCTTGTAGAAGCGCTCGAAGATGTGCGGGAGGGCCTCCGACGGGATGCCCGGCCCGGTGTCGCGCACCACAAGGCGCACCCAAGGGCCGTGGCGGGCGGCCTCCACGGTCACCAGGCCGCCGGCCGGGGTGAACTTGACGGCGTTGTCGAGCAGGTTGGTGAGCACTTGGCCGAACCGTTCCCTGTCGAGGGGGAGCACGATGTCGGCCGGAACTCGCTGCACCACGGCAATGGCCTTCTCCTCGGCCAACGGACGAAGGCGCTCCACCCGTTCGGCCACCACGTCGGCCAGGGGCAGGTGTTCGAGGCGCAAGGGCACGCGGCCGCTTTCGATCATCGAGAGGGCCATCATGTCCTCGACGAGGGCCGCGGTGGCCCGCACCTCGTTGAGCATCCGGTCGGCCAGCCGGCGCGCCAGATCGGGGTCCTCCAGCCCTCCGTGGACGAGCGTTTCGGCCAACACGTGCAGGCTGGTGAGCGGCGTGCGCAGCTCATGGCCCAAGTTGGCGGCCAGCTCGCGCCGGGCGCGAACGGCGTGGACGTGTTCGGTCACGTCTTGCAAGAAGAGGATAGCACCTTGTGGGGGCTTCGTCAACGGCCACGGCCAGGCGTAGAGGTGGTACACCGTGCCCTCCTCAAGGGTGATGGCCTGCACGGCCGGGTCACCGTCGCGCAGCACGTGCTCCACGAGTTCCACGGCGGCGTGGTGGCGGAGCCGGAAGATAAGCGGCTCCCCCGGGCGTGGCCGCCCGAAGGCCTGCACGGCCTGTGGGTTGGCGGCCACCACGTGGCCTTGCCGGTCAACGACGAGGAGGGGGGCCGGGAAGCGCTCGAAGACGGTGTGAAGCCACAGGGGGGCGCCGCTGTCGTCGCCGCCGCTGCCGGCCTGTTGGCGCCGGCGTTGGGCCACGTGTCGCCAGTGGTGCTCCCTTCGGCGGCTCTGCCAGAGCAAGAGGGCCAACAACGCGGCGACGCCGGCCAGGCCGAGGAGGCACCACCACACGTTCATGGCTCCTCTGGCACGGTGAAGCGATACCCCACCCCCCGCACTGTCTGAATCCAGCGCGGGTTCGAGGGGTCTTCCTCGATTTTTTGCCTGAGCCACCGCACGTGGACGTCAACGGTGCGCACGTCGCCCACGTAGTAGGGCCCCCACACCCGCTCGAGCAGCAGGTCGCGGGAGAGCACCATGCCGGGGTGGCGCATGAACTCGGCCAGCAGGCGGAACTCGCGCGGGCTCAGGGCGAGGGGGCGCCCTCCGCGGGTGGCCTCCCACCGCAGCAGGTCGAGGCGCAGGGGGCCAACCTGCAGCACTTGGGCGGCGGCCTTGTGGCCTTCGGCCCGGCGCAACACGGCCCGAATGCGGGCGATGAGCTCGCCGATGCTGAAGGGCTTGGTCACGTAGTCGTCGGCGCCGCTCTCCAGGCCCACGATCTTGTCCACCTCGCCCGTGCGGGCTGTGAGCAGGATGATGGGCACGTCGGATTCGGCCCGGATGATGCGGCAGAGGCTCAGGCCGTCCAGCTTGGGCAGCATGACGTCCAACACGATCAGGTCCGGGGGCGTGTGGCGCACCGCGGCCAGCGCGGCTTCACCGTCGGCCACTTGGTGAACGGTGAAGCCCTGGCGTTCCAGGTTGAGCGCCACCACCTCGCGCAGGGTGCGGTCGTCCTCCACGAGCAGGATCGTCGGCATGGCCTGCTCCTCGCCGTCGGTGCTCTACCCGAAGCGGCCGGTGATGTAGGCTTCAGTGCGGGGGTCGTTCGGGCGGGTGAAGATCTGTTCCGTCTGGCCGAACTCGATGACGGTGCCGGCCTTCTGGTCCTCGGTGAGCATCATCATGGCCGTGTAGTCGCTCACACGGGCGGCCTGTTGCATGTTGTGGGTCACGATGAGAATGGTGTACCGCTCCTTGAGCTCGCGCATCAGGTCCTCGATCTTGAGGGTGGCAATGGGGTCGAGGGCGGAGGCCGGCTCGTCCATGAGGATGACTTCCGGCTCGATGGCAATAGTGCGGGCGATGCAGAGGCGCTGTTGCTGGCCCCCGCTGAGGGCCAGGGCGCTCTCGTGCAGGCGGTCTTTCACCTCGTCCCAGAGGGCGGCCTGGCGGAGAGCCCGCTCGACCAGCTCGTCCAGGTCGCCCTGGTAGCCGTTGATGCGCGCGCCCCAGGCCACGTTCTCGTAGATGGACTTGGGAAAGGGGTTGGGCTTCTGGAAGACCATGCCAATGCGCCGGCGGACCTCCACGGGGTCGATGTCTGGGGCGTAGATGTCCTGGCCGCGGTAGGTGATCTCCCCCTCGACGCGGGCCTCGGGGATGAGGTCGTTCATGCGGTTGAAACAGCGCAGCAGGGAGCTCTTGCCACACCCTGAGGGGCCGATGAGGGCGGTGATCTTGTGCTCGGGCACGTAGAGCTGCACGTCGCGCAGGGCCTGCTTGGAGCCGTAGTAGACGTTGACCCCCTTGGCCTTGAGGACGGCAATTTCTTCCACGTCGGCAACGTCGGCGGGCGCCGGTGGTGTCATTACGTGGACGGTCATGGATTCACCTCTTGAGCCGTTGTTCAAACCGGTGACGCAGGTAGACGGCCAGGGCGTTCATGGAGAGCAGGATGGCCAGCAGCACGATGATGCCGGCCGCGGCGTTGACGTGAAAGCCGGCTTGGGGGCGCGAGACCCAGTTGAAGATCTGGATGGGGAGCACGGTGAACTGGCTGCGCACGCTGTCGGGCAGGAAGGCGACGTAGGTGAGCGCGCCGATGGTGATGAGGGGGGCGGTTTCGCCAATGGCGCGCGAGGTGGCCAGGATCATGCCCGTCAGGACGCCCGGCATGGCGTAGGGCAGCACGTGATCGCGCACAACCTGCCAGCGGGTGGCCCCGAGGGCCAGGGCGGCCAGGCGGATGTCGTCGGGAACGGCGCGGATGGCCTCGCGGGCCGAGACGATCACGATGGGCAGAATGAGGAGGGCCATCGTCAGGGAGCCGGTGAGCAGGGAACGGCCTCCGGTGAAGCCGGAGAGCCAGCGGGCGAAGATCTCCAGGCCGAGCAGGCCGTAGATGATGGAGGGCACGCCGGCCAAGTTGGCCACGTTGATCTGGATGAGGTCGGTCAGCCAGTTCTTGGGGGCGTATTCCTCCAAGTAGATGGCCGCTCCCACGCCTATGGGAAAGGCGATCACGGCCATGAGCACCACCATGAAGATGGAGCCCACCAGGGCCGAGAGGATGCCGGCCCGCTCCGGCCGGCGGGAAGGAAAGCTGGTGAGGAACTGCCAGTTGAGCCGGCCGATGCCGTCGGCGATCACGTCGAGGAAGAGCAGGGCCAACATGACCAGCGCCACGCAGATGGCCCCGAAGGCCACGGCGCGGAAGATGCGCCCCTTCAGGCGCCGTTGGCCGAGCTGGTGGACGAAGGTGTGCTCCTGAAGCTGCATGACTCCTCCCGCGCCCTCAGTAGCGTTCGCGATAACGGCGCACGATCAGGTGGCTGACGATGTTGAGCACCAGCGTCATCAGGAAGAGGGTGAACCCCACGGCGAAGATCGTCTTGAAGGCCAATGAGCCGGCCGGCGTATCCCCAAGGCTCACCTGCACGATGTAGGCCGTCATGGTCTGAATGGGGCCGCGCGGATCAAGGGTGAACACGGGGCGCTGCCCGGCCGCAATGGCCACGATCATGGTCTCGCCCACGGCCCGGGAAATGGCCAGAATGAAGGAAGCGGCGATGCCCGAAAGGGCAGCCGGCACGACAATTTGCGTGGAAACCTCGAACTTGGTGGCTCCCAGGGCGTAGGCGGCATCCCGCAGGGCCTGGGGGACGGCGTGCAGGGCGTCCTCGCTCAGGGAGGAGACCATCGGCAGGATCATGATGCCCATGACGATCCCCGGGCTGATGGCGTTGAACCCGGCCAAGTCGGGGATGACCTTCTGGAGCCACGGCGTCACGAAGAGCAGGGCGAAGTAGCCGTACACGACGGTGGGGATGCCGGCCAGGACTTCCAGAATGGGCTTGACGATCGCCCGGGTGCGCGCCGAGGCGTACTCGCTCAGGTAGATGGCGCTCAGAAGCCCCAGGGGCAGCGCCACCGCCAGCGCGATGGCCGACGTGAGGAAGGTGCCGGCCACCAGTGGCCAGACGCCGAAGTGTTTTTCGGTGAACAGCGGGGTCCACTGGGTATCCGTGAGGAATTCGAGGACCGAGACCTCACGGAAGAACTGGAGCGACTGGTAGAGCAGCACGACCACGATGCCCACAGTGGTGAGCACGGAGATGAGCCCGCAGGCCAGCAGGACGGCACGGATGATGGCCTCCACGGTGTGCCGGCCCTGCTTGCGGCGCAGGGCCGGGTACACGTCCGCGCGCGCGGCGGCCTGGGACGCTTGAGATGTGGGCTGCTGCGCTGTCATCTCTTCCCTCGGCTTACTCCTCGATTTTCAGCAACTCCTCGATGGAGATGCCCACTTGGGACCCGCCGCTGAAGACCGAGCCCGTGATCCGCTTGGCCACCCGCTCCTTTGCCAGCTCGTAGGCGCGGTCGGGGAGCCCCACATAGCCCACTTCGGCGGCGAGCGCGGCCGCGTTGTCCAAGTAGAAGGTGACGAACGCCTCGACTTCGGGGCGGTCCAAGGCGTCCTTGCGCACGTAGATGAAGATGGGGCGGGAGAGGGGCTGATATGTGCCGTTGTTGATGGTCTCCTCGCTGGGAAGGACACAGCCGTTTCCGCCGTCGATGGCCACGGCCTTGATCTTGTCCTGGTTCTCGACGTAGTAGGCGAAGCCGAAGTACCCGAGGGCGTAGGGGTCGTTGGCCACGCCCTGCACCAGCACATTGTCGTCCTCGCTGGCCGTGTAGTCGCCCCGGCTGGCCCCTTCCTCGCCCACCACCGCGCTGGTGAAGTAGTCAAAAGTGCCCGAGTCGGTGCCGGGGCCGTAGAGGCTCAGCGGGGCATCGGGCCACTCGGGGCGCACCTGGTTCCACCGGGTGACGGTGCCTTGGGCGGCTGGCTCCCACATGGTCCTCAAGTCGTCCACGGTCAGGCACGTGGCCCAGTCGTTCTCGGGATGCACCACCACGGTGAGCCCGTCGAAGGCCACCGGCAGCTCGATGAACTCGATCCCGTTTTGGGCGCAGGCTTCCACTTCGCTCTCCTTGATGGGGCGGGAGGCATCGGTGATGTCGATCTCGCCGGCGCAGAACTTCTTGAACCCGCCGCCTGTCCCGCTCACGCCCACGGAGACGCGCACGTTGGGGTTCTCAGCCCCGAACTCCTCGGCCACGGCCTCGGAGATGGGGAAGACGGTGCTGGAGCCGTCAACGACGATGCTTCCCGACAGGCCGTTTTGGTCGCCGGCACCCTGTTGACCGCCACCACAGGCAGCCAAGAACAGGCCAACCAAGGCCAAGGCGAGCACGAGGGCCAGGGGAAGGCGTCCGTTCATCGTTTCTCCTCCTTAGCTTTTGGGGATGTCCGCTCTGTTTCCCATCATACGCCTTCCCAGTTGTGTGGCCGTTAACCTCACTTTAAGCTTCGTTGAACAGGCTGTTAAGGGTTCTTCACAATCCGTGCGGCCCCAGGCTCCGCCCGTGGGCCGGAAGGGGGCGGAGCTACTCGTTGAAGAGCGCCCCCACCGAGATGCCGAAGTGGATGCGCCGGATCACCTCGCCCAGGAGCGGGGCGACGCTGAGGATGGTCATGTTGGGCAGGCGCTTCTCCGGCGGGATGTGGACGGTGTTGGTGAGAATCAACTCGGTGAGAGGGGCGTTGCGCAGGCGCTCGGTGGCCGGGTCGGAGAGGATCCCGTGGGTGGCGACGGCGTAGATGTCGCGGGCGCCGGCTTCCTTGAGGAAGTGGATGGCGCCGGCCATGGTGCCGGCCGTGTCAACCTCGTCGTCGAAGATGATCACGTTGCGGTCCCGCACATCGCCAATGAGGGTGAGGGCCTTGGCCGTGGGGTCGTTGCCCATGCGCCGCTTCTCGACGATGGCCAAGGGCGCGTTGAGGGCCTCGGCCAGGTTGCGGGCCTTCTTCGAGGCGCCCACGTCAGGAGCCACCACGACCATGTCGGGGATGCGCTTGCTGAGCAGGTAATCCCGTTGCAGGTAGAAGGCGGTGAGTTCGTCTCCGGGGATCTTGAAGAAGCCCTGGATTTGGCCGGCGTGCAAGTCAATGGTCAAGTAACGGTCGGCGCCGGCCGTCTCCAGCAGGTCGGCGATCAGGCGAGCCGTGATGGGCACGCGGGGCTGATCCTTCTTGTCGGATCGCGCGTAGGCGAAATAGGGCACCACGGCCGTGATGCGGCCGGCCGAATCTCGCTTCAGGGTGTCGATGATGATGAGCAGCTCCATGATGTTCTTGTTGACGGGCCGACACATGGGCTGAACGACGAAGACATCTTGGCCCCGCACGCTCTGGTGCAGGCGCACGAAGATGTTCTCGTTGGGGAACTGGAAGACATCGGCGCCGCTGAGGGGAATCTGGAGGTACTCGCTGATCTCCTGGGCCAGCTCCGGGTGGGCTGTGCCGGTGAAGAGCTTGATTTCGCCGAACAACGCTCACCTCCTCCGTCTCTGAAATGTGACCAAAGGGCACAGCGAAGCGGGGAAACGGCCAGCCGGACTCTGTGCCGGACAGGCCTTTGGGCCAAGGCCTTTGCTTGCCATATGGGTCTGGGGGAACACGCCGACAACGTTCATCCTTTCGCCGCGAGTATGGTAGCGCAAAGCCGACATGCTGACAAGTGGGTCCCTCAGCGGGTTGACACGGGGCGTTTCTGACTTGAGACCACCGGGAGTTGGTGTATAATTTCCGGTGTCGGTTGGGATAAGCTGTTTCTACAGGCGGTAACAACGGATGAGGAGGAGATGTATGGCTACGCATCGAGCTGAACGTGTCAGGGAGATTCGCCGGCGCCGCCATCGCCGCAAGAAGCTCCGCAAGCTGCGCGAGCGGCTGGCCGCGACCAAGGACCAGGCCGAGCGCGAGCGCATCATCCAGAAGATCCGCCGCATTAGCCCGCGAGCGCCCCTGGAAGTGCCCCGCTCCTCGTGAGCCTGGCGCCGGCAGGCTGCGGCGCCACACGCGCCGGCGGACGAGCACCCCCTGAGACGGGCGTTCTCAGGGGGTGCTCGTCTTTTTTGTGGGGCCTTTACGGTTGGTCGCCTTGGGGAGGAGCCAGGAGGTTTTCCAAGGTGTTTCGGACTTGTTGGTCGTTGGGGTCGATTTCGAGCACCTTGCGGAGGAAGGGGATGGCCTTGTCGCGCTCTCCGTCGCGGGCGTAGAGGAGCCCTTGGGACCGGTAGGCCCACTTGACGTTGGGCTGTAACTCGATGGCCTGCCGGAGCATGGCCTCGGCCTCGTCCTTGCGGTCAAGCCCCCAGAGGGCTTCAGCCCTGTGGATGTAGGACCAATAGGAGTTAGGGTCGCGTTCAATGACCTCGCTCAAGAGAGCTTGTGCCCTGTCCAACTCGCCCAGCCGCTTGAGCAATACGCCATACGTGTAGAGCGTGCTGTTTTTTTGGGCCGGCTGGGTGAACTGATCGCGGGCCAGCGCCTCCTCGTAAGCCGCTTTCGCCCGGTCCCACTGCCGGAGGCGCTCGTACATCCGCCCGAGTTCCAGGAGCACGATGCTCGGCGCAACGGTGCCTTGGGGGGCATCAGCGCCCTGTCGCAGGGCCTCGACGCCCTCCCGGAACCGCCCCTGCTCTTTCAGGACGAGGGCCAGCTCATACCAGAGATCACGGTTAGTGGGCCAAGCGCGGATCGCCGTCCTGAAGGCGGCCTCGGCGCGCGCCCACGCCTTCTGTGCCTTAAAGGCCAACCCCCGGCGGTGGAAGACGGCCCCCTCGGTCGTCGGGAAGGTGACCAACGCCCGGTCGTACCACGCGAAGGCTTCCCCGTAGCGCTTCGCCCTTCTGGCCTCGTCGCCGCGATCCAGGAGAGCATCGCCGTCGAAGCGGCCGTCCAACCACGCGGCCCGCTGGCGGGCCTTGGGGGCGAAAGCGGCGTAGCGGGCCGCGGCAGGCGTGGTGAGGGCCACATCTCCCCAGCCGTACCAGTCGCCGGCCGTGTTGCCGGAGGGGCCGCCGGCCGTGCCCAACACGAGGGTGATCTCGCGTCCGGCCCACGGGGAGAGGTCGGCCCATCCGAGGAGCCACCCCTGCCGCGCCTCCCCGGCCGACACGTGGCGCTCGAAGATCAGCCGGGCCGCTTCGTCCGGCGCTTCCACCCACACCTGGAACGTGGCCCCATCGGTGCCCCACTCCCGTGCCTCGGGTGCCAGGCCCAGGACAAAGCGGAGCGCGCTCTGCTCGGCCGGCACCTCCAGCCGGAGGCGGGCTTTGGCCGGCGGGTGGAGGAAGAAGGTGGGGAGCTCCACGGGAGTGGAGTCGCCCGCGGCAGCGTAGGGGAGCCGAAAGGCGGTCACGCCGGCGTAGCAGGCGCGTGCGTTGCCGGGCCGGCAGAAGGGGGTGTCGAGGGGCATGTCCGGCGCCTCCACTTCGGCGAAGGCCAGCCGCGGCACCAACGGCGTGGACGGCGACGTGCGGACAGCGCGCTCCATCTGCTCGTAGGCCAGGCCGGCCTCCCAGTCGGCCATGGGGTGAAGGGGAGCCAGCGCGCGGCCCCGCTCGAAAGCTTGGGCGGCCTTGTCCCATCTCTGTTGGGCCAAGTAAATGCGGCCGGCCAAGCGGTAAGCGTAAGGGTGGTCCGGCCGCCAGCGGATGGCCGCGCTCAGGTGGCCCAGGGCCCGTTCGAGGGATGTGCTGTCGATGCTCACTGGAAGAGTGTCCACGTGGCGGGGCTCAGGCCACGCCAGGCCCTGTTCCATCAGCCGGCCGGCCTGGTAGAGGTTGTACGCCCACAGGAGCCACGGAAGACTTCGCCACACGATGGCGAGAGCCACGCCCACGGCGAGGAACACCACGAAGGGCCACGCCCGGCGGCGCGCGGTCGCCCACAGGGGGAACCGAGGTTCGGCTGCGGGCGCCGGAGATGAGTTGTCCGAGGCGCGTTCAGCCTGCGCTTGTGGGTCGAGTGTGCGCTCCACCTTGGACTTCTCCTCACCAGAAAGTGACGATTCGCCGGAGCGAGACCACGTTGAGCACCGCCAGCGCGATGACCATGACCACCGTGCTCCAGAGGCGCCAGCGGCGCCACGGCCAGGCCGTCCAACCGGCGACCAGGGCCAGGGCCGAGGGCACGATGGCCGGGTAGGCGTAGCGGGCCACGGGGATGAGGAGCGGGTTCCAGGGGAGTATGGTCGGCAAGGGGCGCATGAACACCATGCCCCAGACCAACAGCCCCGCTGCGCCCAGGAAGGCGAGGGCCCACTTGACGCCCGGCGCCCAAGGTTCACGGGCCAGCCGCACGGCCCGTGCCAGGGCGCCCACTAGGCCCAGCACCGTGGCCCACGTGAGCACTCTGTACCACCACGGGGCGATGAGCACGCCTCCCCACCCGAAAACGGCCCAAAACGTCTGTAACAGCCGCCGTGCCGTGACACGATAGATCCACCCGGTGCGCTCCCAATCCAAGATCAGGCTGATCATCTCGAAGGGCCCCAGGGGAATGGGCGAGATCAACTTCCTCATCGTCCGCACGACCCAAGGGCGCACCAACGGCCATCCCTCTTCGCCCGAGGGGTTGCGCAGGAGGTTGACGAAGGGTTGACCGCCCCAAGTGCCCGTTCGGCCGTCGGGCCCGTCGAAGCGGGGCGGCTGGTCGGCCGGCCACTTGCCCTCGACCAACACCAGGCCGTCGTAGTAGACCGTGACCGGCCCGTTCAGCTCCTGCTCGACCCACGGCTGGAGGTAGACATGAACGCTCTTTGCGTTTGGCACGACCTCGGCCGTGAAGGCGTAGAAGGTGGGCTCTTGGGTGAGCTCCACGGGAGGGCGGTTCCACCTGGTGCCACCCACCCCCGGCAGCCGGGCTTGTACCGGCTGCGAGGCCCACATCCAGAGGCCCAACGTCACGGGGCGGCCCGTCAGCGCCTCGCTCTGATCGTCCAGCAGGAGGTTGATGACCCGCCGCCGTTTGTCCTCGGGGTCCATCCGAATGGCCAGGGCATAGGCGCCCACGGGGGCGTCGCTCACCCGTTGGCGGGTGGCCAGTTCCTGGCCGGTGTACCGGTACCAGTAAGCTGCATCTCCCCAGGAGAAGATGAGGGGCATGGCTGCCAGCACCGCGAGCGGCACGGCCGCCAGCCGGTGCCACGTCCACGCCCGCCGCATGAGGGCCAGGACGAAGAGCAGCGCCAGGAGTAGGAGGCCGGGGGCCGTGGTGTTCTTGGTCCAGAGGCCCAGGGCAACGGCTCCCACGACCCAGATGAGCCTGGCCACGGAGAACCCCCGCACGAGAAGGCGTACCCCTCCCCAGAGAAAGAGGGTGAAGACCACCACGGCGCCCACATCGTTGTTGACGGCTGTCATGAGGTCCGTGTAGGCCGGCAGGAGGGCCATGAAGCCGGGTACTGTGAGCCGCAGGGGGTGGCCGCGTGGCACCAGCTCGCTCACCAGGG
The DNA here is from genome assembly GCA_026989095.1 of Ardenticatenaceae bacterium. Lineage (GTDB taxonomy): Bacteria > Chloroflexota > Anaerolineae > Ardenticatenales > Ardenticatenaceae > WFWG01. The sequence continues at coordinate 27,182 of JALSKA010000041.1, forward strand.
CGTAGGCCAACAGCACGCTCGTCAGGTAAAGCGCCCAGGAGACAAGCCGGGCAGCGTAGAGCTGGGTGATGACATCCGCGTATCGCAGGGGGCGGACCGCCAGGGCGGCCAGGAGGTAGTAGAAGGGGCGGTCCGTGGTCTGGGGGAAGGGCAGCCAGAGGGGCTTATCCTGGATGAGCAGGTTCGGTGGAGGCCCCAACTCCCGGAAGAAGTCGTGTTCGATCATGGAGCTGAGCGCCTCGCGCCGCATGGCCTGGTCATACTCGCCGGGCTTCGGCAGGCGCTGGCGGTCGACGAGGAGCCACACGTACTCGTAGTGGCCCGGCTCGTCGTAGTGTTGCCAGGGTGGTACAAGGTAGACGTGGAGGAGGCCGTTGATGGTTGCCACGGCCAGGACGAGAAGCAAGAGCTTGCGCTCACCCAAGGCGGTGGCCGTGGTGACAAGTCCCTGCTCGAAGCGGGCAAGCCAACTCCTCAAGGCCGAGAGAGGAGGAACCCGCGTGGTGTCGGTGTCACGGGGGAGAGAAGTCATCGGCGGTTCCACCGGTCGGGATCCTCTCACGAGCCAGGTGAAGTTGGCTCGGACTGCCGGATGCCCAGCATCTCAAGGGCGATCAACGTGAGGAAGAGCGGGTTGTTCACCAAGTAGCGCCTCCACAGGCGGCGTGGCTCGGTGAGAAGCCGGAAGAGCCACTCCAGCCCTGCCTGTTGCATCCACCGGGGTGCTTGCGGTTTGCGGCCTGTCAGGAAGTCGAACGCGGCGCCGATGCCGATGAGCACAGGCGCCGTCAGCCGGCCCACGTGATCGGCCATCCAGCGCTCCTGTTTGGGCGTGCTGAGGCCAACCCAGACGATGTCCGCCTCGGCGGCGTTGATCATGCGGACCACCTCCTCGTCTTCCTCCGGGGTCAGCGGGCGGAACGGGGGTGAAAAGGTGCCGGCCACCTGAAGGCCCGGGAACCGACGTGTGAGCTCGGCAGCGAGGGCTTCGGGCACGCCGGGGGCGCCGCCGTAGAAGAAGTGGCGGTAGCCCCTCTGCGCCGCCCGCTCGCAAAGCGCCAAGGTCAAGTCGGGCCCGTAGACCCGCTCGACGTGGGCAAACCCCTTGAGCCGGCTGAGCCACACGAGGGGCATGCCGTCCGGGGTGACGAGACCGGCGCGGTTGTGGATGGCGCGCAGGGCTGGGTCTCGCTGGCTTTCCATGACCCCGTGGACCCCTGTCACGCAGACGTAGTGGGGCTCCCGGCGCTCGATCCACCCCTCGATAATCTCGACGGCCATCTTCATGTTGATGGCACTGACGCCTACGCCAAGAATGTACGCCCGCTCCTGTGGTGTCCCTGTGTGAGCCATAGTCCTGCCGCTTCGACTCTGTTCGCTGAGGCCAGGGGTGAGACTGGACTTGAACGGCGAAGGAGGTGTGTACTACTCCGAAGGGGCATCGTCGCTGGTCAGCGCCTCGCCAGCATCTTCGGCGTAGCTGTAGACCTCGATGCCCAATTGCTCGGCCATCTCACGGGCGCCCGGGTCCACCATGGGCGAGATCAGAATCCACCGGTCTGCCTTGACGCCGTGAGTCTTCTCGTAAAATCTGGCCTTGCGCTCGAAGAGAAAGACATCACCCTTGCTGACGGACGACTTGATCTCGCCGATGATGAGGTGGCTGTTCTTGATGATCAAATCCAGCTCGACTTGTTCGGGGCGGTTGAACACCTCGCCGGCGTGATCGTATTCGACCACACGGGAGACGTGGAGCCCGAACAGGTCGCCCAGAATGCCGGCCAGCGCGTTGCGGAATGATGCTTCGGTCTGGAGGCCCCACCGTGCTCCCAACGCGCCGATGCTCTGGTCGTGCCGGCGAGCGAGAGCGCGTATGGCTTCCATCTGCTCCTCAAACCGGCGGTCAGATCTCGCCCAAGCTTCCCGCCACCTTTCCTCCCAAGTTTCCCACTTGTGCCGGTTTTCCTCCCAGGCCTGCTCGCGCTTGCGGTCGAGCTCTTCCCAGCGGCGTTCGAGCTGCTCCCAAGCCTGCTTGCGCTTCTGGTCAAGCTCCTCCCAACGGCGGTCGAGCTCCTCCCAGCGGCGCCGGTTTTCCTCCCACGCCTGCTCGCGCTTGCGGTCGAGCTCTTCCCAGCGGCGTTCGAGCTGCTCCCAGGCCTGCTTGCGCTTCTGGTCGAGCTCCTCCCAGCGGCGGTCGAGCTCTTCCCAGCGGCGCCGGTTTTCCTCCCAGGCCTGCTCGCGCTTGCGGTCGAGCTCTTCCCA
>JALSKA010000042.1 GCA_026989095.1 Ardenticatenaceae bacterium
CTCTTCGCCGGTTCCTCAGCCTGTTTGGTCGCCAGCACGAGCACCTGTCCTTCTCCCCTCGTTATCTACATAATGACGCTTGAGTCCTTCTCACGGCCTTCCCGAACGACGTGACGACGCAGGCGGGGCCAGCTCAAGCCCTGCCCGCACGTGGGCAAACCGTGGGAGCAACCTGTCGGGGCGCGCGGCCGTTTTGGTGGCAAAAAACCCCTTGACAACGGGGGTGTTTTTCGGTATACTCAAAGTGTAACGATACTCATACGGTAGTGTAAAATTCGTTATATAACGGCTTCATAACGGAAGAACAATTATTGACATCTTTGGTCAACAAAGTCATCTCTCTGCCGGTGCCGGCGCGCTGTTCCCGGGCGTCGCCGCCGGAAGGCCGACAACCAACGTGAGGGGGAAGTCATGTCATTTGCATTCCTGAAGGTGGACGTGGAGGGCGGGGTGGCCCGCATCACCCTCGACCGGCCGCCCCTCAACGTGCTCCACATTCCCATGATGGGCGAGCTGGAGGCCGCGCTGGAGCAAGTGGGGCGCCAAGAGCCCCTCAAGGTGGCCGTGATCACGGGGGCCGGGCGCGCCTTCTGCGCCGGCGTGGATGTGGCCGACCACACGGCCGACCGCGTGGAGGAGATGCTCGCCCGCTTTCACGCGGTCGTTCGCCGGGTGCTCCACTTCCCCGCGCCCGTGGTGGCCGCCGTCAACGGCGCGGCCCTCGGTGGCGGCTGGGAGCTGGCCATGGCCTGCGACGTGGTGGTGGCCGCCGAGGGGGCCAAGATCGGCCAGCCCGAGATCAAGCTGGCCGTCTTCCCGCCCGTGGCCGCGGCCCTGATGCCCCGCCTCGTCGGCCGCCAGCGGGCCATGGAGCTCATCCTGACGGGGCGCACGCTGACCGCCCAGGAGGGGCGTGAGCTGGGGTTGGTGAACCACGTCTACCCCGCCGACTCTTTCGCCGAGCAGGTGGACGCCTTTCTGGCCCAGTTCACCGCCCTCAGCGCCCCCGTCGTGCGGCTCACCAAACAGGTGGTGTTGCGGGGGCTCGACCTGCCCTTCGAGCGCGCCCTGGAGATGGCCGAGCAGGTCTACTTGGACGAGCTCATGGCCCTCGACGACCCCCACGAGGGGCTGGCGGCCTTCATGGAGAAGCGCACGCCGGTGTGGAAGGATCGGTGATTGCCGGGAATCAGTGATCAAGGGAGGGTGAACGTGAACGTGCTAGACGGTTGGCAGGACAAGCCCCTCGACGACATCCTGTGGCTCTGTCGTGAGCTGGTGGAGGATGCCGAGTTCCCCACCGTGCGCCGGTGGCGTGAGGCCGGGGGCAAGGTGTTGGGCCATTTCCAGGTCTACTTCCCCGAGGAGATCGCCCACGCGGCCGGCATGTTGCCCGTCAAGGTGGCGGGCGCGCCCGTGGAGGCCCGCCACGCCGACTCCCACTTCGGCTCCTACCTCTGCTCCATCCTGCGCAGCTCCCTGGAGCTGGCCCTCACCGGCCGGCTGGAGCTCGACATGTTCGTGACCCACCCCATCTGCGACGCCGCCCGCAACTTGGCCGGCATCTGGGCCCGCAACTTCTCCTATCCCGCCCAAATCCTCTACTTGCCCCAGAACGCCAACTCGGCCTACGCCGTGCCCTACCTGCGGGACGAGTACGACCGCCTGCGCCGGGACATCGAGCAGGTGGTGGGTCGCCCGGTGACCGACGAGGCCATCCGCCGCTCCATCGAGGTCTTCAACGAGAACCGCCGTCTCATCCGCGAGCTCTACGCCATCAAGCGGGAGACGCCGTGGCTCCTCTCCGTGGACGAGGCCTACGTCCTGGTGGCCATCGGCGGGCGCATTCCCCGGGAGGAGCACAACGAGCTCCTGCGGGCGGTGATCCCCATGATCCGGGAGCGCCAGGCCCCCAGGCAGGACAAGATCCGGGTGGTCTTCGAGGGCGGCTTCTGCGAGCAGCCCCCCCTCGACATGCTGCGGGCCATCGGCCAGTCCTGCTACGTGGTGGACGACGACCTGCTCATCGGCCTCCGCTGGATTCTCGACGACGTGCCCACCGAGGGCGACCCCCTCTACAACTTGGCCGACGCTTACATCAACATGTCCAGCTACAGCCCCGTGCAGCACGACTTGCGCAAGCCCAAGGAGAAGATGCTCCTCGAGCGCATCCGCAACGCCCGCGCCGAGGCGGCCATCATCACCGCGGCCAAGATGTGCGAGCCCGGCCTGGACGAGCAGGTGGCCTACGCCAAGGCCCTCGACGAGGCCGGCATCCCCTACTTCGTGAGCGAGTTCGAGCAGAAGATGACCAGCTTCGACCACCTGCAGATCCAGTTGGAGACCTTCGTGGAGAACATTCTCTTCGTGTGACGCCGTAGGGGCCGAAACGACCGTGTGGTTGACACACCAAGCGAGGTGAGCGCCATGAGCACAGCAACCGTTGCCCAACCCGAACTGGTTGGCCGGGGAAACAAGGAGGGCGCGGCCCTCTTCCGCCAGTGGTTCCGCGAGCTGACCGAGGCCCAGGAGCGGGGCGAACACGCGGCCTACGTCTTCGTCATGGGGAGCATGGCCGAGGTGCTGAAGGCCTTCGACTTCCACCTCGTCTTCCCCGAGATCAACTCCCTCCAGACGGCCGTGCGCCACGTGGCCCTCGACTACCTCAACGAGGCCGAGGATTACGGCTACTCCCCCGACATCTGCGGCTACGTGAAGGCCGACGTGGCCGTCCAACTGCGGGGGGGCGAACACCCCATGGGGCGCATTCCCCGCCCCTCCCTGGCCGTCGCCACGAACGCCTGCAACACCTACATCAAGTGGGCCGAGATCTGGGAGCGCTTCTACCACGTTCCCGTCTTCACCTTCGACATTCCCGGCACCCGGCAGGCCTACACCCGAGCTGACGTTGGCAGCCCCGACTTCGAGCGGGACCGGCGTTACGTGGAGCACCAGTTGCAGGAGCTCATCGCCCTCTGCGAGGAGATCACGGGCACGCCCTTCGACGTGGACAAGCTCCGCCAAGTGCTCCACAACGCCAACGTGATGAGCCGCAACTGGGCGCGGGTGTTGGAGCTGAACCGCGAGCGCCCCGCCGTCTTCAACGCCCTCACCGAGGGCACCATCTACCTGGGCGTGGCCAACGCCCTGCGGGGCACCCCCGATGGGGCCGACTACTTCGTGCGCCTGGTGGAGGAGATGGAGTACAAGGTGGCCCACGGCATCGGCACCCTGCCCGAGGAGAAGTACCGCCTCATCTTCGTGGGCGTGCCCTGTTACCCCATCTTCCGCCGCTTCTACGAGTTCTTCGCCGAGTGGGGGGGCGTCTTCGTCAACTCCACCTACCTCTGGTTCGCCTCCGGCGGCTTCAACCGGGGCTTCCAGTACGACCTGGAGCGCCCCCTGGAGAGCCTGGCCACCGGCATCCTGCTCAGCGTGAGCGACGCCATGGACAGCATGTTCTTCCAGGACCGCGTCCTGGCCCACATGGTGGCCGACTACCACGTGGACGGCATCGTCTTCCACCCCATCAAGAGCTGTCGCACCGTCTCCACCGGCCTGGCCGACACGCGCCGGGCCGTGATGGCCCAGACCGACGTGCTCACCCTCTACATCGAGTCCGACATGATGGACCAGCGCGTTGTCTCCGAGGCCCAGTTGAAGAACCGCATCGACGCCTTCTTCGAGGGCTTGGCCACGCGCAAGTTGCAGGCCGGCGCGGCGTGAGGTGAGCGGGGCTTCGAGGCACGAAAGGAGGAAGGATCATGGCTTACGCAGCAGGCGTGGACGTGGGCTCAACCCAGACCAAGGCCGTCATCATCGACGAGGACCGGCGCATCGTGGGCCGCGCGCTCATCGACACGGGCGCCAACGTGGTGCGCGCCGCCGAGAACGCCTTCCACGCCGCCCTGGAGAACGGCGGCATCTACGAGGAGGACGTGGCCTTTGTGGTGGGCACGGGCTACGGCCGCTACAAGGTGACCTTCGGCGACACCCAGATCACGGAGATAAGCTGTCACGCCCGCGGGGCCGTCCACATGTTCCCCGGCACCCGCACCGTGCTCGACATGGGCGGCCAGGACACCAAGGCCATCCGCGTCAGCCCGGACGGCGACGTGATCGACTTCGTGATGAACGACAAGTGTGCGGCCGGCACGGGCCGCTTCCTCCAGTACGCGGCCATGGCCCTCGACATCCCCCTCGCCGAGATCGGGGCCATTGCCCTTCAGGCCCAGCGCCCGGTCAAGATCAGCACCACCTGCACCGTCTTCGCCGAGACCGAGGTGCTCTCCTGGCTCGCCAAGGGCAAGAAGATCGAGGACATCCTCATGGGCGTCCACCGCTCCATCGCCACCCGCTCCATCGGCCTCCTGCGGCGCGTGGGCATCGAGGAGGAGGTCACCTTCACCGGGGGCGTGGCCAAGAACATCGGCATGGTCAACGTGCTCAACGAACTCTTGGGCCTGCGCCTGAACGTCAGCGAGGAATCCCACTTCATGGGCGCCCTGGGCGCCGCCCTCTTCGCCATGGACCGCATCATCAGCAGCCGAACGCCGGCCACAAGGGAGGTGTGATCATGTACACAGCGGGCGTTGACGTGGGCTCCACCTACACCAAGGCCGTCGTCCTGGACGACGGGGCAGAGATCGTCGGCAAGAGCATTGTCAAGACGGGCTTCAAGCTCGACAAGGCGGCCACCCGCGCCCTCCAGGAGGCGCTGAGGGCCGCCGGCCTGGCCGAGCGCGACGTGGCCTACATCGTGAGCACCGGCTACGGGCGCTACCAAGTGCCCTTCCGGGACACCCAGGTGACCGACCTGACCGCCCACGCGCGGGCTGCCCACCACTTCTTCCCGGGCACCCGCACCGTCTTGGACGTGGGCGGCCAGACCATGAAGGCCCTGCGCCTGGACGAGATGGGCAAGGTGCGCGCCTTCCGCCTCAACGACAAGTGTGCCGCCGGCACGGGGGCCTTCCTGGAGAAGACGGCCCGCTACATGGGCTACGAGATCGAGGAGATCGGCGCCCTGATCGCCACCTCCAAGGAACCGGTGCCCATCTCCGGCGTCTGTGCCGTCTTCGCCGAGTCGGAGGTGATCAACCACGTCTCCCAGGGCGCCTCGCCGGCCGACATCATGCACGGCGCCATCGTCTCGCTGGTGGGCCGCTCGGTGCAGCTCATGAAGCGCGTGCGGGGCGAGCCCGAGTACACGCTGGTGGGCGGCATCATGCGCTTCCAGACAATGGTGGACGTGGTCTGCGAGGAATTGGGCATTCGGGTGGGCGAGGGCGTCAACCTGCTCCCCGACGACCTGGTGCAGTTCAACGGCGCCATCGGAGCGGCCATCCTGGCGCAGCGCCGGCTCCGGAAGCTGGCCGACGAAGGGCGCCTGGACGAACACCTGCGCCTGCGGGCCGAGACGCCTCTGGCCCTGGCCGGCTGAGCCCGCCCCCTCACCGATGAGGAGC
>JALSKA010000043.1 GCA_026989095.1 Ardenticatenaceae bacterium
GCCGGTTAAGGGGGGAGACGGCCGCGTGATTGAGATACGCATAGCGTTCGGTCACAGGAAAGAGGGCCCGCGCAGCAGCGCTTCCAGGCTCCAGCGTCATGGTTGACTCCTCATGTGAGATGTTCCGCCCTTGGAAAGGGCAGGCGTCAGGCGCGTGAGGGTGGTCGCCCACGTCTCATCGTCCAGGGGATCGTAGCCTGGGGTCAGGAAACGGCGCACGTAGAAGGCCACGAGGTCGGGCTTCTCCGCGGAGGGCACGTGGCGACACGCCCAGGCCGCCTCCCGGAGGAGACACGTTGCCTGGGTCACGCGCATGAGGCGGTCCACCAGGCGCCGGGCATGGGCTTGCATGTGTACGGGGTCGGAAAGAGCTTGGCCCACGAGGGGGCGCAGGCGTTCCATGGCGGCCCGCACCGCCCGCACCTCGGCCTGGAGGCGGGGCTCGTCCACCCCGTCCAGGAGGGCGTCCAGCCGGCGCCACACGTGGCGGCCGATCTCCAGGCGCGCGAAGTCCCGCATGACTTGCAGGGCCAGCACGTTGGGCGTGCCCTCCCAGTTCTCCAACACGAGCTGATCGCGGTAGAGGCGGGGCAACACGGAGAAATCCTCGATGGTGCCGTTGCCCCCCAACACGTCGATGGCCCTGTGGACGGCCTCGCCGGCGTCCACGGCCGTGACGTACTTGTTGGCGTTGACCAAGAAGCGCCAGAAGGCCCGCTCAGCCCCGTCGGCCAAGCCCAGCTCCAGGCGGTTGAAGAGCGCCGTCAGGTAGAAGGTGGAGGCCACAGCCGCCTCGTGGAGGGCGCGGATGGTGACCAGGTGCTCCTGGACCATCGGGTAGGCGGCAATGGGGTGGCCGAAGGCCGTACGGTGGGCGGCGAAGGTGGCGGCCTCGGCCAGAGCCCGCCACATGATGCCGGCACAGGCCACGGCGTTGAGCCAACGCGAGGTGTTGAGCACCACGCCGATGGCGATCTTGTAGCCCTCGTCCAGGCGGCCGATGGGCCACGCCAGGGCACCGTCGAAGTCCACCTCGGCCGTGGCCAGCAGGCGGGTGCCCAACTTCTCCTTGAGGCGGCGGATGAAAAAGCGGTTGAGCCTTCCGTCGGGCAGGCGGCGCGGCACCAGGAAGCAGCCCAGCCCCCGCGTGCCCTCCGGCGCGCCAAGGGGGCGTGCTGTCATGAGAAATTGGTCGGCGTCGATGACGCTGCAAAACCATTTCTCGCCCACGAGGCGCCACGCCCCGCCCTCGTCCTCCGGCGGCTCCGCCCTCACGATGTTGGCCCCCACGTCCGAGCCGCCTTGCACTTCGGTGAGAAACTGAGCGCCCCGGTGGGCGCGGTCGTAGTCCTCCTCCAGCAGGGGCGGAAGATAGCGGTCCCGAAGCTCTTGGGAGCCGTGCCACCGCAGGGCCCGGGCCAGCCCCGCCGTGCAGGCGATGGGACAGGCGTGGCCGCCCTCGCCCACGTAGCAGAGCAGGTAGAAGAGCGTGGCCTGCTCCACCAGGCGCCCGGGCTCCCTCTGCAGCGCCATGATGCCCGAAGCCCAGATGTGCCGGCCGGCCTCGGCGTGGTTGGGGTGAAAGGCGACGGCCTCGACGCGCTCTCCCAAGTGGGTGTAGCGCTCGAGCCGGGGGTGGTGGGCGGGGTGGTAATCGGCGCGCAGCAAGGGGTCAATCACCGAGGCCACGGTCTCCCCGAAGGCGTGGAAGTGGGGCTCGATGGCCTCCATCCTGTCCTCTCCCACGTAGATGCGCAACACGTGCTGCAAGTTCTCGTCGGCCGCGTAGACGTTCCGGGGTTTGGCGGCCTCCCACGCCTGGAGCTGCACGCGGCCGGGATGCTCGTGCGTCATGGTCGTCCTCCCAAGTACCGGTCATGGCCGGCCGCTGGCCTTGCGGCACGGGCCGGCAGGCCACCGGCCTCATTCCTCCTGTTCCTCCAACAGGGCCACCACATCGCCCTCCTGCACCACATCGCCCACTTGGACGCGAATCTCCCGCACGCGCCCGGCGCGGGGAGAGGGAATGGGGAGTTCCATCTTCATGGATTCGAGGGTCACAATGGGCTGGTCCTCGGCCACGGCCGTGCCGGGGCCGGCGTCGATGCGGACGACGACGCCCACCATCATGGCCTTGACTTCGATCATGGCGCTGGCTGCCTCCCAAGCTGCAATATGGCTCGAGCCTCCTCCACTGAGGCGACCTCGCCGCCCAGCTCGCGGATCAGATGGGCGGCCTTGGCCACCAGGTCACCGTTACTGCGGGCCATCTCGCCGGGCCGCACGTAGAAATTGTCCTCGAGGCCCACGCGCACATGTCCCCCCAAGGTGATGGCCGCGGCCACCAGGGGCCACTGGGCCAAGCTGATGCCGATGACCTGCCACGTGCTGCCCGCCGGCAGGCTGTGCTTCATGTGGACCAGGTTCTCGGTTGTGGCCGGAATGCCGCCCAACACGCCCAGGATGAGGCTGAAGTGGAGGGGCGGCCGCAGGAGCCCCATGTCCACCAGGGGGGCAGTGTTCCCGATGTGGCCGGTGTCGAAGCACTCCAGCTCCGGCTTGGTGCCAGCCTCGTTCATGGCTTCCAGGAGGTAGACGATGTCCTTGAAGGGATTGGCGAAGACGTGATCGTGGTAGAACCGCTTCTTCTTGGGGCTGTAGATGGCGTAATTCATGGAGCCCATGTTGAGGGCGGCCAAGTCGGGCCGCAGGGCGCGCACGTGGGCGATGCGCTCCTCGATGGGGATGCCAATGGCGCCGGTGGAGAAGTTGACGATCACCTCACAGCGGGCCTCGATCTCCTCCTTGATGCGGCGGTACGTCTCCACGTCGTAGGCCGGCCGGCCGTCGGGCCGGCGGGCGTGAACGTGGACGACGGCGGCGCCGGCCTCGGCCGAACGGCGCGCCTCCTCGGCGATCTCCTCGGGCGTGTAGGGAATGGCCGGGCACTGCTCGCGCGTGGCCAACACGCCCGTGAGGGCCGCCGTGATGATGGTCTTTCCCGTCACCTTGGCCTCCCCTCAGACCGGCATGACGCCATGTTTTTTCCAAGGGCGGTGAACCTGTTTGGTGGCCGCCATGCGAAAGCCCTGAATGACCACCTTGCGGGTCTCGCCCGGTTCGATCACATCGTCAATGTAGCCGTGGCCGGCGGCAATGTACGGGTCAATGAGCTTGCGGAACTCGGCCGTGCGCTCGGCCCACACGCGGTCGGGGTCGTCGGCGGCGGCGATCTCCTTGCGGTAGATGATGTTGGTGGCCCCCTCTGGCCCCATGACGCTGATCTCCGCCGTGGGCCAGGCAACCAGGAGGTCGGGTTCATACCCCCGGCCGCACATGACGAAGTAGCCGGCGCCATACGCCTTGCGCACGATGACGGTCACCTTGGGGACGGTGGCCTCGCTCACGGCGTAGAGCATCTTGGCCCCGTGGCGGATGATGCCCTGGCGCTCCACCTTCGTGCCCACGAGGAAGCCGGGGATGTCCTGGAGGAAGAGCAAGGGCACGTTGAAGGCATCGCAGAGCATGATGAAGCGGGCTGCCTTGTCGGCGGCGTCCACGTCGAGCACGCCGCCGAGGTAGAGGGGCTGATTGGCCACGATGCCCACGGGATGGCCGTCCAGGCGGGCAAAGCCCACCACAATGTTGCGGGCCCAGCGGGGTTTGATCTCGAAGAAGTGGCCGTGGTCCACGATGCGGCGGATGACGTGGCGCATGTCGTACACCTGGCGGGGGTTGGTGGGCACAATTTCGGTCAGGTCGTCGATGTAGCGGTCGGGCGGGTCGTCGCAGGGGATGGCCGGCGGCTTCTCCCGGTTGTTGGAGGGCAAGTAACTGAGAAATTCCCGGACAGCGCGGATACACGCCTCGTCGTCCTCCACCTCCAAGTCGGCACACCCGCTGATCTCGCAGTGGACGCGGGAGCCGCCCAGCTCGTTGGCGTCCACGTCCTCGCCCACGGCGGCCTTGACCAGGTGAGGCCCGCCCAAGGCCATGCTGCTGCGCCCTTTGACCATGGGCACGAAGTCGGCCAAGGCGGGGATGTAGGCCGTGCCGGCCGCGCAGTGGCCCATCAGGGCGGCCACCTGGGGCACGACGCCCGACATGATCACCTGCTCCCGGAAGAGATCGCCCGCCTTGGCAAACTGGGAGCCGGTGAACTCCTGAATGCGGGCCCCGGCCGAGTCGAGGAGCCAAATCATGGGCACGCCCCACTCGAGGGCCATCCGGCGCAGGCGGGCCACTTTGCCCTCGCCCACTTCGCCCATGGAGCCGCCCAGGACGGTGAAGTCGTAGGCGGCCACACAGACCCGCCGGCCGTCAACGGTGCCGTACCCCGTCACCACGCCGTCGGCGGGCGTGAACTTGTCCTTCAAGTCGGGGTGAGAGGATTGGTGGTGGGCTAACAGCCCGATCTCCACGAATGAGCCGGGGTCGAGGAGCAGATCGAGCCGTTCACGTGCCGTCAGCTTGCCCAGGGCATGTTGCCTGGCCACCCGCTTCGGCCCGCCCATCTGGAGGAAGCGCGCCCGCTTGGCTCGAAGCCGCTCCAGTTTCTCCTGCCAATCGCTCATGGTCGTCCCCTTTTGTGGTGTCTGAGATGGCATCACTGGGCGAAACCCGCGAAGCGAAAAGGGCCTCCGAAGGCCCTTTGCTGCAGCAGGAAGGCGGAGCCGTGCGCCCCTGCACGGGCTCCTTGCCCTCGTCCCCGGCGGATGGGGGGCTGTGCGTGCCTTGTGACGCCCCCATGTGCGGGCCGGGCTCGCGGACGCCCTCCAGTCTATTCCACTTCGCGCCGGCGGTCAAGCGCGGCCGTGCTGTGCCCGCGAAAACACTCGGAGGGAAAAGAGGAAGGAGAGGATCACCGGCCCTTCCACACGGGCTCCCGCTTCTCCAAGAAGGCGCGAATGCCCTCCTGGGCATCCTCGGTGGAGAGCAAGAGCACCAACATTTGGTGGAGGTAGTCCAGGGCGTGTTCGCGGCCCATGTCGGCCGCGGCGTAGAAGGCGTGGCGCCCCAGGCGGAGCGCCGTTGGGCTGAGGGCGGCCACGTGGCCCGCGAGCTCGGCCACGGCGTCCCACAACTGGGCTGCCGGCACGGCCCGGTTGATGAGTCCCCAGCGGGCGGCCTCGGGGGCAGTGATGGGCGTGCCGGTGAACATGAGCTCGAGGGCCCGCTTCGGCCCCACGTGGCGGGAGAGCAGTGCCATCACCATCATGGGAAAGAGGCCCACGCGCACTTCCGGCGTGCCCAAGCGGGCGTGCTCGGCGGCCACGGCCAAGTCGCACGCCAGCACCAGGCCAAAGCCTCCGCCGAGGGCGTGGCCGTTCACCGCCGCCACCGTCGGCTTGGACGCGCGGAAGAATCGGCGCAGCAGCCGCGCGAAGCCTGCCGTGGCCTCCTGGCGCGCCAGCACGCCGGCCTCGTCGGCGAAGTCCTTCAGGTCACCGCCAGCACAGAAGGCCTGCTCACCGGCCCCGGTCACCACGATCACCCGCACAGCGTCATCGGCGCACGCGCGTTCCAGAGCTGCGCCCAGCGCCTCTACCAGTTCAGCGTTGAGGGCATTGCGCGCCTCCGGCCGGTTCAGGGTGAGGGTGGCGACGCCGTCTCGGACTTGGTAGAGCACTCCCATGGGTCCCCCATCTCCGTGGCTCAGGGCGAACAGCACCCGGGCGAAACGCGACTCACAACGCCGGTGCCCCGAGTATACCCTGAAGGGGTGCCGAACTCAAAACCCTCCGCAAAAGGGTGCTGAGCCGGGAAGTGCTCCCAAAAACGTGTGGGGGCGTCCCTCTCCGGGAACGCCCCCACAACCCGTGCCCCTGAGCAGAGGAAGTCCCCCGCTCCCTGTCGTCATGTGGTGGCAATGGCCCCTGTTGGCCTGCTGACTCCCTATGTCTTTTGCACCGGGTAGTCCACGCCCGGCGGCATGCCGCGGACGAGCGCGCCCGTGTCCACGACCACCTGGAGGTTCTCGTTGGGCACGTCCAGCGGGTTGCCGAACTTGTCCGTCTTGGCCACGACTTGACCGGAGGCGGGATCGACCAGCTCGATGATGAAGCGATCCGCGCTCCGGGGAGCCGGGCCGGTGATGTAGGTGCCGTCGAGCTCGTACTGGGTGCCGTGACACGGGCAGATGAACTTGTGCTCGCTGGGCTGCCAGTTGTAAAGACAGCCCAAGTGGGTGCAGACCCGGTAGAGGGCCAGAATCTGGTTCTCCTCGGTGCGCACGAGCCAGAACTTGCCCTCGTTGAGGGGGATGGGATCGCCGTCCGCCTCGGGAAAGACCTCCTTCACCGAGCCCAAGGTGAACTTGCCGCCGAATTCGCCCTCGCGGAAACGTGGGAAGGCGAAGATGACGCCGATTCCGCCGATCTCGGCCAGGAAGACGCCCAGCGATCCCAGCCAGATGTAGTTGAGCAATTCCCGCCGCGTCAGCGGTGGAAACGTGCTGTTCGTCTGTTCCGGTTGTGCTGTTTGTGTCCGTGGCGCGGCCATGGCTCGCCTCCTTTCCCTTCGCACTTGCCATCGAAGACGTGGCCCCTATAATGGCAGGCGAGTTTCAGATTGTGCTGCTTCACGCCGGGCGGTGAAGCGTGAGAACATTGCGAACGGCTTACCTCGTGTTCGACCACATCCGGGCGAGTGTGCTTCACATTCACGCCTGGCCGGGCACCTGTCGCCTTGGGCCCAAGGGTGTGCTCGCTGTCCTTGCCGTCCTCGTGCTCGCGGCTGCGGCCTGTGGCGCCAGGCGCCCCTCCGCCACGCCGACAGGTGCGCCCTTCTCGCCGGTCCAACTCCCTCGCGCAACGCCCCGGCCGGTCACACCCGTGCCTACTGTGACGCCCGGCGGCGGCCTCACCGTCCGCTACGGCCGTGACGTTCAGCCCATCTTCGACGCCAATTGTGTCCGCTGTCACGGCGGCGTGGCCGGCCTGTGGCTCACCGACTACGAGCGGACGATACTCGGCAGCATCAACGGGCCCGTTGTGGTGGCCGGTTCCCCCGAAGCCAGCCCGCTGTACACGTACGTGCGCGACGGGCTGATGCCCCCCGACGCTCCCCCCCTCCCGCCGGAAGCCGTCGAGCGAATTCGACGTTGGATCGAGGAGGGCGCTCACAAGAACTGACCGCGGGTGCCCCCTCGCAGGCGATCCTCAGCTTCCCGGCCTGCGAGGGGGGACGATCTCCTCCGGCAGCCCGCTGTACGGGCTTAATGGTGGTGATGTCCGCCTTGGTCTCCCTTCAGGTACTTCTCGGGGTCCTTCTCGAAGGCCGCCTTGCAGCCGGGGGCGCAGAAGTAATAGGTCTGGCCCTTGTACTCATACGTGGCGGCGGCCTTCGACTCTTCCACCATCATGCCACACACCGGGTCCTTTGCGGCCATTGTGTCCCTCCTCTTGAATGTGTTGGTATGGTTCGTCCGGCTTGGCGTCCCCTTGGGCACATCCACAGCCACAGGTACACCCCTCCTGGCAGGAGGAGGGCCGGACGTGAGTTCCCTCGGATGTGGTGAAGTCTGACACGACATTCTGCAGCACGCGGTGCAGGGCCGGCGGACAGCTCTCCCCGTCCGGGATGTTCACCGAGGTCCAATCCTCTTGGCCCTCGATGAGAATGGGCACAGCTTGAACGCCGGGCTTGTGGGCCAGGAGGATCACATACGAGCAGGCACACGTCGATGTCCCGTGATGGGGACAACGCCAGCCCGAAAGGCGTTGGAGGGCCGTCTGCAGGTCAAAGCTCCGCTGCACGTGCCAGCCTTCGGCGCTCAGCGAGCGACAGACGGCCGTCATCACTTGTTGTGGCTCGGCTGCCAGATGCCATCTTCGCATGGTGATCTCACTTCCGGCAAGACGGAAACGTGCCGTCCGCCCCTTGGCCCCGCTCGGCACCTTGCCGTGCTCCTTCACAATATCGCAGGTCAACGCCTGCACTTCGAGTATATGACGGGCGTGGCCGGCGCGGTAGCGCTGATTTGCCCATTTGGGTCCCCGCTATTTTGCCTATCTGGGCTGGTGTGGAGTGGACGGCGCAGATGGCGGAGTGGACGTTGCCCGTGTGGGGGATTCAGGGGTTGGCAGGAGGATGTCCACCGTGGTGCCGGCGCCGGGCGCGGAGGTGACCGTGAGCTTGGCGCCGATGAGGTGGGCGCGCTCGGTGAGGCTCAGCAGGCCGAAGTGGCCGGCGGCCGTGAGCTGGGCCAAGTGGGTGGGCACGTGAAATCCCACGCCGTCGTCGCGCACTTGGAGGTGCAGGGCCGAGGGGGCAAACTCCACGCGGACGTGAATGTGACGGGCACGGGCGTGGCGCCTGGCGTTGTTGAGGGCCTCCTGGGCCATGCGGTAGAGGGCCAACTCGGCCTCCGGGTCCAGCCGCCTGGGCGTGCCCACAACGGTGAAGTGGGCGCCCGCATCCCTGGCGATCATCTCCAGGGCCGGCACCAAGCCCAGCTCCTCCAAGTAGAGGGGGCGCAGGGCCTGGCAGGTGCGGCGCAACTCGGCAATCAGCTCATCCACGTGGCGGCGCACGTCGGCGAGCCTGGCGTTGGCCTCCTCGTCGCCGGCAAGGCGCTGGAGGCGTTGGATGCGGTGGTCAAGGGCAATGAGGTCTTGCACGATCCCGTCGTGGAGTTCCCTCGCCAGGCGCCGGCGCTCCTCCTCCTGCAGGCGCGTCAGGCGGCCGATGTAGCGCTTGAGGGCGTCCTGGTAGTCGCGGACCTGAACGGCCATTTGCCGCAGGGCGTGCCACACCGCCTCCACCTCGCGCACGCCCCGCACGGGCTCGTTCACGGCGTCGAAGTCGCCCCGGCCGATGGCCTGAGCCTGCTGGGCCAGCAGGTGGAGCGGCCGCACGAGCGTCTGCACGCCGTAGAGCAGGGCCAAGCTGGAGAAGACAATGGCCCCGCCGACCATGAAGGGCAGCCACCGGTCGAGCCTGAAGAAGGGAGCAATCAGGAACTCCCACGGCTCCACGATGACCAGCCGCCAGGGGAGGCCGGTGACGGGCGCGACGCTCACCGTATACGCGGCGTCGGCCCGGTCGGGGTTGAGGAGGAGGGCCGTCATCTCCTCGGCCGGGTTTCCCGCACGGTAGATCACTCGGCCGTCGGCCACGAGGGCCAAGGCCGCATAGGGGCCGGCAGCGGCCGACGGGAGCAGCGTCTCCAAGCCCAAGGCCGACAGAGGAATCCACCCCAGCAACATTCCCCGGTCATCGAGGGGCCGGCGCCAGACCAGGGCCGGCACGGGCTCGAAGAGCGTGGCCGGCGACTCCACTTCCGTGGCGCGGGCCCAGCGTTCCACCTCCTCCGCCGGCGGGGGCGACGAGGCCCCTAAGGTGACTGTGCGCCCGTCGGGGGCCAGATGTGCCACCACCATGCCGGGAGGCAACAAAGCCTGAACTTGTGGCTCCGTTGCCGAGGGCCAGATTTTGGCCAAGGTGTCGAGCGTGCGCGGGTAGACGCTCACGCGGTGGGCGATCTCCCGGGCCACGACTTGGCCGATGAGCGCGTTGCGCTGCACGATGAGGGCCCGCATGGAACGGCGGTGGCTCTGCACGCCCGTGAGGGAGAAGGAGATGAAGAGCACCAACACGGGCAACACGCCCCAGAGGGCGATCTGGACGCGCAGGGAATGGCCCAAGCGCATGGTTCACCCATCCCTCGGCAAGTCGATGAGGCCGAGCTGGAGGGCACGGGTCACGGCCTCGGTGCGGCTGTTCACCTGGAGTTTGCCGTAGATGTTCGCCAGGTGTCCTTGTACCGTGCGGTCGCTGATGCTCAACCGGTGGCCGATCTCCCGGTTGGTCAGCCCCTTGGCCACCAACTGCAACACTTCGATCTCGCGCGCCGTCAGCGGTTCCACCATCACGCCGGCCGCACGGCCGCTCAGGTGGTGCATGATCTTCTGCACGATGTTGGGGTCCAATGCCGACTGGCCGGCGGCCACGGCCTGGACGGCAGCCACGATCTCGTCGGCGTTGGCCGTCTTGAGCACGTAGCCGTTGGCCCCAGCTTGCAGGGCGGCCATCACAAAGGGATCGTCGTCGTAGGCGCTCAGGATGAGCACGCCCATGTCGGGCCAGTGGCGACGAATGCGCTTGGTAACCTCCAACCCGCTCACGTCGGGCAAGCGCACGTCGAGGATGGCCACGTCGGGGAGGTGCTCCCGAATGAGCTGCCAGGCCTCTTCGCCTGTCGAAGCCTCGCCGACGATGGCGATGGTGCCGCTCTCCTCCAGGAAATCGCGAATGCCCTGGCGCACGACAGCGTGATCGTCGGCCAACACAACCCGGATGGTACTCATTGGTGAACTCCTTGTCTGTGAGGAAGCCGGACGCCTTTCTGCCCACGTCCTCGTCCTTCTCCACCGGTGATGACCCCAGGGATCCCTCTCGGGGGAGTGAGACAGGGCGCCCACTCGCCTCCTGCCCTGATGCTCCGCTACGGTAAGGGTAGTGCGAAACCGGCTCCAGGGCAAACATCCGTCCCCTCCCCTGGGGGGATTTGCCAAGACCCCTTGTTCGGTGATAAGATGTGAGTACTGCGACGACGTGTCGGCTTTACGGAGCACGCCGGCTTTCCCCGCGGACAAGAAAGGGGGACGCGGTGGTACGGTTGCCCAGGCCCAGGCCGGTCCGAATACGGCCCAAGATAGAGCTCCGCTGGGCCGACGTCCTGCGGTGGGGGGAGCGTCCGAGGGCCCCGGAGGACCGAGGGATAAGCCGCCTGCCCAGGCGCATTGACGTGTTGCGCTGGGTTCTGCCCGTTGTCGCCTTCGTGGCCGTGCTGATCCACCAAATACTTGAACACACTGTGCTCCGCTCCTTGCCCTGGGCTTGGCACTTCGCCACACAGCTCCTCTTCTACGGCCTGGCCGGCCCCTTGGTGGTGTGGTCCATGCTGACGTGGATTGTGCGCAGCGTGGAGGCCCAGGACCGCGCCACCAACCAGCTCGCCGCCCTCTACACGTTCAGCCACCACCTGGCCACGTCGTCGGACGACCGCCTGCTGGACATCATCGTGCGGTTTCCCGCCCAAGTGCTGGAGGGCGTTGTGGGGTGTACGCTCACGCTCTTCGACGAGCGCAGCGGCACGGCCACGCTGGAAGCGGCTTGGGGGGCGGATCAGACGTGGGTCCACAGGCTGCGCCAAGGGGCCTGTTCCCAGGAGCGTTACCGCCGCTGTTCGGCCTGCACCGAGTTGCGGGCCACCTTCTCCAGTCCTCACCAATGTCCGGCCCTGCCCCCGGAATTGGCCCAGGAAACGCCCGTCCGCTCGGTGATCTGCCTGCCCCTCGGCCGCGGGGCAAAGCGGTTGGGGCACCTGAACGTTTACCTGGACACCGACGTCCCGCCCCCGGAGGACGCTGTCCAGTTGCTCAACACCTTGGCCGCCGAGGCCGCCCCGGCCATCGAAGCGGCCCGCCTGCGCAACCGAGAACTGGCCGCCCTCTACCACGTGGACCAGACGTTACGGTGTCACCTGGACTTGGACGGCATGTTGCGCCAGATCGCCCAGGACGCCGTGGATGCGTGCCGGGCCGACGCCGGCCTCATCCTGTTGCGGGATGAGAAGGGGACTTCACTGCGAGTGCGAGTCGCAGTGCCGGAGGGCTTCACCTTGGAGGCCGTCCAGACATTGGGCGAACTGGCCGCCGAACGGCGCGCCCCCGTCCGCGTCGCCGATTTGAACGCCGGCCACAACGGCGCCGGCCGACACGCGGCCACGGCCATGCCCATGACCGTGGGCGACGAAGTGATCGGTGTGCTCTGCATTGTTCACGCGCCGTCGCGGGAGTTGAGCGAACGCCAGGTGCGCCTGCTCTCGGCCATCGCCAGCCAGACGGCGCTGATCGTGCAGAACGCCCGCTTCTACGCCCGCCTGGAAGGCTATGCCATGCTGGAAGAGCGGGCCAGGCTGGCCCGGGAGATTCACGACGGCCTGGCCCAAGGCCTAGGCTACCTCCACATCAAGGTGCAAGGAGCCCTCCGCCGGCTGCGCCAAAAGCGGCTCACCGAGACCATGGCCGAACTGGAAGAGATGCGCACGGTGATTCAAGAGCTCTACACCGAAGCGCGCACGGCCATAGACGGCCTGCGCGCCCCCTTCGACCCCAACCAGAGCTTCTCGGCCAACTTGCGCGCGTATGTCGAGCACATTGTCCGGCGCAGCGGGCTGGACGTGCGGCTCTACCTGTCCGGGGAGGAACTCGACCTGCCCCCGGTGGTGGCCGCCCACGTCTTCCGCATTGTGCAGGAAGGGCTGAACAACATCATCAAGCACGCTGGGGCCGACAGGGCCACCGTGTGGATCGAGCGCAACGCTTACGGGCTCGTGGTGACCATCGAGGACAACGGCCGGGGCTTCGATCCCACTCGAACGTCGGCCTCGTCCCACTTCGGGCTCCACATCATGCGGGAACGGGCCGAAGCGCTTGGCGGCCACCTCCACATCCGCTCGGAGGTGGACCGGGGCACCGTCATCACCTTACACCTGCCGGCCGAGCACGTCCTCACGTCCACAGAGGTGTTATGATCCGCGTCTTCCTGGCCGACGACCACCGCCTCTTTCGCCAAGGCGTGGCCAGCTTGCTCGAGGACGCGCCCGACATCGAAGTCGTCGGCGAGGCGGCCGACGGGCCAACGGCCGTGCGCCTCGTGAGCGAGCTGGAACCCGATGTGGTCCTCATGGACGTTCACATGCCCGGCCTGAACGGCACGGAAGCCACCCGGGCCATTCTGCACAAGTGTCCGCGCATGCGCGTGGTGATGCTCACCGTCTCCGAGGAGGACGAAGACCTCTTCGAGGCCGTGCGGGCAGGGGCCTGTGGGTACCTGCTGAAGAACGTGGACGCGGATGAGCTCGTGGAGGCAATCCGTCACGTGGCCCGGGGTGAAGCCGTGCTCTCGCCACCCATGACGGCCCGCCTGATGAGCGGATTCCGCGAGGCTGAAAGCCGCTCCACGGCAGCCGATGGCCCCGCTCTCACCGAGCGGGAGTTGGACATTTTGCGCCTGCTGGCCCGGGGGGCCACCAACCGGGAGATCGCCCGGTCGCTGGTGCTCTCCGAGCACACGGTCAAGACCCACGTCCACCACATTCTGGAGAAGCTCGGCGCCGAGAACCGCGCTCAAGCTGTGGCCCGGGCCGTCCACTTGGGCCTCATCCCCCCCCACAGGAACGCTGGCCACCACGGGACGTTGACCGAGCGGGAGTTGGAGATCCTGCGCCTGCTGGTCCGGGGGGCCACCAACCGGGAGATCGCCCAAGCCTTGGCCATCTCCGAACACACGGTCAAGACCCACGTCCACCACATTCTGGAGAAGCTCGGCGCCGAGAACCGCGCACAAGCCGCGGCCTACGCGCTCCAGAGGGGGCTTATCTCGCCGTAAAAGAAGATGTCGAGGAGATGGGTGCGCGGGCACAAAACGAAAGGGGAGCACGACATTGACGTGCTCCCCTTTTCTCACGTTCACCGCCGGCGTTCGATGAAGGCGCGGATGGCGGCCTCGGTGTTCTCGTCAAAGGTGTCAAAGGTTTCAATGGCTCCCACGCGCGTAATTGCCAGCTTGGCCGTCATGTTGGGCAGGGGAGCCAAGTAGACGAAATCGGGGTAATCGCGCACGATGTCGGCCAAGCGCTCCACCATGTCGGGCTCACACTCGTAGTCCTGACAGTTGTAGTTGATCACCACGCCCGGAGGGCCGTTGCCGTCGGCGTGTTCGAGCATGTGTTTCTGCACCGGGATGGACATGGGCTCGTCGAGAATGTGGTCGGGCGGCACGCTTTCGATGTGGCCCACCACGTCGGTGGGCGGGAGAAAGACCGGCGTGGCCGTGAGTGCCTGCACCACCGCCCACACCAACAGCCCGCCGAAGGCCAAGCCCAGCGCCCCCAACGCCCAGGCCCAAGGCACCCCTTGCCCGCGGCGGGCTCTTCCTCGTCCTTTGGTACGGCGTTTGCGCTTGCGTCGGCTCATTGCTGGCTGTTAACCTCCTTTTCCTGGGTTGAACTGAGACATGTGTCGCCATCCCCACATGCCAAAGAGGAGCACAATGGGCACAAAGGCCACGTTGATGCCCCAGTAGGCCGGCGCGTTGGCCGCGGTCCACGCCCCACTCGCCCACGTGGCCACGTCGAAGACCACGGCCGCGTAGACCGAAACCGTCAGCGTGACCGTGCCCAACCACACGTGCCACCGGCTTGCCCGGAAGAACCCCCACACGAAGAGGAGCGCGAGAATGGCGTTGGCCAAATCCACGCTCGTCATGGCCACGAAGAAGTCGAGCACTTGGGGGCTCCACCCGCCCGGGGGCGGCGGCGCCGGGAAATCGATCTTCCGCTGTTGGGAGAGCATCAGGAGAGCCCGCGAGTTGACCACCACGTGAACTGCCTGGTAGGCCCCGTACCAGAGCACGAACCCGGCTGTCAGGCGGCTTCCCGCGGGCGCCCCGGCCATGGGTTTGCTCCCTTCACGCCTCGACCCGGCGGAAGTTCCAGAGCCGCTGCGCGTTGGCCGCCACAATCACGGTGGAGAGGGACATGAGCAGCGCGCCCACGGCTGGCGAGAGCAGGATGCCCGCGCGGTAAAGGACGCCGGCGGCCAAGGGCAAAGCCACGGCGTTGTAGCCCGTCGCCCAGAAGAGATTCTCCTGCATCTTGCGGTAGGTGGCCTGGGCCAGCCGGATGATGGCCACCACATCCCTCGGGTCGTTGCGCACCAGCACGATGTCGGCGGCCTCCACGGCCACGTCGGTGCCGGCGCCGATGGCGATGCCCACGTCCGCTTGGACGAGCGCCGGCGCGTCGTTCACGCCGTCGCCCACCATGGCCACCACATGTCCGCGTCCCTGGACCTCTTGAACCTTGGCCGCCTTTTCGTGGGGGAGCACTTCGGCGAAGAAATCGCTCAGGCCCAGCTCGCGGGCCACCCACGCGGCCACTTGGCGGCTGTCGCCGGTGAGCATCATCACCTCGATGCCCATGCTCCGCAGGCGCTGGACAGCCTCGCGGGACTCAGGCCGAATGATGTCGGCCAGCGCCAGGGCGCCCAACACGCGGTCGGACGTGACCAGGTAGACCACCGTCTTGCCCTCGGCTGCGGCCGCGTCCAAGCGGGGGTCTTCGGCGCGGAGTCCTTTTTCCTGGATGTACCCCGGGCTCACCACCGCGTACTCTGTCCCGTTGAGGCGCCCCGTGACCCCCTTGCCCGGGATGGCCCGGAAGGCGTCCACCGGCTCGAAGCGCACGCCCCGTGCTTGGGCCGTCTCAACAATGCCGCGGGCAATGGGGTGCTCCGAGGCCTGCTCGAGCGAGGCGGCCACGCGCAGGACCTCCTCCTCGGAGAGGGTGTCGAGGGGGATGATGTCGGTGACGCCAAAGCGCCCCTCGGTGAGCGTGCCCGTCTTGTCGAAGATGACGGCGCTCACGTCCTTGCCCCGCTCGAAGGCCGTGCGGTCGCGGATGAGCAGGCCATTCTGGGCCGAAAGGGCTGTGGAGACGGCCACCACTAGGGGCACGGCCAGGCCAAGGGCGTGCGGACAGGCAATTACCATGACCGTGACCATGCGCTCCAGGGCGAAGGAGAACTCCTTGCCCAAGGCCAACCAGGTGAAGAGAGTGAGCAAGCCGCCCCCGACGGCGATGAGCGTGAGCCAGAAGGCCGCCCGGTTGGCCAGGTCCTGGGTGCGCGAGCGGGCCTCTTGGGCCTGCTTCACCAGGTCGATGACTTGGGAGAGGTACGTGTCCCGCCCCGTGCGCTGGACCTCCACGATAAGCGATCCCTCGCCGTTGACGGCGCCGCCGATGACCTGGTCGCCCGGCCCCTTCTCGACGGGACGGGACTCGCCGGTGAGCATGGCCTCGTTGACGCTCGAGGCCCCCTCAACGACCACGCCGTCCACGGGGATCTTCTCACCGGGGCGCACGCGCACGCGGTCGCCCGGCTTCAGCTCGGCCACGGGAACGTCTCGCTCGCTCCCGTCGGGCAACACCAGGTGGGCCTCGGCCGGCAGGAGTTTGACGAGCTCCTCCAGGGCGCGAGAGGCCCCCAACACCGAACGCATCTCGATCCAGTGGCCTAGGAGCATGACGACAATAAGGCTGGCCAGCTCCCAGAAGAAGACTTTGCCGGGCAGCCCGAAGACGACAGCAGTAGAGTAGACGTAGGCCACAGTGATGGCCAAGGCGATGAGCGTCATCATGCCGGGCTGACGGCGGCCGAGCTCCTCGACAACGCCCTTCAGGAAAGGCCAACCGCCGTAGAAGAAGACGATGGAGGAGAGGATCCAGCGGGTCCACGGGTCGCCGGGCAGGGTGAGAGTGAACCCGAAAAAGCGCTGGACAATGGAAGCTGTGAGAATAATCGGAACCGTGAGGACGAGGGAAACCCAAAAGCGCCGGCGGAAGTCGGCCACCATGTGGGCGTGGTGAGAGCCGTGTCCCTCGTGTCCGCCGCCGTGATCGCCGTGGCCGGTGTGCTCAGCGTGATCGCCGTGACCGGCCTGGTGCTCGGGCGGGCGGTGGGATGCGTGGGCCGCGTGTGTGGCGCCGTCGTGCTCTCGATGGCCTTCGTGGCCGTGGTGGGACAGGTGATCCGAGGATGGCCGTTGACCTCTGGTGGTCATGGAGACCCCCTTTCTGCATGTGGGCATGTAGGGGAACGGCGCGGGACGGCTACGAGGGCACTTTCCCCAAGCCGGCCCACTCGGCCGGGGAAGTGCCCTCGCGTTGGCTCCCCATTGAACACTTAGGCCGGTGCCTTCGCACCTTCGAGGGCCGTCAGAGCGCGCTCGAGCCGCTGGCGTGCCTCCTGGGCCACGGCGTCCAACGCTTCGTTGCCGACGATTTCCATCATGGCGATGGGGTCGGCCGCTGCCACCACACTCTGGCCATCCTCCTCGTAGACGATCACGTTGCAGGGCAGGAGCAGCCCGATTTCGCGCTCGGCCGTAAGGGCCTGGTGGGCCAGGGGGGGGTTGCAGGCGCCCAGGATGACGTACTTGCGGAAGTCCACGTCGAGCTTCTTCTTCAACGTCTCCTTCACGTCAATGGTGGTCAGGATGCCGAACCCTTCCTCCTTCAAGGCTGCCGTCACGCGCTCGACAGCCTCCTCGTAGGGCACGTCCAACGTAATGCGCAACCCGTAAGCCGTGGTCTGCATACATCACCTCCCTTTGCTTGAAAGACGTTATGAACCCGACTGCTTGAACAACAATTCACGGCCGCTCGCCTGCCAGGCGTTGAAGCCCCCGTCCAACTCGTAGACGTTGGTGTAGCCCAGCGAGACAAGCTTCTCGGCGGCGATGGTGCTCATGCGGCCGCTGCGACAGTAGAGCACGATGCGGGCGTTCTTGTCGGGCAGCTTGTCCAAGTTGTTGGCGATTTCGTTGAAGGGGATGAAGAGGTCGGTGTTGGGGATCTCGCCCTCGTAGGGAATGTGGACATTGACTAACACGAAATCCTTGTTTTCCATCATGGAAGCAAGCTCATCGACGGTGATGTCCACGTAACCGGCGGCGTTTTTGGCCGCCTCACCCGCCGTCTGACCGGTCTGAGAAGCACACGCCGTCAGGCCAAGCAAGAGGAGCCCGAACACACTCGTCCACAAAGTCCACCGAGTACGACGCATTCTGATACCTCCTTTTGAACTGAGAACTTCACACCCCTGTACGGCGCAAGCGGACAAAAAGGGGAACAAACAACCTTGAAAATTATAGTGAGGCCACCGGGAGAACACAAGCGCCATCTGGCCGGGTACACCCCCGCCAAATGGCCTATGGACACTCCAGGGGAGTACCCCAGAGGCGGCCGTCGGCCATGTGGGTGAGGCGGGTCGGGGTGATGGTGTTCGGCCGAACCGTTCCGGCCGGGGTGTGAACGCGGAGGTAATTGTCGGTGAGGCCGGAGAGCGCTCCGTCGGCCTCGCGCTGCTCCCACAGCACGGGCAGCACGTGGCCGAGCATGGCCTGTCTGAAGGCGTCCGCCGAAGCGTCGGTCACCGCTTTCATTTGCTCGTAGCGCCGGCGCTTGACGTCGCCGGGCACTTGGCCCGGCATGGTGGCCGCCGGCGTGCCCGGCCTGGGGCTGTAGGGGAAGATGTGGGCGCCGGCGAAGGCCATCTCCTCCACGAAGGCCAAGCTGGTGCGGTGTTCCTCCTCGGTCTCCCCCGGAAAGCCCACGATGATGTCGGTTGTGATGGCCACGCCCGGGATGGCCGCGCGAATGGCCGCCACCTTCTCGGCGTATGTCTCGGCCCGGTAGGCGCGGCGCATCCGGCGCAGGACGGTGTTGCAGCCGCTCTGCAAGCTCATGTGGAGGTGGCGGCACAGGCGCCCGTCAAAGCGCGCCCACAGGTCGAGCCACTCGAGCTTGAAGCTCCAAGGTTCCAAGGAAGAGAGGCGCACGCGAGGAATGTCGGTGTGAACGAGGATCTGCTCCAACAGGTGCCCCAAGTCGGAGCCGAAGTCGTGGCCGTAGGAGCCGGCCTGCACGCCGGTGAGCACCACTTCTTGGCACCCCTGCTCGGCCAAGCTCTGCACTTCGGCCAGGATCTCCTCGGCCGGACGGCTGCGCGACGGCCCCCGGGCAATGGTGGTCAGGCAGAAGGTGCAGCGGAAATCACAGCCGTCCTGAATTTTGACGAAGGCGCGCGTGTGGTCGAGCACCAGCGGGTAGAGGTGGAGGCGGCCAAAAGGGCGATACTCCATGCCCAGGGCGTAGCCGTCGAGGCCAAAGCGCTCCAGCGTCAGGGCCACCAGGCGCTCTTTCTCGGCGTTGGGAACGATGAGATCGGCCTGGCGGAACTCCTCCGGGTGAACTTCGCTGTGGCAACCGGTCACAACGACCTTCTGGCCGGGCCGGCGCCGCTTGGCAGCCCGGCGGGACTTGGCGCCGGAGGCCGTGGTCACCGTGCAGGTATTGATCACGCAGATGTCGGCCTCGTCGGGGTCGTCCACCACGTCGTGGCCGGCCAAGATGAACCCCTGCGCCATGCGCTCGGCCTCAGCCTGGTTGAGACGGCACCCCAACACTTTGAAGTGAACTTTGGCCATGCCTCACTCCCGGCAGACAAGCTGTGCGGACGATGCTCCAGCTTCTCTCAAGGCAGCTTCCACAGGCCGGCCCGCGAGCCAGGCGCTCACCGTCCCGTGAATGGCCGCCACGTCGGTCTGGTCCACGTCGAACCAGATGATGCGCGGGTCGTTCAGGCGGAACCAGCCGTACTGGTGGCGGATGAACCGGCGGGTGCTGCGGCCCATGGCCCGCGCCAGCTCGTCAAGGGAGGGGATCTCCCCCCGCAGGTAGGCCACCGCCTCGGGATAGCCCAGGCTGGTCATGGCCTCGCACGTCTCGGGCGTGTACCCTTGGGCCAGCAGGCGCCGCACTTCCTCGACCAGGCCGGCGGCAATCATGCGGCGTATGCGCTCGTCGCATCGCCGGTAGAGGGCCGCCCGCTCCTGGGTCAACCCGATCTGGAGCACACGGTAGGGTGGCGGACGGCGGCCTTGGAGGGCGCTGATGGGCCGGCCGGTCTTGGCGTAGACTTCCAACGCGCGGATCACCCGCCGCACGTTGCGCGGGTCGATCTTCCTGGCCGCCTCTGGGTCCACGGCGGCCAACTCGGCGTGCAGCACGTGGGCGCCCTCCCGTTCGGCCCGGCGGGCCAGGCGGGCGCGCAGGGCCGGGTCGGGGGGCACGCGGGGAATGGTGAACCCCTCGACCACGGCCTTGACGTAGAGCCCCGTTCCGCCCACCAGAAAGGGAACGTTGCCCCGGCGGTGGATCTCCTCAATGGCCGCGTAGGCCATCCGCTGGTACTCGGCCAGCGTCATGGTCTGGTCGGGGTCGAGCACGTCCACCAGGTGGTGGCGCGCCCGGGCCAGCTCCTCGGGCGTGGGCTTGGCCGTGCCGATGTCCATGCCCCGGTAGAGCTGCCTCGAGTCGGCCGAGACAATCTCGCCGTTCAGGGCTTCGGCCAACTGAACGGCGACGGCCGTCTTGCCCACGCCTGTTGGGCCCACAATGACCACAAGAGGAGGTTTCTGGGCTTGTTTGCGGCCTTGAGACAGATGCTCAGTTGGGCTCACCATTGTCCTTCACGAAAATGTGGCCGTCGAGGCGCGCGCGGAAGGCGCGCCAGAAGGCCCGGTAGGCGGCCTCGTCGTCGGGGGTGGGGTTGGGATCGCAGGCAGTGGGAGGGCTGAGCACGGCGTGGAGCGTGCCGTCGGGGTGAGTGTTGAACTTGATGCGCCCCACGACCCGGTAGGGCCGCCGGCCGCTCCCGCGCACCCCCGGCCGGCCGATGTTGTAGGTGGCAAAACGCCCGTTCCAGCGGCGCATGAGGAACTCGAGCACCACGCCGGCCTCACGGGCGGCCTGCTCGAGGTGGAGCCGCACGTCGTCCAGCGTGTGTTGGAGAATGGTGAACTCCTGGCGGTTCATGGCACACCGTACCACATCATAGATGCGCCCCTCCTTCTGCGAAACTTGTCTCGCACACCATGTGCTTTTCCCGGATCGGGGCGCCCTTTTTCAGCCACGCGGGTACTTGTTCCAGTGGTAGAGGCCCAAAGCACTCCCCGTAGACAGGAAGCCCATCCACGCGCCTTGCCCAAGGTGAGATCGCTCACGAGTGGTGTTGGAGATAGTGCGCCGATCCGACGCCAACGCCGTCAAAATGGCCGGCATGTCCTTGTGTCCCTCACACAAACGGCACCACGTCCACGCGCACGACATGCCCCTTCCGGTCCAATTCTACCGCAACCACTTCGATTCTCCAATTCACCGCCGCATCACCGACGTGGTCGGCCAGCCACGCCTCGGCCACGGCGCAGAGGCGTTCGAGTTTGCGGGGGGTGACCGCCTCCTCGGGCGCCCCAAAGGCGCGGCCACGGCGGGTTTTGACTTCAATGAAGACGTACTCGTTGCCCTGTTGGGCCACGATGTCCACCTCGCCGGCGGAAGCGCGCCAGTTGCGGTCCAGGATCCGATATCCCCGCCGGCGCAGGTGGTCCGCGGCCAGCCGCTCGCCGAGGCGGCCGAGGGTGTGGCCCTTCACGGTCCTGCTCCCACCTCCCGATCGTCACGGGAGCGTGTGAGCCGGGCCACAGGGGCCCACGTGTGGCGGTGAAGGGGCGAGGGTCCCAGCGCCTCCAGGGCAGCGCGGTGTTGGGAGGTGCCGTAGCCCTTGTGTCGGGCAAAGCCGTAGCCCGGAAAGCGGGCGTCCAACGCGACCATGAGGCGATCCCGGTGGACTTTGGCCAACACGCTGGCCGCTGCCACGCTCAGGGAGATGTCGTCGGCCCGGACAAGGGCGCGCTGGGGCAGCGGGACCTCGGGAAGGGGGAAGGCGTCGAGCACAAGGGCGTGGGGCTTGACGGGGAGTTCGGCCAAGGCACGGCGCACGGCCAGGCGAGTGGCCGCCGCAACGCCCAACTGGTCTACCTCTGCGGCCGACGCCTGACCAAGGGCCCACGTGAGGGCAACTTCTTGAATGAGAGGGAGGAGGGCGTCCCGCTCCTCGGGCCGCAACCGCTTGCTGTCCCGCAGGCCGGCGGCCCGCAAGAGGCCACAAATGGCCGGGTCGTCGGGGGGCAAGACCGCCGCCCCGGCCACCACCGGGCCGGCCCAAGCCCCCCGTCCTACCTCGTCACACCCGGCAACGTATCGGTGTCCTTGCTGCCAAAATGTGCGCTCGACTTCCAGAGAGGGCACGGCAGGCGTTCAGCTCTCTTCTCCTTCACCTTCGGACGGGCTCTCGTCAACTGGCGGCTCAGGCCGCGCGGGCGCTTGTTGGGGCTTCTTCTCGGTGATGAAGCGCTGGCGCAGGCGGGCCTTCTTGCCGCGCAAGTTGCGCAGGTAGTAGAGCTTGGCACGCCGCACGTAGGAGTGGCGCACGATCTCAATCTTCTCGACCCGAGGCGAGTAGACGGGGAAGATGCGCTCCACGCCCACGCCGTGAGAGGCAATGCGGCGCACGGTGATGGTGCGGCCCACCCCCCGCCCCTTGATGGCGATGATCGTGCCCTCGAAGACCTGCACGCGCTCCCGGTTCCCCTCCACGATGCGCACGTGTACGCGCACGACATCGCCCGGGCGCAGGCGGGGCACCTCCTTCTTGGCGGCCAGCCGTTCAAGCTCCTCGCGCTCCACAAGCTGCACTAGGTCAACCACGTTGCTCCTCCTCGTGCTCTCATCTCCGTCTCCGGCGTACCGGCATAAGAAAAACGCCCGGCGGGCGTGAGGCCCACAAACAGGCGTTGTCGCGAACGTGGGGCCACGGTCAAGCCTTGGCCAGCAAGCGGACGCATTATACCACAGAGCCCCAACGCGAGCAAATGTTCCTGTGGTTCCCGCACCTTGAACGTGATCCCAAATGGAGTATACTCACGGCATCGGAAAGGCGAGAGGACGGCGATGGAGCTCTGCCGCCAGATGCACGTGAGAGCACACGGTGCCACACCGTTCGCCACGTGAGTTCCATGACGATCATCGGCATTGACGCCAGCCGTGCGCTCCGCGCCCTCCGCACGGGCACGGAGCGATATGCGTGGGAGATCATCCGCCGGCTGGCCGAACACTTTGTGCCACCTGACTTCCGCCTGCGCCTCTACACGGACCGCCCTCCTGCCCCCGAACAGCGGGCGGCCACGCCGGGCGCCGAGTGGGTTGTGCTCCCCCTGCCCCGCCTCTGGACACACATGGCGCTGGCCCCAGAGCTCCTCCGCCGCCCCCCCGACCTCTTCTTCGAGCCGGCGCACGTGTTGCCCCTGACCCGTCCCCGTGCCAGTCTGGTCACCGTTCACGACGTGGGCTACGAGCACTTTCCCGAGGCCCACACCCCGTTTCAACGTTGGTACCTGCGCCTCACCACCAAGTGGCACGTGCGAGGAGCCCGCCTCATCCTGGCCGATTCCCGGGCGACGCGCGACGATCTGGTGGAGCTTTACGGCGCCGACCCGGCACGGGTGCGCGTTGTCTACCCCGGCGTGGACCTCCACATCTTTCGGCCGGTCCGCGACCCTCGCCGGCTGGAGGCTGTGCGGGCCCACTACGCCGGCGGGGCCCGCTACGTGCTCTACGTGGGCACGCTCCAGCCGCGCAAGAACGTGGTGCGGCTGGTGCGGGCCTTTGCGCGCTTGGCCGCCGAGGAGCCCGACGCCGTCTTGGTGCTGGCCGGCCGGCCCGGCTGGCACACGGCCCCGCTCGACCAAGCTGTGCGCGCTTTGGGCTTGGAACGCCGGGTGCGGCGGCCCGGCTATGTGCCCGAGTCCGACCTGCCCGCCCTGCTCAGCGGCGCCGAACTCTTCGCCTTTCCGAGTCTCTTCGAGGGGTTTGGCTTCCCCGTGTTGGAAGCCCAGGCGTGCGGCACGCCCGTGTTGACCAGCACCACGTCGAGCCTGCCCGAGGTGGCCGGCGGGGCCGCTTGGCTCGTGGACCCTCACGACGAGGAGGCCATCGCGGCCGGGCTGGCGACCCTGTGGCGCGATCAAAGGTTGCGCCGTGAGCTCGCCGAGCGCGGGCTCGCGAACGCGCGGCGTTTCACGTGGGAGCGCACTGTGCGCGGCGTGCGCTCAGCCCTGCTCGAGCTGCTCGTTGACCGGTCACATCCACCATGAGCCCCACCACGCGCTCTTCCCCCAGTTCCACGAGCTTTTTTCTTCTCTCCCCCTGCGGCCAGCCAATTTTTATCAAAATACTTGCCAGATGTGGTAAAGATATGGTAAACTCTTGAAAACAGGGGAGGAGAGCCGAGCGACAAGAACTCACAGCAGAGGACATGGACCCATGAAACGCACGATTCGCCGGTTGGGTGTCGTGGCGTTGGCCCTGACAGTCGTGGTGGTGCTCACCCAGTGTACCCTGCGCCTTCCTGGGGGCACGGGGGTGACCGGCTCCTCGGAGGAGATCAACCTCAAGAACCTCATCGAAGAACGGCACCCAGACGACGTGCGGGTCATTGCGGTAGAACGCATGGACGTGGACGGGGATGACGAGAACGAGTGGCTGGTGCTCTACCGCTTTGATCCGGCCCAAGGGGGGAACTTCGGCATCGCGCCGGCCCAAGGCCTCCTCTACGACGTGGTGACGTGCGAGTTCCCCGAATTCGTCACGTACACGCTCCCCACGCCGGCCAACGATTACCTGGCCGAGGGGAGTGTCAACGTGGCCCTCGATGACTTCTTGGACAATGCCGACGACCCGTACTCCGCGCCCCGGGAGGTGATCATCCGGGGGGATGGCCCCCGCAAGACGTTGTCCATCTTCCGGTTCCGCGATGAAGTGCGCAACCCGTGCGTGGCGCCCTCGACGCCCCGCGAAGGTTTCTACCTGGTGGGGTATTTCAGCGCCAACTTGCGCATCGAACGCGCCGGCAAGGATGTGGTCCTCTGGGACCGCACGGCCTTCGAGCGCAGCCAGCTCGCCATCCGGCGCCTCTACCGCCCCGCCGCCGGCCCACGGGGGGAAACCTACGTGGACGAACGGGGGGCCCTCTTCCCCCCGGTGGAACAGAGTGTGGACTTCGCCTTCGGGCTGCCCGAGAACCCCTCTGATTCGCCGTACCCCGAGAAGGCCGTGGCCGCCTTCTACCTGTACTTGAACGCCGACAAGGAGAAGGCCAAAGCGTTCCTGATGCCCGAGCTTCAGCCCCAATTTCCAGAGGGACGCTTCGGATTGCCCATGTCGGTCTCCCAAGTCAAACAGGTCTTCGTCCGCAGTGTGACCTACTATCCCGACGCCCAGCAGGAACGCGCCCGGCAGGACCGGGAAGTCACCGTCACAGTACAGGCCGTGCCGGCCGGCGGCGGAACCGGCGCCACGTGTACGGTGCGGTGGTTGGTGCGCAACTTCGAGCACCCCGTGGAGGGGACGCCGACGCTCGCCCAGCGGGGGGACCGGGAGTGGCGGCTGGCCCAAATTCAAGACGTGTCGGGAGATGCCGGCTGTGGACCTTGAGCGCGTTGTCGGCCTCATCAGTCAGCCCCAAGGGGAGCGCCTGGCTTTTCTTCCCGCCAAGGCTTCCAAGAAGCGGATCGCCGAAACGCTCGTCGCCCTGGCCAACACGCGGGGCGGCGTGCTTCTCCTGGGCGTCGAGGGGAAGGGCCGGCTCACGGGAGTCCCCGACGCCGAGGGGGCAGTCGCGCGCGTGTTGGACGCCGCGCAGCAGGCTGATCCCCCTCTGACGCGCTCGATTCCCCTGCCGGCACAGGTCAACGTGGCGGGACACACGCTGGTGGCCGTGGAAGTGCCGGCCGGGTTGAGTCACACGTATCGCCTCCGGGGCCGTTACTTGGGCCGAAAAGGGGCGCGCAACGTTTCCCTCGGCGCCGAGGAGTTGCGCCGGCTGCTCCTGGCACGAGGTGAGACTGCCTTCGAGAGCTTGCCCGTGCGCGGGGCCACGCTGGACGATGTGGACGTGGAGGCCGTGCGGGCCTACGCGGCCCGGGTGGAGCGCTTCATCGGCCTCTCGCCCGAGGAGGTGTTGCGGTGGCGAGGGTGCCTGACGTCCGACAATGAGCTCACCTACGCCGGCCTGCTCCTCTTCGGGCGGTTCCCCCAACGGTTCCTGCCCAGCGCCCAAGTGCTCATCGCCCGGTACCCGGGGACGGAGATGGGAGAGGCCTTCATCCGCCACGTGGCGGACGGCCCCCTGCCCCGCCAGATCGTGCAGGCCGAGGCGTTTTTGGTGGACAACATGCGGCGGGGAGTCATCATGCGGGGGCTCATCCGGGAGGAGACGCTGGAATATCCCCGCGAGGCCGTGCGCGAGGCCATTGTGAACGCCGTGGCCCACCGTGATTACAGCATTCGAGGGGTCGAAATCCAGGTTCTCATGTTCTCCGACCGCATCGAGGTGCTCAGCCCAGGCCGGCTTCCCGGACACGTGACGCTGGACAACCTTCTACACGAGCGCTTCAGCCGCAACGAGATCATTGTGCAAGTGCTGAGCGACATGGGCTTCATTGAACGGCTGGGCTACGGCATTGACCGCATGGTCCGCCTCATGGAACACGCCGGCCTGCCCCCACCTCGCTTCGAGGAGACGGCCAACGGCTTCAAGCTCACCCTCTACGGCCACGGCGAACGCATGGTGAGCGCCGGCCGGGAGACGCGCAGCCGCTGGGCTCACTTGCACCTGAACCCCCGCCAGGAGAAGGCGTTGGACTACATCGCCCAACACGGCCGCATCACCAACCGCGAGTATCGCCGCCTTGTGCCCGATGTGAGCCCCGAAACGCTCCGGCGCGATCTGGCCGACCTGGTGGAACGGGGGTTGCTCCTCAAAGTGGGCGACAAGCGAGCCACGTATTACATCTTCAAGTGAAAGGCCCCCAGGGCTGTGCGGTCCCCAGGGGCCCATCGGCTTTGGGTCTTCTCTGTGGTTGTGACCGTGCCGCTCTACTTGGGCAACATGACGCCCAAAAT
This sequence comes from Ardenticatenaceae bacterium, assembly GCA_026989095.1. Classification (GTDB taxonomy): domain Bacteria; phylum Chloroflexota; class Anaerolineae; order Ardenticatenales; family Ardenticatenaceae; genus WFWG01. The sequence goes on from JALSKA010000043.1 coordinate 26,435, forward strand.
GCGCTCCATGGCCATGGTGTGGCTGCACACCTGGTGCCCCTGGAAGTAGCGACAGTCGCAGTGCCACGTGCCCTTCCGGTAGGTCACTGTGTGGCCATTGTGCTTGCCGTCGAATTGGACTTGGAAGCTGTGGAATTGGATGCGGTGGGGCTCGTCAGCGTACTCCTTGGCCTTCTGGATCTTGCTGATCATGCCCGAGTCGATCATGTGCTCCTCCCCTACGGTTTCACAATTTGATGCCAGAGGACGAACAAAAACACCCAGGCGCATTCAGAGCCTGGGTGTTGAACCTCTTTGCACTTGGCCATCTGTCAGTCGCATTGCGGGGAAGCTCCTTCGCTTTCTCCGGCCCCTCAACGCTTCCACTGCCCCTGTGCCTTGTGGCGCTCAAGTATAGCCCCGAAGGACAAGGATGTCAACCGGCGTTCCCCCTCCACGATTTCCCAAAAGGGGGCGGAGGGCAGGCGAACGCTGTCACCGGGCACGGCGATCACGTTGCCGCACACTTCAGCAGGCGCTGGAAGCGCACAAGCCCCCCTCTCCTAAGAGCATTTCGTCTCCCAACGTTGCGGGAGAGGAGGGCACACATGGCCAAGCGTTACCACACCCGAAATCCCCGGGCCACGAAGGCGGGGTTGGAGAGGTAGCTGATCATGTAGGGGCCGTAGGTAATCATGATCAGCACGATCAAGACGGTCACCCACAGGCCAAGCTGGCGCGTGAAGAGCGGGGAAGCGGCTTCCGGCGGCGTGATGACGTCAGCAACGGGCATGGAGACGGTCACCCGCTCGCGGGAGAGGAAGAGCGTGCCCAAGAGCACGGCGAAGAAGCTCATGGCGCCGAGGAACATCAATGTGCCGCCGACTGCCGTCATCATGTTGGGAATGCGCCACGACTCGAAGACGTATGTGGCTGCCGCCATCCACGTGCGCCGGGGCATGCCCTCCAGGCCGCCCGCGATCTGGCCCCGCGAGAAGATGGAAACGCCCACGAGCCAGAGCCACGAGCTCACGACGCCCAGGCGGGGCTGCCACAACTTGCGCCCGGTCAGGGCCGGGATGAGCCAGTAGAGGATGCCCAGGTAGGAGAGGAAAACGCCTGTGCCCACCGTGAGGTGGAAGTGGCCCGGCACGAAGGAGGTGTTGTGGACCACTTGGTTCAGGTTGTAGCTGGCGTTGATCAAGCCGCTGATGCCGCCGAACATGAAGCCGATGCCGGCCAGAAGTTGTGCGGTCACGCTGGGGTCATTCCAGGGCAGTTTGGTAATCCACCCGAAGAGCCCCTTTCCGCCGCGCGCCCGGCCGGCCATCTCCAAGCTGGCGATCACCGAGAAGAAGGTGATCATGCTGGGGAAGAAGACGGCGTAGGTGAGGGCGGCGTGGATGGTCTTCCACATGACCGGCACTCCGGGGTCCACAAATTGGTGGTGGAAGCCCACGGGCACGGAGAAGAGGAGGAACATGAGGAAAACGAGGCGTGTGAGGGGGTCGCTCAGGAGCTTGCTCCCCACCTGTTTGGGCAGCATGGTGTACCACGAGATGTAGGCCGGCAGGAGCCAGAAGTAGACAATGGCGTGGCCGGTGAACCAGAAGAGCGTGCGGGCCAACTGCGGGTCAGTGCGCTCCACCAGGCCCAACGACCAGGGGATGAGCAAGACCAGCACCTCAGCGGCCACGCCGATGGAGGCGATGAACCACATGAGGTAGACCACCAACGAGAGAAAGGCCTGGAGCGGCACCGCCTCGCCCGGGTGGTCGCGCTGCCAGGCCCGCACTGTCAGGGCGATATTCAGGAACGTGACCCACGAGCTGAGCACCACGAAGACGAGGCCCACGTAGAACAGGGGGTGGGCTTGCAGGGGCGGGTAGAAGGTGAAGAGCACCGAGGACGAGTTGTCCAGCATCTTCCACCCGGCGAGCAGGACGCCCACCACCATGAGCACAAACTGGAGCGCCGTGAGCCGGTAGCTGGCCATAGGGCGCCCCAAGGAGCGCATGGTCACGTAGGTGAGGAACGCGCCGATGAAGGCCGTGGTGAAGACCAGAACGTTCAAGACGCCGTGCAGGGTGAGCCCCTGGTAGTAGCTGGCGAACCCAAAGAGCTTGAAGAGGTCGATGTTCATGCGCTCCAGGGCCTGGAAGAACCCCATAATCACGCCCAGAAAGATAGCGGCCAAGGCGATGTAGAGCTGCCAGAGGACGAAACGGTCGTGGGGGCGGAACTGCTGTGCTTGCATCTCACTCCTCCTGTGCGCGGGCCTGGGATTCAGAGGTAGCCGGCTCGACGAAGATGCGCGCGAACATGGTTTGGTGGCCAATGCCGCAGTACTCGTGGCAGATGATGCGGTACTCGCCCGGTTCCTTGAAACGGGTAGTCACTTCGGAAACTTGGCCGGGAACGAGCATCACGTTGGCGTTCGTGTTGGGAATGAGGAAACCGTGCAGCACGTCGCGCGAGGTGATGCGGAAGGTGACGGTGGAGCCGGCCGGCACGCGAATCTCGCCGGGGATGAACTGCCACGTCTGGGCGATCATGACCACTTCGTACTCCTTCTCTCCCACCTGGCGCACGCCGGGCTGGTCGAAAGGAGGGGTGTTGGCCAACTGCTCTGGATCGACAAGGCCCCCGGGCGCCGGCAGTTGGATGCCGCCGAAGAAAGCGGCCACGAGCACAGCAATGAAAAAGACTTCCAGCAGGAGCAACGAAATCCAGATGAAGACCTTCTCGAAGCGATCAATGGGCATCGTCTCACCTCCGCTGGAGCAGCAGTATGAAGGCGTAACTCCACAGGGCGACGAGGAGGGCCACGTAGATCACGCCGAGGGCCAGGGTGCCACGGGGCTCGAACTCAGGCTCGGGGGGATGGCGGTCATCAGGTCGCTCAGGGGTGTTCACGTTTTCTCCTCCTTTCCTAAAAAAACCA
>JALSKA010000044.1 GCA_026989095.1 Ardenticatenaceae bacterium
GCGTGAAGATCAGGTCACCCCCTCGCTCGCCCAGGAGGAGGTGTTGGCCAACGCCCCCGAGGCACGCGAGGGCTACTTCGTGGTGCCCACCGTGCTGGAAGACCATGCGTGACAGGCTACCCCTGCGCTGGGGCTGCATGGGCATCCTCCTCGTGGCCGTGGCCCTCTACGTGGGCGGTGGCGTGGCCTTCCACGTCGGGTGGACGCACGCCCTCGAGGCGTGCCGCGCCCTGCGGGCGGCCCGGGGCGAGTTCGTCGAGCCGGCGTGGCCGCAGGGCGTGACCTTTGCCTTCAATGTTTCCTTCTGGCCCGTCTACGCGGCCGCGAACGTCTACCACGACGGCACGCCGTTCGCGACGCCATGCACACACTGACGTGCCTTTCCTGCCGGCCACCCTGTTCTCGCCGTCGGGGGTCGGGACAGAAAGGTGAAACTCAGAACCACAAGGGTGGAAGCTCATGGACGATCTCTGCCGGCTGACCCTTCACGAGGCCAAGGTGCTCCTGGAGCGGGGCGAGTGCTCCGCCGTGGAGCTAACCGAGGCCTGCTTGGCCCGCATCGAGCAGGTGGAGGGGCGCGTGCGCGCCTTCCTGACCGTCACGCCAGACGAGGCCCTGGAACAGGCCCGCGCGGCCGACGAGGCCCGCGCGCGGGGGAGCTCGGCGCCACTGCTGGGCCTGCCGGTGGCCGTCAAGGATGTCATCTCCACCCGGGACGTGCGCACGACGTGTGGCTCCCGCATGTTGGAGCACTACGTGCCCCCCTACGACGCCACGGCGGTGGTGCGCCTGCGAGAGGCCGGCGCCGTGCTCCTCGGGAAGACCAACACGGACGAGTTCGCCATGGGCTCGTCCACGGAGAACTCGGCCTTCTTCGCCACGCGCAACCCGTGGGACGTGGAGCGAGTGCCCGGCGGTTCCAGCGGCGGCAGCGCCGCGGCCGTGGCGGCCGACGAGTGTCTGGCCGCCTTGGGCACTGACACGGGAGGAAGTGTGCGCCAGCCGGCATCCCTCTGCGGCGTCGTGGGGCTCAAGCCCACCTACGGCCGCATCAGCCGCTACGGCCTGATCGCCTATGCCTCCTCCCTCGACCAAATCGGCACGCTGACCAAGGACGTGGCCGACGCGGCCCTGTTGCTGGAGCTCCTCGCCGGCCGTGACCCCCGCGACGCCACATCGGCCGACGTGGAAGTGCCCACGTACACGGCCGCCCTCACAGGGGACGTGCGGGGCGTGCGGCTGGGCGTCATCCGCGAGTGGCTGGAACACCCCGGGCTCGACCCGGGCGTGGCCGCGGCCGTTCAAGGGGCTCTCGAGACCCTCACCGCCCTGGGCGCCGAGGTGCGCGACGTGACGCTGCCCCACAGCGAGTACGCTCTGCCCGTCTACTACCTCATCGCCCCGGCCGAGGCATCCTCCAACTTGGCCCGCTACGACGGGGTGGCCTACGGGTTCCGCGCCTCCGGCGCCGGTGACATCTGGGAGCTGTTCGCCCGCACGCGAGGGGCCGGCTTTGGCGCCGAGGTGAAGCGGCGCATCATGTTGGGCACCTATGCCCTCTCGGCCGGCTACTACGACCAGTACTACAAGAAGGCCCAGAAAGTGCGCACGCTCATCAAGGCCGACTTCGACCGCGCCTTCGAGGCGGTGGACGTGGTCGTGGGGCCCACCTCGCCCGTGCCGGCCTTTCGGCTGGGCGAGCGCGTGGACGATCCGCTCCAGATGTACCTGGCCGACATCTTCACCATCTCCGTCAACTTGGCCGGCCTGCCGGGCATCAGCGTGCCCTGTGGCTTCGCCGACGGCCTGCCCGTGGGCCTCCAGCTCATCGGCCGGCCGTGGGACGAGGCCACACTCCTGCGCGTGGCTCACGCCTACGAACAGGCCACGCCATGGCACGCCCGGAAGCCCGATCTCTCCTAGACAGCCGGCGGCTTCCGGGAAATGTGACTCGTCTGCTCCCGCGAAATTGAAGGCGCGGGCCGACCGTTGGCCCCCGCAAGAGTGAAGCGTCATAAGGAGTGGCAACTATGCACGTGGTGATCCCTGTTGCCGGATTTGGCACCCGCCTGCGACCCCACACCTACACCAAGCCCAAGCCGCTCATGAAAGTGGCCGGCAACACCATCCTGGGCTACATTCTCGACATGCTGGAGGAGGCCGGCCTGAAGGAGATCACCTTCATCGTGGGGTATTTGGGGGACCACATTCGCGAGTACGTGGAGGCGCACTACACCTTTCGGACCCACTACGTGGAACAGAAGGAGCTCAAGGGCCAAGCTCACGCCATTGCCCTGGCCCGCGAGTTCGTCCGCGATCCCATGCTCATCATCTTCGCCGACACCATCTTCGACGCCGACTTGCACGAGTTGCCCCACATCACCTCGGACGGCATCGTGTACGTGAAGGAAGTGGAGGACCCCCGGCGCTTCGGCATCGTCACCTTGGACCCAGACGGGTTCATCGAGCAGTTCGTGGAGAAGCCCGAGGAGCCCATCTCCAACTTGGCCATCATCGGCGTCTATTACATCCGCGATTACCAAGGGCTCTTCGAGGCCATCGATGAGCTCATCGCCCGGGACATCAAGACCAAGGGCGAGTACTTCCTGGCCGACGCGCTTCAGATCATGGTGGGGCGTGGCGCGCGCTTGGAGACACGTCCCGTGAGTGTGTGGGAGGACTGCGGCACCCCGGAAGCCCTCCTGAACGCCAACCGATACCTGTTGGAGCAGGGCAAGACGGCCGACGAGGCCCTCTCCACGACCAACGCCCTCATCATCCCGCCGGTCCACATTGCTCCCGGCGTGGTGCTGGAGAACTCCATCGTCGGCCCCTACGTGAGCATGGCCGAGGGGTGCGTGGTGCGCAACTCGATCGTGCGGGATTCCATCTTGGACGAGGACGCGACCATCGAGGACACCATGTTGATGCGCTCACTCGTCGGCAAGAACGCCAAGGTGCGAGGCCGCTTTCGGCGCCTCAACGTGGGCGATTCGTCCGTCGTGGACTTCACCCTGTAAGGCCAAGAGGAGTGCCCCGTGGAGTACGCCCGTTTCCTGGCCACACGGCTGAAGACCATTCCGCCGAGCGGCATCAGGCGCTTCTTCGACATCATCGCCACCATGCCCGACGTCATCTCCCTGGGCATTGGGGAGCCCGACTTCGTAACCCCCCAGGAGATCGTGGAGGCCGGCGTGCGCTCGCTGCGGGACGGGCACACGGGGTACACGTCCAACAGTGGCCTCTTCGAGCTGCGGGAGGCCGTGAGCGCCTACTTAGCGGAGCGATATGATGTCCACTACGATCCCGAACGCGAGGTGCTCATCACCGTGGGCGTCAGCGAGGCGCTGCACCTGGCCGCCACGGCCCTCTTGGACCCCGGAGACGAGGTCATCATCCCGGAGCCCTGCTTCGTGAGCTACGGCGCCACCGTGGCCTTGGCGGGAGCCAAGCCCGTCTACGTGCCCACGCGAGTTCAGGAGGGATTCCAAGTCAACGCCGACGCCGTGGCAGACGCCATGACCGCCCGCACTAAGGCCATCCTCGTCGGCTATCCCAACAACCCCACCGGAGCCGTCATGGGACGGGAGCGCCTGCAAGAGCTCGTGGCCTTGGCCGGGGCCCACGACGTGCTCATCTGGTCGGACGAGATCTACGACCGGCTCGTCTACGGGGTGGAACACATTTGCGTGCCCTCCCTGCCCGGCGCCCGCGAGCGGACCCTGCTGTTGGGGGGCTTCTCCAAGGACTTCGCCATGACGGGATGGCGGCTGGGGTACGTCTGTGGGCCGGCTCCTCTCATCGCCGGCCTGCGCAAGGTTCACCAGTACATCATCATGAGCGCGCCCACGACGGCCCAATACGCCGCCCTCGAGGCCCTGAAGGTGGCCGATCAGGTGGTGGAACACATGCGGCTGGCCTACGACCGCCGCCGCCACGTCATCGTGCGCGGGCTCAACGACATTGGCCTGCCCACCTTCGAGCCCCAAGGGGCCTTCTACGCCTTTCCCAACATCGAGTCCACGGGGCTCACGGACGAGGAGTTCGCCGAACGCCTGCTCATGGAAGAGCGCGTGGCCGTCATTCCCGGCTCCGTCTTCGGCCCGAGCGGCGCGGGGTTCGTGCGCTGCTCCTACGCCACCTCCCTGACCGAACTGGAAGAGGCTCTGGACCGGATCGAGCGCTTCGTGCGCCGTGTCGGGCGAGAGGGCCGTCGAGGATAAGGGGGCGTGCCGGCATCACCGCATTCTGGTGACGGCGAGCGCCGTCACGGTGCCGAGTGCCACGGAGAGCACGAGGGGTGGAAGGGGCCAAGAGGACGGCGCTGCGGTGGCGCTGAAGGAGACCAGCCTGACCGCGGTGGGGGCCGGATCGCCGGGCTCGCAGCTTCCCCCGCCCGAAGGTGAGGCGGCCACCGTGGCCCCGACCCAACTGATGTGCTCAGTCTGCCCGCCGTTGACCTGGTTGTTGTCCCCCACGATCACCAGGACCCATTCGATCCCCGTTCCCCCCACGCCGCGCAGCCCGATCCAGCGGGTCGTCTGATTGCCACACCCAGCCACGCCGCTGCCACAACTCGACTGGTCGGGGGTGGAGGTGGGAATCGTCTGGGTGACCACACTGCCGCCGGCCACCTTGTAACGCAACTCGGCCGGCGTGCCGCCCCCATCGGTGCGCGTTTCCAGATCGCCGAAGAAAGCCCCAAAGGCGGGCACCGGGGGCGAAAAGGTGAAGAGCACGGCGTTTCGGGTGGCTGAATCGCCGCTGTTCTCGTTCCAGTACTCCCACGCCGAGCCATCGCTCACCTGGTACCAGCCGTGAGTCCCGCCGGGGGCCGCAGGATCGGGATCGGGCATGGGCGCGCTGTCCTGGAGGCTTCTGCCCAGCGAGGACTTCACCTCCACATTGCCTCCGAGTTGGCCCACGTCGTTGACGTCGGCGATGTTCGTCATGTCGCGGTTGGAGATCGAGACGGAAAATGGGCCGATGGTGCCGGTGATCTCGGCCTGTGTGCCCGCGGTGTAGGTGAAATACCCGCCCGCGAAGATCGAGGTGAGCTGATAAAAGCAGCTCAACCCCGCGTTGCGCGTGTCGGTGATCCACTGGTCGTTCAGCGCGGCGGCCGCTTGCCGGCCAGCATGATTGTTGCCGCTCACCTCGGCGGTGATGGTCACCGTCACACCGGCCGGGCTGGCCATGAGGAGGGGAACACGGAGCGTGGCCACGCTGAGACACACAAGGCCGAATGTGATGAGGTGATATGCCCACTTCGTGTGGGATGAGAAGTGGTGTTTGGGCATGGTGGGGTTCTGGAATGAAATTTAGTACAGCCCTCCGTTAATTCGTTCCCAGTTTCTGTTCCAGTTTCTCGACGGTGTAGGACCACTGAATGGGTTTCGCCGCCTGATTGTAGTGAGCGATGAA
>JALSKA010000045.1 GCA_026989095.1 Ardenticatenaceae bacterium
CGACCACGGAATGAACGCCTCCACCTTCACCGCCCGCGTGGTGGCCGGCACCCAGGCCGACATGTACGGCGCCATCTCGGCGGCCATTGCCTCGCTCAAGGGGCCACTCCACGGCGGCGCCCCGCCCCGCGTGATGGCCACTCTGGAGAAGATCGGCGCGCCGGAGCGGGCCGAGGCTTTCGTGGAGGAGGCCCTGGCGCGCAAGGAGCGCATCATGGGCATTGGCCACCGCGTCTACAAGACGTGGGACCCCCGCGCCAAAATCCTCCGGGAGATGGCCCACAACATTGCCGAGGAGACGGGCAACCGGAAGTGGTACGAGATCGCCTACGCCCTCGAACAGGCGGCCGTCTCCCGCCTGGCGGCCAAGGGCCTCTACACCAACGTGGACTTCTACACGGCTCCCTTGCTCTACAGCGTGGGCATCCCTGTGGACCTCATGACCCCCACCTTCGCGGTGAGCCGCGTGGTCGGCTGGTGCACGCACTTGATGGAACAGTACGCGGACAACCGCCTCATTCGCCCCCGTGCCGAGTACGTCGGCCCCGTAGACCAGCACTACGTGCCCATCGACCGCCGGGGATGAGTGACGCCGGCAGGTGAGATGCGGCCACAAGTGGACATGTGCCACAGGGCCGGCCTCCGGGCCGGCCCTGCGTGTTGCCGGTGCCCTCGGAGCAGGTGTACCTTCTCCACAGGGTGGACGCTACGCCAGCTCGTGGGGACGGAGCAAGCGTGCCACAACATCGTGGGCCACAGCTCTGAACCGCCCCCAATCGCCCCAATCGCCCGGCAGCGTGCGCAACACCCGGGCCACGTGAGGAAGTTCGGAGAGGGGAACGGCGCGGGTCGCATCCACTTCGCCGTCCACGCTGGCGCGCAGAGGCCGGTCGTCCGGGGCCATCAGGAAAGCGTAGGTGGTGAAGGTGATGGAGGAAGAGCCGGAAGTGAACTCATACGTGATGAGGGCCACGAAGCGGCGCGGGGCCGGCGAGTAGCCCACTTCCTCCTGCACTTCCCGCCGGAGCGCTTCCAACACAGTTTCGCCCACCTCGATGCCACCTGTCAACAGGCGCCAGACGCCCGGTGGATAGTGGCGCTTGCGGTGGACGAGAAGCCCTCCGGGGCGGGGAAGCAGGAACATCACCTCGCCTCGCCTGGTGGCGAATTTCTCCTTCCACCGTTTGAAGAACGTTGTCCTGACGGAGAGCCAAGCGTGGTGACGGTGAGGTTCCCCGAACTCCCGACTCAATTGGGCCAGCTCTGACGGGTTGATGTTGTGTGCGGTGTCTGCGGTCATGGTTCCCCCGCAATGGCCTGCGGCAGCTCGGTTCCTGCGAGATCGGTCCTGCGTTCGGCGCCGTCAGCAGCGCCCGTGTGAGGTATCCACAGCGTTCCTTCATTGTACCGCGGATAACCGGCATGTCAACTTGTGGGAAGAAGGTAAGTTGACCGCCCACTTGACAACCTGTTCGTAACCGGTTACCATGACCGCAGCTTCGTTACACGGCCTGCACACGTGCCTCGGGCCCGCATTAATCCGGGTACGGGAGATGGGGAATGGCCCCAGACCAGCGTGTTCACAACTCGTTGTCCCACTTTGTGACCTTGATCCTCGTCACGGCCCTCATTCTCTCCCTGATCCACTTTGCCCGCACGGCCATTGACAATTACCGGCTGCGCCACAGGGCACAAGTGCTCCAAGCCCTTATCGAGGCCGAGGAAGCCGAATACGAGCGCCTCATGGCCCGGAAGGCCTATGTCGCCAGCCCCGAATACCAGGCCAAGCTGGCCCACGAATTGGGCCTCTACGCCCCCAACGAACGCCGCCTGTTGGTCGTCGCTCCGCCGGAATTGCTGGCAGAGCAGGAGGACAGCAGCCCCATCTTGCGCCCGGCCGAGCTTCCCCAGAAGCCCTATTGGCAACAGTGGTGGGACCTCTTCTTCGGCGACGATGCTCCGACCGCATCTCCCTGAAAGGGAACGGGGACGGGCGAGTGACCCCGTCCCCTTGAGCCTCCGGCGCTGTCGAAACGCTACGGCTGTCCCCTGCCCCCGCGCCGTGGAGGAGGACCTTGCCGTCCCTGGAACCTGTTGCGGGGGGAAAACCTGTGCTCCGCCCGCTTCTTCAACCGGTCGGCTTGCTCCTGGGTGACGATGCCCGCTTCTACGGCCTCCTGCACCTGGGCGTCGAGCGCGTCCCGCAGCGCTTGGGCGAACTCACGGGGGCTCATGTCCCGGGCGTCGAGGAGATCGCGCAGTCGCTGTCCTCCGTCACAGGCGGCTTGGAGCTCTTCGGGCGTCATGCCCAGCGCTTGGGCAGCGGCCGCTTGGGGGTCGAGGAAGTAACGCAGCCTGATGGCAGCAATCCTGAACTCGGCCCGTTCGGGGTCCAGCCGGCCAAGCTCCACGGCCTTTTGCACGGCGGCGATCTCCGCGCGCTCTTGGGCGGCCCGCAGCTCTGCCACGGAGATGCCCAGCTCTTGGGCGAGCAGGGCTGTGCGGTCGATGGCCGGCTTGCAGACGCGCCCGCCGCCCTTGGGACCTTGGGCAGTGGCTGCTGACGCCGTCGGGGTTCCGAATGGCACGGCAGCTCCAATAACCATGCTCACGACGGCCACGACAACGAGCATGGTCACTCCTCTTCGCACTCGGTTCCACATGGTCGTCCCTCCTGTGTCCTCCGTCTCTCGTGTGGTTTCCCCGAATTTCCTTCTCTATGGTACAGGAGGAATGTTAGAGGAGTGTGAAGGGAGTGTACGAAGTGTGTACAAAGCTCACCCGAAGCCGCCTCCGCCTCCGCCGCCGCCTCCACCGCCGCTGCTGCCGCCGCCGGAAAAGCCACCACTTCTTCCGCCGGCCGCGTTGAAAGTCGTGGCAGCAGTCTGGATGGCCGAGGCCAAGCTTACGCTGAGGGCTTGGACGCCGACGGCCGTGCGTGTGCTGCCGGCCTGGAGACTGTCCGTGAAGCCGGCCGACAACGTGCTGCCGGTGCGAGGGGCCAGGGAAGGGCCGGAGGCACCGGCCGGGTGGTACCAGCGGGGAGAGGAGACTGACGTCTCCGGCAAGGCGCGCAAGAAGTGCTTGTCCACGCCCAAGGCCACGGCGTAAGGCAAATAGTCCTCCCACCGGGCGCGCACCTCGTCTAAGTCTCCATATGTGCGCACGTTTTCGAGGTAGCGCTTGAAAGCCCGCCATCGGGCGGCCGCTTCGCTTCCCCACTTGGTCTTCCGGGGCATGTGGGGGGCGAAGGCCATCCACACGAAGCCCACGAGGATGCCGGCAAAGGGCACGAGCATGAAGAAGGGAGCACTCTGGGTGACCTCGCCCTGGCTGGCCACAATCGGGATGAAGCCGGCCAGAAATCCGAGGGCACTTATCACGAAGCCGAGAGCCCGCCACCGTCGGCGTACTTTCGCGGGGTTGTCGGTGAAAAGATCGGCCTCCACGGCCAAGTCGTAATAGCGCTTCACGAGCTCTCGAATTCGCCTGTGCCAGGCCCTGTCCCGCCAGAACTCAACGGTGCTCACCGTGGGGCGGTCCTGGAAGAGCGTCCGCACTGTCTCCTCTTCTACGGGATGTCGGCATTTCGACGGGTCAATCAGGTGAAAGACGATCTCCGTGGGGGCGGCAACGTTCCACTTGAAGAGCCGGCGGGCGTGGCGGCGCTGTTCGATGACCACGCCGCCCCGCCGTGCCAGGTCGATAAGCGTGGCCAGGATCTCACGGCCGCTGACCTTCTCGTCCACCAGCACGTCCACGAGGGCCGGGGGCAGATCGTCGGGCGGCTCGCTCAGGTACTCGGCTGCGAGGGTGACGGGGGCATCTCGCCCCCACTGGTACCACAGCACCACAGGCAGGACAAACCCCACGCCGATGAGCGCCAGAAACAGGGCGCCAAGCACAGGCCCCCATTGGGCCCAGAAGTCCTCCTGCCGTTGCCAGGCCGCCGGCCCGCCCTGCACCAGCCCCTCGGGGAACTGCACGCGCACCTCGAGCTCTTGGCCCGGCGGGATGTCGGTGGCCTCGAAGACCACGCGCCGGCCGCCGTCCACCACGCTCCACGTGGCCGGGTGGCCATAGGCCGCGGCCACCAGCGATTGGGGGTTCACGGCCGTGGGGAGCGTTACCGTCACCCGGCTGGCCGCCACAGCCTCCTTGCGATCGGGGTAGACGGCCTTCCACCAGAGCTGATCGCCCCCCGGATAATAGCGTAGTCCCCCTTGGACGCGGTACCTGAGCACCACCGTGTGCTTGCCCTCAAGCGGGGAGGGGAAGAAGTAACGGATGTTGACAGTGTCATCCTCGTCGTCGCGGTAGAAGGTGCCCGGCCCGCCGGGAGCGCCCGTGCGTCGAAGGGGAGTTCCGTCAACGGCGACAGCCACATCGGTCAGGTAGACGAAGCGGCGGGAGGGGATTTGCCGGTAGCCGTAGGTGAAAGTGCCGCCCTCGAAGCGCACTTGGCTGATCTCGCGCACAGTGAAGTCGCCGTTCGGCTGGATGGCGATCTCCACGTCAAGGCGATCCCAGAGCGCGCGCTTGGCCGACTGGGCTCCTGCGTTCCCCATCCCCGCGAAGAGGGCCATCACCAACGCCAGGACCCAAAAGGCCACCAGACGTGTGCGACATCTCATCGCGCTTCTCTCCTGTTGTGTGTCCCTCCGGGGCACGCTCCGGGGGGAACGGAAAGGGGAAATGACGGGGGATGGCGTCATCATTGTATCTCAAATGAGCACCCGTGCCAACCCGAGAACGAGGACAGATACCCCGTCGGAAGACTGGAGACATTCATGCAGCCCGGCGGTGTAACACTGCCAGTGAGGCACCTGTTGCAATCAGGGCTCCTAGGACAATGAGGAATCCGCCCACTGTGGAGCGGCCCGATGATTCCACGGCCGGCAGGCGAACGCGCCCCGGCGGAAAGGGTGTTGGCGGCGGCCCGAGCGTGGCCGTGGGCGAGGCTGTTGGGGAAGGCGTGGGCGACGGAGTGGGAGAGGGGGTGGGAGATGGGGAAGCTGTGGCCGTTGGGAATGGGCGCACCGGCCGTGGCGTTGGCGTAGCCGTGGCCGAAGGCGAAGGCGCGGCCGTCGGCGACGGGGTTGCGGAGGCCGTGGCCGTGGGCGGCGGCGGTGGAGGCAGTGGTGTCGGCGTGGCCATGGGCGGCGGCGTGGCCGTGGGCACGGGTGTGCTCGACGGCGTGGGGCTCGGCGACGGCGTGGCCGTGGGCACGGGCGTGCTCGACGGCGTGGGGCTCGGCGACGGCGTGGCCGTGGGCACGGGCGTGCTCGACGGCGTGGGGCTCGGCGACGGCGACGGCGTGGCCGTGGGCACGGGCGTGCTCGACGGCGTGGGGCTCGGCGAAGGCGTGGCCGTGGGCAC
>JALSKA010000046.1 GCA_026989095.1 Ardenticatenaceae bacterium
TGATGTAGCCGCCCGGGGGCGTGCGCTCGACGCGCTGCGGGTTGCTCACCGGCGCCTCCATGTCCTGGGGCGGCGGGGCCGCGGTGCGCTGTGGGGTGCCCGGCACGCCCGGCGGCGGCGGGACCAGGAGCATTTCCTTGGTGTAGATCATGGCCTCGCGGGAGTAGCTGGAGATTTCGTAGTTGTGCTCCAGCACGATGGCGTCCACAGGGCAGGCTTCTTCGCAGAAGCCACAGAAGATGCAGCGGAGCATGTTGATCTCGTACCGCTTCGCGTAGCGCTCGCCCGGGGAGTAGCGCTCCTCGTCGGTGTTCTCGCCCGGCTCCACGTAGATGGCGTCAGCGGGACAGGCCGCCGCGCAGAGGGAGCACCCAATGCACCGCTCCAGGCCGTTGGGATGTCGCTTGAGCTCATGGCGCCCCCGGAAACGCTCGAAGACGGGCCGCTTGATGTCGGGATATTCGATGGTAACCGGCTTCCTGAACCCCCACTCCAGGGTGGTGAGCAGGCCCTTCAGAATTTGCGTGAACATGATTCACCTCGACTTCCCGTGTGTGTTCTCGTTTATGCGTGTTCCCTCACCACAGCCCGAAGAACCCCGTGTCCCGCGCCACCACAGCCAAGGCCGTCACCACCACGTTGGCCAGCGAAAGGGGCAGCAGGACCTTCCACCCCAGGTGCATCAGGCGGTCGTAGCGCAGGCGGGGCAGGGTGGCCCGCAGCCAGACGAAGAAGAAGAGGAAAGCCACCAGCTTGACGAAGAAGTAGAGCACGCCCAAAATGGGCACCTGCTCCGCAAAGGGCCCCCGCCACCCGCCGAGGAAGAGGGAAACGGCCACGCCGCTGATGGCAATCATGGCGATGTACTCCCCCATGAAGAAGAGGGCGAATTTCATGCCGCTGTACTCGGTGTGAAAGCCGGCCACCAGCTCCTGCTCGGCCTCGGGCAGGTCGAAGGGGGCTCGCTTGGTCTCAGCGATCATGGTGACGAGGAAGATGAGAAAGGCGACCGGCTGGAGCAGGATGAACCACCGGCCGCCGGCTTGGGCGTTCACAATGTCCACCAAGCTCAGCGAGCCGGCCAGCATCACCACGGAGAGGACGGCCAACCCCATCGCCAGTTCATACGAGATCATCTGGGCCGAGGCCCGCAGGCCGCCCAGCAGGGCATATTTGTTGTTGGAGGCCCACCCAGCCAACACCACGCCGTAGACGCCCAGCGAGCCAAGGCCCAGGAAGTAGAGCAGGGCGATGTTCATGTCGGCCAGGTGGAGGGGGATCGTTCGCCCGAAGAGGGTCACCGACGGGCCCACGGGCACAATGGCGAAGGCCATGATGGCCGGCACCACGGCCACAAGGGGGGCCAGCAGGTAGAGCGCCCTGTCGGCCTCGGCCGGCACAATGTCCTCCTTGAACATCAGCTTCACCCCGTCAGCCAGCGGCTGCAGCAGGCCCGAGGGGCCCACCCGGTTGGGCCCCACGCGGGACTGCAGGCGGGCGATCACGCGCCGCTCGAACCAGGTCATGTAGGCGAAGCCGGTGAGCAGCGCCCAGATGATCACCAGGCTCTTCACCACGATCTCGACGAAATCGGCGGTGCCCATGCTCACTCCTCGGCCTCCTCTACCTTCTCCAGCGTGCCGAAGGGGGCCCGCAGGCCACCCTCAGTCAGCGCGTTCCACGCCGTGCCGTCCACGTCGAAGGCAACCACGGCCAGGCCAGCCGGCAGGCGGGGCTCAAGCCGCGCGCTCGCCACCAGGGCCGTGCCGTTGGCCTGCACTCGCAGGGTGCCCCCCTGCTCCCCCAAGCCCAAGCGCTCGGCCTCTTGGGACGAGACGAGCACCTCGGGCCGGGCCCGCCGCCGGTCGAGCAGGTGGCTGCGCGCGATCATGGTGCCGTGATCGTAGAGGCGACGCCGGGGCACCAGGCGCACGCCCTGCTCCCGGCGGGGCGGCCGAAGGCCCGACCAGCGCAGGGTGTACTTGGGCCGGCGCGCCTCGGCCTGCACCGGCCACTGTTGCCCAAACCACGTGTTGAGCACGGAGGTGCCCGTGTAAATGTGATGGTAGCCGGCCACGGTGGACCAGGGGACAGGCTCTCCCTCCAGCTTCTCGTAGGTCATGCCCTTGTAGAGTTTCACCTGTTTGGCAATCTCGGCCATAACGTCCACAGCCGTAGCATAAGGGGGCCACGCGGCGTCGAACCGTTCGGCCAGTTGGGCCACGATCCACCAGTCGGGCATGGCTTCGCCGGGCGGCCTCAGGGCCTGTTCGGCGCGTTGGACCCTCCGCTCCAAGGAGGTGTAGGAGCCGGCGCGCTCGGCAAAAGCTGCGGCCGGGAAGATCACGTCGGCCAAGCGGGCCGTCTCGGTCATGAAGAGATCCTGGACCACGAGGAAGTCCACCTGCTCCAGGACAGGCCGGCTGGAAGGCCGGTCCCTGGCCGGGTCGGCCGCCATGATGTAGAGGGCCTTGAGCCCGGCAGCGCCGCTCAGCATTTCGTCAACCGTGGCCCCAACTTCGTCGGCAGAGCGGTAGCCGGGCAGCATGTCGGGCAAGACGCCCATGTCACAGGCTCCTTGGCTGTTGTTGTGGGGCCAGAGGGCAACCAGGCCGCTGTTTGCCTGTCCGGCCTTGCCGGTGGCGGCCAAGAGCGCGGCGGCCGCGTCCACCAGGGCCGGCGCGTTTTCCTCGGCGCCCACGAGGGCCTCGCGCCCCACCATGATGATCACGTCGCGCGCGCCGGCCACCAGCCCGGCCAGAGCGCGAATCTCCTCGACCCCCACGCCCGACGCGCCGGCCAGCTCATCGAGGGCCAGTTCCGCCACAGCTTCCCGCACCTGTTGGGCGCCCTTCAGCTTGTCGAAGCGCTTGTCCAGCGCCCCTTCGTGCTCCTCCAGCACCACCTTGAGGAGCGCCGCCATCAAGTGGGCCTCGCCACCCACACGGTATCTCAGAATGTGGGCGGCCTCGGCGTCCTCCTTCACCGGGCGGGCTTGGGCCACCACGACCGTGGCCCCATTGCGCCGGGCCCGGCGCACGCGCAAATAGGTGACCGGCTGCTCCTCTTCCACGTCGGAGCCGACCAACAGGATCAAGCTTCCCTTGCCCAAGCCCGCCAGGTTGGAACCCGACGCCAAGCCCACGTGAGCCACGGCCTGTTCGATGCCCGTGCCGGCGGGCCAAGCCACCCGGTGGTCCACGTTGGGCGAGCCGAGCACGTCGCGGAAGAACTTGACGAAGAGATACAGGTCCTCGTTGGCCGCGCGTGCCCCGGCAATGCCGCCCACAGCCCTCGCCCCGTGAGTGGAGATCACTGCGGCCAGACGGTTGACCACGTGCTCCAGGGCCTCGGGCCACGTGGCCTCGCGGAAGGAGCCGTCCTCATCGCGGATGAGGGGAACCGTCAGCCGGTCCTCGGCGCCCACGAAGTGGTGGCCAAAGCGCCCCTTGTCACAGATCCAGATCTCGTTGACCCACTCGTTGGCGCGCGGCATGATGCGCTTGATCTCGCCGGCCCGCTCGCCGATGACGATGTTGCACCCGACGGGGCAGTGCGGGCAGATGCTGGGCACGTTGCGCAATTCCCAGACCCGGGCCTTGAAGCGGAAGTCCTCGGTGGTCAGCGCGCCGACGGGACAGATGTCGGTAGTGTTGCCGCTGAAATAGGAGTCGAAGGGGGGATCGCTGAAGGTGACGATTTCCTGAGCACGGCCGCGGTCGGCGAACTCCAACACCGGATCGTTGGCGATCTCCTCGCAGAAGCGAATACAGCGAGAGCAGTAGATGCACCGCTCTCGGTCCAGCCAGATGAGCTCACCGAGCGGAACGGGCTTCTGGAAGTGCATCTTGTAGGGCACGTAGAAGCGGCTCAGGTCGGGCCCGTACTTGAAAGTGAGGTCTTGGAGGGGACATTCTCCCCCCTTGTCACAGACGGGGCAGTCCAGGGGGTGGCTGGTGAGGATGAACTCCAGGGTGCCCCGCCAAGCGTCGGCGACCTCGGGCGCGTCGGTGATCACGTGCATGCCCTCGGAGACGGGCGTGGTGCAGGCCGTCATCAGCCTGGGGAACCAGCGGATCACCGGCTTGCCCTCCTCGTCCAACTCGGGCGCGCCGTCCTTGCCCCGCGCCGGCTGCCCCACCTTCACCAAGCACATGCGGCACATGCCCACAGGGGTTAGTTTGGGGTGGTAGCAGAAGACGGGAATCTCGACGCCAGCCGCCTTGGCGGCCTCCACGATGACTGTGCCGGCCGGCGCCTCGACAGGTTGTCCGTTCACGTAGATCGTCACCTTGTCCGCGCTCATCGCTCGCTCACGCTCCCTTTCTTGGGGACGACATCTCCCGCTTGGGCGGCGCTACATGGCCGCTGGCTCGAACGTCCGGCGTTCCTCCACCCACCGGTAGAGCTCGTCGGCGAAGTGCTTGTAGGCCCCCTGAACGACCATGCGGGACGCCTCGCCCAGCGGGCAGAAGCACTTGTTAGTCATCTGATCGCTGACGGCCTTGAGCAATTCCACGTCCCGCCGCGAGGCGTGGCCCGAGAGAATGCGGTCGGCCAACATTTTCTGCCAATAGGTGCCCTCGCGGCAGGGGCTGCACTTGCCGCAGGATTCGTGTTTGTAGAAGGCCACCTGTTTGGCGATCACCCACGCGATGTCCGTCTGGTCGTCGAGGACGATGACCCCGCCGGAGCCGCCCATGGACCCGGCCGCGGCCAGGTCATCGTAGGTCAAGGGCACGTCCAAGTGTTCGGGCGTCAGCAAGGGAGCGGACATGCCGCCGGGAATGAAGGCCTTGAGGCGCCGCCCCTTCCAGATGCCGCCGGCGTGCTCGAAGATGAGCTCCCGGGCCGTCACCGAGGCGGGCAGCTCGTAGTTGCCAGGGCGCACCACGTGGCCGCTGACGCAGTAGACGCGGGTGCCCGGCGTCCGCTCCGTGCCCCATTGGCGGTACCAGTCGGGCCCGTGGCGCAGGATCATGGGCAAGTTGGTGAGCGTCTCCACGTTGTTGATCACCGTGGGCTTCTGCCACAGGCCGTGGGTGGCGGGGAAGGGCGGCTTCAGGCGGGGCTGTCCTAAGTGCCCCTCGATGCTGCTGAGTTGGGCGGTTTCCTCGCCGCAGATGTACGCGCCGGCCTCGGGGTGGAGGTAGATGTTGAGCGTGAAGCCCGTGCCCTGAATGTCCTCGCCCAGCCAGCCGTGGGCGCGCGCGTCGGCAATGGCTCGGCGGAGCTGTTGTGCCGCGAAGGTGAACTCGCCCCGGTGGTAGATGTAGGCTGTGTTGGCCTGGATGGCATAGGCCGCAATAATGATGCCCTCGATGAGCTGATGGGGATTGTACTCGGCGATCTCCCGGTCCTTGAAGGTGCCCG
>JALSKA010000047.1 GCA_026989095.1 Ardenticatenaceae bacterium
CGACACCTACGGATTCCCCTACGACCTGACCCGCCTCATCGCCGAGGAGCGCGGCTTCTCCGTGGACCGCGAGGGCTTCGACCGCGCCATGGCCGAGCAGCGGGCCAGGGCACGGGCCGCCGGCGCCTTCGATGTCGAGGAGTGGGTCTACCGGTACCGCGACGTGGACGCGACCTCCTCCTTCGTGGGCTATGATTACAGTCGCCTCACCCAAGTGCCCACACAGATACTCGTCATTTTCCGCGATGGGGAGCGCGTCGAGGCCGCCAGCACAGGGGACAACGTGGAGCTCGTGCTCAGCGTGACGCCCTTCTACGCCGAGGGGGGCGGCCAAGTGGCGGACACGGGCGTTGTCGAAACGGACTACGGCCGCGTGCTGATTACCGACGTGCAGCGCGTCCGCGAGAACTTGTGGGTTCACTTTGGGACGGTGGTCGAGGGCACGGTGCGGGAGATGGAGAACGCCAGGGCCTCCGTTGACGTGGAGCGCCGCTGGGACATCATGCGCAACCACACGGCCACCCACCTCCTCCACCGGGCGCTGCGCAACGTGCTGGGCGAACATGCCGAACAGCGGGGCTCCTTGGTGGCGCCTGACTACCTGCGCTTCGACTTCGTTCACCTGCAGGCCGTCACCCGTGAGGAGCTCAGGCGCATAGAACGGGAAGTCATCGAGCACATCATGGCCGACGAGGCGGTAACGTGGGAGTACATGCCCCGCCGAGAGGCCATGGCCCAGGGCGTCACGGCCCTCTTCGGCGAGAAGTACGGCGAGACCGTGCGCGTGCTGCGCATCGGGGGGGCTGACGGCGCGAACAACGGCCGCGGGCACGTCTACTCCGCCGAGTTGTGTGGGGGCACCCACGTGATCCACACCGGCCAAATTGGCCCCTTCGTCATTGTCAGCGAGGGGAGTATTGCCAGCGGTGTGCGTCGCATCGTGGCCTACACCGGCCGCAAGGCCGCCGAGTACATCCGAGAACACCTCGACCACTGGCACGACATGGCCGAGGCGCTCGGCGTGCAGCCCGAACGCCTGCCCGCTCACGTGCGCACACTGGAACTGGAGCTGCGCCAGCAGGAAAAAACCATCGCCGACCTGCGGCGCAAGCTGGCGAACCTCCAAGTCCGGGAGCTGGTGGAGCACCACCGGGCACAAGTGGACGGCGTGCCGGTCGTCGTCGCCCGGGTGGACGCCTTGGGCGCCGAACACTTGCGTGAGCTGGCCGATCTGGTGCGTGACCGCCTGGCCTCCGGCGTGGCCGTCTTGGGCACAGTCAGCAACGGAAAGCCGCTGCTCGTGGTCGCCGTGACGCCCGATTTGGCCGAACAGGGCCTCCGCGCTGACCAATTGGCCAAGGAGGTGGCCCGGCTCATGGGCGGCGGCGGCGGCGGCCGGACCACCCTCGCCCAAGCCGGCGGACGTGATGCGGACAAATTGCCCTCGGCGCTCGACCAAGTGCCCAACTTGGTACGCCAGATGCTGGCCCGGTGAAGGGGGAAGCCTCCCGCGTGATGGGCGGACCACGTGGCACAGGGAGCTTCCCCAAATGCGCGCGGAACGGTCCAACTGCTGTTGACAACTCCTGACAGGAACCTGATGGCCACGGAACAAAAATCACGTCGTCGCGCTCGGCCGTCTGACGAGAATCAATCTCAGCGGCGCGCGCTGCTCGACTTTGGCGCGAGTGGCGCGCGTGCCTTGTTGGTCGAAGTTACCCCCGACGGGGCAGAAGTGTTGGGCTACGGCACAGCCGCGGGCAAGACCGGTTTCGTGGAGCCGGGCCACGCCGTGCGCCGCGACGTTATCCTGCGCCTGGCCGAAACAGCCCTCACCGCCGCCGAACAGGAAACCACGCGCTACAACGCCCTGCCGGCCATTGCCGATGCTGCCCTCGTCTGTGTGAGTGGCCCCCTCTTGGAGACCGTGCCCGTCGTGCTCGACGTGAAGCGCGAACGGCCCCGGACTCCCCTGTCCACGCAGGAGTTCGAGCGGGCGTGGAAGCGCATTTGCCGGCGGGTGGTGGACCGAGTGCAGGAGCTGGAGGCCGAAGACCACGTCCGCCGGCGTCTGGTCACCGTGGAGTTCGTGGGAGCCGCCGTCGGCGCCCGCCAGCTCGTCTCCTTTCCCGGCCCGGCAGGCGCGACCCTCAGCGTAGCAGCCTGTGGGTTCACGTGGCCGGAGACCGGCCTTGACGTCGTCCACCAGGTGGTGGCCGACTTGGAGCTGGAGCTCGTGGAAGTCGTGCCGGCCCTCCAAGCCGTGGCGCGGGTGCTTCCCGTGTCCGAGGCCGTCTTGGTGGACGTGGGACAGGTCCACACTTCCATCGGCCTGGTTGAGCGCCATCGCCTGAGCCGGTCGGCCGGCGTGTTGAAAGGGGGACACTACTTCACAGCCCGCGTCCGCGCCGCCCTGCGCATCTCCGAGCGCGCCGCTGAAGTGGCCAAGCGCCAGTACGCACTCGGACACGGGGCGCCGGATGCCCGCGCACGCTTGGCCGACGTGTTGGAAGCAGCCGTTGAGGACTGGGCCGACGAGGTGGAACAGGCGCTTATCCGCTTGGCCGCCTCGGTGCCCCTGCCCCCGCGCATCTACATCTTCGGAGGAGGGGGGCGCTTGCCCGAAATCCTCTCCGTGCTGCGCCGGCGCAATTGGACATCGCCCCTGCCCTTCCCAACACGGCCGGCCGTGGACCGCCTGTTGCCCAACAGACTCCACGGTGCGCGGGACCCCCGCGGCCTCCTCCAGGCCCCGGAGCAGGTGGCCATCGCCGCACTGGCTGCTTGGACTGCCTACCGGCCGGACGATGTGGAAGCCGTGGCCTGGAAAGGGTGGCAGGCAATAGCAGGATAGGACGCCAATAGCCGATGGATCAGATGGCTCGAACCGAGCAAGTCGTCCACCTGGAAGGCGACGAGGACATTCACACCGTGCGGGGAATCGTGGCCCGCGCCCAGGCCGAGCGCCTGGTGCTCGTCGTGCCGCGCGGCCACCCCGCCTTTCGCTCGCTGGTGCGGCTCAAGCTCATCGCCCGCCAAGCCCACGACCGGGGCGTGGACATCGCCCTTGTGACGCGGGACCCCGACGTGCGGGAGCTGGCCCGTGACATTCACCTGGCCACCTTCCGCTCGGTGCGGGCCGCCCAGAAGGCCGCCCGCTGGCGCCGGCCCTCGGCCGACGTGTTGGAGGGGGTCAAACTGTCGGCCAACGGCCGTGGCCACGCCCCCCTCGCATGGCAGCGGGGGCGCGAGGCCGTGTTGGCCCGCCGGGAACAGCTCGGCGCGCCGGCCAACTGGGTGGACCGCTTCGTGCTCCTGGGCCTGGCGCTCGGCGTGCTCATCGTCCTCGTGGCCGGCGCCGTGCTCGTGGTCCCGGCGGCCACGGTCACTCTGATTCCCGCCCAGTCCGAGCTGAGCGTGCCCTTCGAGTTCACCGCCGACGTGAGGGCCGAAGGCGTCTTCCTGCGGCAAGGGCGCATTCCGGCCCAGCGCCACGTGATCACCGTCGAGGGCACGGCCCAGACGGCCACCAGCGGGCGCAAGGACGTGCCCGACAAGCCGGCCACCGGCTCGGTCACCTTCGTCAACCTCCTGCCCCAGGACGTGCCCATCCCGGCCGGCACTATCGTGCGCACCAGCGCCGCCGTCCCCATTCGCTTCCGCACGACCGAGGACGCCGTGGTGCCCGCCAACGGCCAAATCTCCGTGCCGGTCGAGGCGCTGAACCCCGGCCCGACGGGCAACGTGGGCCCCATGCTCATCAACCAGGTGGAGGGGCCGGCGGCCACGGCCGTGCGCGTCTTCAACCCGGAGCCCACCCAAGGCGGCAGCGTGCGCCAGGTCCAAGTGGTCACCGCGGCCGACAAGGACCAGTTGCGCGCCCAACTCTCCCAGCGTCTGGCCCAAGAAGGGCGGACCGCCCTGGAACAGGCCGTCCCCGAAGGCTTCGTGTTGGTGCCGGGCAGCGTGACCTTGGAGCCGGTTGCCGAAACGTTCGACCGCCTGGTGGACGAGCAGGCCGACGTGCTCACGCTCCAGTACCGGCTGCGCGTCTCCGGCCTGATCGTGGCCCGGCGCGACGTGCTGCGCGTGGGCAAGCGAGCCATCGAGGCCCAAGTGCCCCCGGACCGCATCCTCCTGGAAGAGGGCTTTCGCGTCCAACTGGTGAACGGAGAGCCCGTGGCCGACGGGGAGATGCGTGTGATGGCCAGTGTGAGCGGCGTCACGGCCGCGCGCATCGACGGCAACGCCGTGCGCGACCTGGTGCGGGGCCAGCCCGTGGACGAGGCCTATGCCGTGCTCGTCCAGCGCCTGCCCCTTGCCGCCGACCCCGGGATCGACATCTCCCCGGCCTGGTGGTCTCGAATGCCGTACCTGCCGCTGCGCATCACCGTCCGCGTGGCTGCCCTGCCGCCTTCAGGGGGGTGAGATGTGAGCCGGACGGAGGAGATGAAGCGTCCCACGTTGGGCATCGACTACGGCGAGCGCCGGGTGGGCGTGGCCTTCAGCCTGGGCTACGTGCCCCGCGCGCTCGCCGTCCTCCCCCACGGCGAAATCACCTCGCTCGTCGAGCGCGTGTTGGCCATCGCCCGGCGCGAGGGAGCCTGCCAGATCGTGGTGGGGTGGCCCCTCAACGCCGACGGCTCCGAGGGAGAACAGGCACGCAAGAGCCGCGCCTTTGCCGAGGCCCTCGCGGCCACTACTGAACTCCCCGTCTACCTCTGGGATGAGCGCTACACGAGCCAGGAGGCCCTCAACCACATGATCGCGGCCGGCACCCGCCGGAAGGCACGCCGCCATCGTTTGGACGCCGTGGCCGCGGCCCTCATGCTCCAGGATTTCTTCGAACAAGGAGGAGCCGGCGCCCGACGGGTGGGGAGACCAGCCCACAGCCGGCCAGATCAGGAGGAGTGACGAGGACCCATGAGCGAGTTGGAACAAGAGTTGGCCAGCGTAGCCGGCGAAATCCAGCGCGTTCAGCAGGAATTGCGCGATGCCGCCGCCCGGTGGGCCGCCCTCCGCCAGGAGAAGCGGCCCGACAAGCGGGCCATTGCCGAACTCGAGGCCCACATGGCCGAGCTGCGCCGCCGGCGCAGCGAGTTGCAAGACCGTCACCTGGCCCTGCGCCGGCGCCTGGCCGGCAAGGAGGAGGTGCCCGGGCGATCTCCCCCTGCAGCCCGCCCCACCTCCCCCCGCGGGCCGCGGGCACTTGGCCGCGCGGTGCTCGCCTTGGTGCTGGTGGCGGCCCTAGTGGCCGGCGTGGGAACGGGCGCCCTGTGGGGCGTCACCCGCCTGCTCGCCCCGCCACCTGTGGAGGGCGTGGCGTCATCGGGCGCAGAAGA
>JALSKA010000048.1 GCA_026989095.1 Ardenticatenaceae bacterium
TCGCGCGCACGCTGGCCAGGGCCATTCGGCCACGACGGGGTGGGCGAGGGGATCGGAACCCAATGGCGGGCTGCGCGCGGCCTGTCACGGGTGATGGTATCAGAACATCTGTTCTTCTGCAAGAACCGTGTGGGCTCCGGGGGCACACGTGGGGCAGGGCCGAAGAGCGCGGGCCGGCCGGGAAGGGGGTGTGGGCGGGGAGGGGGGCGGCGCAGGCTTATTCGTCCTCCTCCTTGGGCCAGAGGCGCACCCACTGGCCGTTCTGAACTTGGTGGACGACCACCGAGGCCGAGCCACAGTCCCCCCGTCCGTCGCAGGAGATGGGGCCGCTGAGCCCCTGGTACCCCCGTGTGGCGCGCACGGCCTCGGCCAGGGCACGCCTGGGGATGATGAGGCGGCCGTCTTGGTCTTCCGTGGCGGCTTTCTCGATGGCCATCATCAGCACCATGAAGGCGTCGTAGGCGTGGGCGTAGAAGGGCCCCATCTCCGAGGCTTCCATGCCGTACTTCTCCCTGTACCGTTGGCGCAAGTTCTCCAGCTCAGGGGAGCCTTCGGGCAAGTCGGCGAACGTGGCGTAGACGCCTTCGGCCAAAGGGCCGGCCTGTTCGATGAAGAAGTTGCTCATGATAGTGTCGGCGCCGAAGAAGATCACGTCCCCCATGCCCAGCTCCTGCATCTGGCGGAGCAGCGTCACAGCCTCAGCGTGGTAGCCGCCGAAGTAGATGAGCTCCGGCTCCTGGTCGGCCACACGCTGCAACACGGCGCGGAAGTCATCGCCCCCCTCCTCGATGCGCTCGTAGGCGACGGTCCTGGTGCCCAAGCGCCGGAAGGCGCTGCGGAAGACGCCCACGAGCCCCTGGCCGTAGGCCGTGCCGTTGTGGATCACCGCCACCCGGCGCACGCCCAGCTCGTCGAACGTGTACTTGGCGGCGACGACCCCCTGGATGGCATCGTTCCAGGCCACGCGGTTCACCACCTTCAGGCTGCGGGCCGTGAAGCTCACCGCCGTGGAGGAGGGGCTGATCATCACGATCCGGGCGTTCTCGTAGATGTCGCTCGCCGGAATGGAGGCCGCGGAACACATGTGGCCGATGACGCCCACGAGCTCGGGATCATTGGCGAACTTGCGGGCCACGGCCCGGCCCCCCTCTTCGCTGCACTTGGAGTCCTCGATGACCAATTCCACCGGGTGGTCGAAGATCGTGGGCTTGTCTTCCAGGGCCAACTCCACGCCGTGCTGCATGTTGATGCCGATGTTGGCCAAATCGCCGCTCAACGTGGCGGCGAAGCCGATCTTGATCGGCTCGCCCGGTTCCAGCACGACGGAGCCCCAATCCCCCATGGGCGAGGGCGAAGGCGTGGGAGGGGCGGGCGAGGCAAGGGGCGCTGCTGGGGAGGGCGTCTCGCTGGCGTTCGCGTTGACGGCACAGCCGACCACCAACAAGGAAAACAAAATCCCGAGCACCCCTACGACAAACGGGAAGCGAGCAGGTTGCATGGTACCCCCTTGTACCACAGTGTCACTGGTGCGATAGTTCCCCGATGTGCCACCGTTAGCCCCCAAGATAGGCAGCGCGCACCTCGTGGCTTTCCATGAGCGCCTTGGCCGGCCCCTCCAGGCGGATGCGGCCCGTCTCCAGCACGTACCCGCGGCCGGCCACCGCCAAGGCCAGCCGCGCGTTCTGCTCCACGAGGAGAATCGTGGTGCCTTGGCGGTTGATTTCCCGGATGATGCGGAAGATCTGCTGGACGAGAATGGGGGCGAGGCCCATGCTGGGCTCGTCCAGGAGCAGGATGCGCGGCCGGCTCATCAGGGCGCGGCCGATGGCGAGCATCTGCTGTTCCCCGCCGGAGAGGGTGCCGCCCGGCTGCTTGAGCCGCTCTCGCAGGCGGGGGAAGAGGGTCAACACCCGCTCCAAGTCCTCCTGGACGCCGTTCCGGTCGGCGCGCAGGAAGGCGCCCATTTCCAAGTTCTCCTGGACGGTGAGCCGGGCGAAGATCTGGCGCCCCTCCGGGCAGTGGGCGATGCCCATGGCGGTGATGTGGTGGGGGGGCAGGTGGTCAATGCGCCGCCCCTCGAACCAGACTTCGCCGACGCGGGGCTTGAGCAGGCCGCTAATGGTGCGCAGGGTCGTGGTCTTGCCGGCCCCGTTGGAGCCGATGAGGGTGACGATCTCACCCTCCTCCACGTGCATGGAGACCCCCTTGAGGGCGTGGATGTGGCCGTAGTAGGTGTGGACGTTTTTCAACTCCAGGACGGGCATTCAGGCTCCCTCCTCCAGGAGGAGTGTCTCGATGTCCTCGGCGCCCAAGTAGGCTTCGATCACCCGGGGGTCATTCTGCACCTGCTCGGGCGTGCCCTCGGCGATCTTCTCCCCGTGGTCCAGGACGCTCACCCGGTCGGAGATGCCCATGACCACCCGCATGTCGTGCTCGATGAGGAGGATGCTGAGCCCCAAGTCGTCGCAGAGCTTGCGGATCAGCTCGGTCGTCTGGTCGGTCTCGCGGGGGTTCATGCCGGCCGTGGGCTCGTCCAGGAGCAACAGCTTGGGCTCGGTGGCCAGCGCGCGGGCGATCTCCAGGCGGCGCTGGTCGCCGTAGGGGAGGTTGCTGGCGATTTCGTCGGCGTACCGGGCAATGCCCACGTACTCCAGCAGCTCCATCGCCCGCTGGCGGGAAGAGCGCTCCTCCTCGTGGTACCGCCGCGTGTGGAAGATGGCGTCCAGGAGGTTGACCTTCGTGCGGCAGTGCATGCCCACCAACACGTTTTCCAGGGCCGTCATGCTGTTGAAGAGGCGGATGTTCTGGAAGGTGCGGCTGATGCCCAGGGCCGTAATCTGGTCGGGAGCCAGGCCGGCCAGCGAGTGACGCCCGTCGAAGACAATGGTGCCCTCGTCCGGGGTGTAGAGGCCGGTGAGGCAGTTGAAGAAGGTGGTCTTACCGGCCCCGTTGGGGCCGATGAGGCCCACAATGGCCTGCCGCTCGATGGTGAGGTCCACCTGGTTCACGGCCACCAGGCCGCCGAACCGCTTGGTGACCCCACGGGCTTCGAGGATCACGTCGCTCATGGCGTTGCTCCCGGTTCTCTGGGTGTGTTGGCCGCCGGTGACGCCGAGGGGAGAGAGGAGACCGACACCTGGGACTCGTCCATCACCTCGTGGATCTCCCGGGCCCGCCGTCGGGAGGGCCAGAGCCCCTCCGGCCGGATGAGCATCATGATGACCAGCAGGGCGCCGTACAGGAGCAGGCGGTATTCCTGGAGGGCGCGCAGCAGCTCCGGCAGCCCCTTGAGCACCACGGCGCCGGCGATGACGCCGGGAATGGAGCCCATGCCCCCAATGATGATGAGCGAGAGGGCCTCAATGGAGACAAGGAGCCCGAAGTCGGCCGGGAAGATGCTGCGCTGGCGGGCGGCGAAGATCATGCCGGCAATGCCGGCGAAAGAGGCGCCCACGGCGAAGGCCAACAGCTTGTAGTTGACGGTGTTGATCCCCATGGCGCGGGCCACGTCCTCGTCCTCGCGCATGGCGATCCACGCCCGGCCGATGCGCGAGTCGTTCAGGCGGGCGGTCACGAAGGCCACCAGGACGGCGCCGACCAAGATCATGTAGTAGAACTCCACCGGCGAGTTGATCAACAGGGAGAAGACTTGGGGCGGGCGGATCTCCAGAATTCCCTGGGGACCGCCCGTGAGCTCCACCTGGTTGTTGAGGATCAGCCGGATGATCTCCCCGAACCCCAGGGTGACAATGGCCAGGTAGTCGCCCCTCATGCGCAGCACGGGCACGCCGAGGAGGATGCCGGCCAGGGCGGCCGTGGCCATGGCGATGGGCAGGGCGAGCCAAAAGTTGACCGACAGGCCGTACTTGGGCGAGTTGAGGAAGGCATACGTGTACGCGCCGATGGCGAAGAAGGCCACGTACCCCAGGTCCAGCAGGCCGGCGAAGCCCACCACCACGTTGAGGCCCAGCCCCATCATCACGAAGATGCCGATGGTGGTCAGCACCTGGTTCCAGTACGAGCCCAAGGTGAGGGGAAAGAACGTCGCCATCAGCAGGAAGGAGAGCGCGGTGAGGCGTTCCGCCGGCACTCGGCGGGCCAGGCGTTGGGCCGCTTGGGGCGAGACGAGCAGGAGCACCACGCCGACGATGCCCCCCGCGCCCGCTGCCGTCACAGTCAGGCGCAACACCCGGTAGAGATCATCCGGGTGGACCGAGCGCAACACGGGCAGTTGGGCCAAGGTGCCGACAACCGCGACCCGCGTGGACAGGGCCACGAGCAGGGCCGAGATGCTGCCCAAGGTGGCGTACAGGGCCAACGCGAGGACTGCGCCGGCCTTGGCCACAGCCTGCCATCCGGCCGGCGGGCGAACCTCCCGGCCGGCCGTCCACAGGAGCGCCCCTCCGCTCCCCAGAAGCGCGCCGCCGACAAGGTGCCACACCAGCCCCGCGGGCACGCCGGCGCCCAAGGTGAGGATCTCCACTGTGGCGGGGACAATGTTCTCGAAGGCCTCCCGCAGGTTGTAACGGGCAATGATGGCCGTGAAGGCGGCCAGAAGCACTCCGGCCGTCAGGCCGCCCACGGCGCCGGCCGTGAGCGCGGGGGTCAAGCCCCGCCGTGCCCGGGCGAGCTCGCCCATCCCGTGGCCGCCGGCGCGCCGGCCGGCCATGTACCCACACCACAGGCCCACCACAACGAGAATCCACCGGGGGACCGACAGGCCCGCCAAGGAAGCTTCGGCAAAGGCGTTGAAGAAGCCGACCAGCACGGTGAAGATCAGGGCCATGCCGAAGATGAGACCGAACCGGAGACCTGTGCGCACGCTCTGCATCGCTTTCATGGTTCTGTTCTCACGCCCGCTTCTCGGCCAGCACCTCGCCCAAGAGGCCCGTTGGCCGGAAGATGAGCACCAGCACGAGCAGGCTGAAGGCGATCACGTCCTTGTACTGGGACGGAATGCCGAGGGCCGTGGGCCCCAGGGCCTCGGCCAACCCTAAGAAGAAGCCGCCGAACATGGCGCCTGGAATGTTGCCGATTCCGCCCAGGACGGCGGCCGTGAAAGCCTTGATGCCGGGAATGAAGCCCATGAAGGCGTTCACCTGGCTGTTGTGGAACCCGAGCATGACCCCTGCGGCCCCGGCCAACACCGAACCCAACATGAACGTCTGCACGATCACCCGGTCCACGTCAATGCCCATGAGGGCGGCCGTCTGCTTGTCCTCGGCCACGGCCCGCATGGCCTTCCCGAACTTGGTGTACTGCACGAGCAGGTAGAGCCCCACCATCAGGAGGATGGAGGCCACGAAGATCAGCACGCCCGTGCGCGTGACAAAGAT
>JALSKA010000049.1 GCA_026989095.1 Ardenticatenaceae bacterium
CCCGCTGGTGATCGAGACCTACTCCGACAGCTACAGCTTGGACGCGGAGAACACGGTCTCCACCTGGTGGCCCTACTACGACCAGGGCCAGGCCCCGTGGCACTCGCTGGCCGTCGGCTACCTGGCTGAGGCGAACGGCGAGCTGGCCTTCACCTCCGACAAGTCCGAGGCCGCCGGCGTGGAGTGGATGAACTTCATCGCCGGGCCCAGCCTGGAGATCCTCAAGAAGTACTTGGACCAGGCGATGGAGGAAGGGTTCATCCCCTACGAGCCCACGCTGGGCGAGTACATCACGGCTGAGGAGGCCCAGGCCCGCTACGAGAACCTGGCCAACTGGTACGACGAGATGGGTCACTTCTGGGTCGGCACCGGTCCCTTCTACCTGAGCCGCGTGGACACCACGGCCCAAGTGGTCGTCATCGACCGCAACGAGAACTACCCCGACCCGGCGACCAAGTGGGCCGGCTTCGGCGAGCCCAAGATCGCCGACGTCGAGGTGGACGGCCCCGGCCAGGTGACGACCGGCGAGGAGGCCACCTTCGAGATCTACGTCACGTTCCGCGACGAGCCCTACCCGGCCGACGAGATCGAGACGGTCAAGTACTTGATCTTCGACGACGCCGGCAACTTGGTGGTCAGCGGCGAGGCCGAACTGGTCGAGGACGGCTTGTACGAAGTGGTCCTCACCGGCGACGACACCCAGAACATCCCCGCCGGCGCCGCCAAGATCGAGGTGGCCGTCACGTCCAAGATGGTCAGTGTGCCCAGCTTCGGCAGCTTCGAGTTCGTGGCTGTGGCACCGTAACAACGCCGTCTCGGGGGGCGGGCATGTTTGCCCGCCCCCCTTGGGAAGAATGTCATGGGGTGAAGCTCAGGGGTGTGTCTGCCCAAAGGCGGTTGGATGGCTTCCCTCAGCGGTGGGAATGTTCAGGGGTGCTGTGTCTCGCTGTGGCTGGTCTCCTTTGCTTGTGAAAGGCGTGACATCCTTGGGACCCTTTGAGTGTTGTCCGTGCTCGCCGGGTACTCCGGGGGCGAATGGTAGAGAATGAACGTTCGAGAATAACGGGGTGTGTCTCCATTTTTTTCTGTTTGGTGACCTCCTGCAGGTGAATCCAACAAGAACGCGCCTGGCAGACGCACGGGGGTGGCGAACCACCTGAGAACACATTGAGGAGAAGAAGGTATGGCTGAACAAGCGTTGCCGGTCGAACAGGGAGTCGCGGCGCCTGCCGGTGAGAGCACGTTGTTGCGCCTGGCCAAGTACACGGTGGTGCGGGGTGTGATCCTCTTCTTCACCGTGATCGTGGGCGTCTACCTCACCGTGTTGGTGGCCAACATGGGGGGCTACGTGGACCAAATTCGGCGGAACGAAATCCGCGAGATGGTCTCCATTCAGGTGATGAACGACCCCGGCCTGAAGAGCTACACCATCGAACAGAAGCGACAGATCATCGAGGAACGGGTGCGCTTGGAGGAGAAACGTCTCGGCCTCGACAGGCCCTTCGTGGTGCGCAGTTTCTTCTTCCTGCGCAATGCCCTGACGTTGCAGCTGGGCTTTGCCGAGCGCATGGTGAGTGACACGGGCTCCCGACAGGTGCGGCTCATCATTTTGGAGCGGCTGCCCACCACACTGCTCCTCTTCGGCACAGCCGACCTCCTCCTCTTCTTCCTCAGCGTGTTTGTGGCCCTCGTGCTCTCGCGCCAATATGGGAGCTTCTGGGACCGCGTTTTCGTGGCGCTTTCGCCCACGTCGGCTGCGCCGGGGTGGTTCTACGGCATTTTCCTGATCCTCATCTTCGCCTCTTGGCTGCGCATTCTGCCCTTCGGCGACCTGGTGGACGTGCCACCCCCTGAATCGCGCCTGCTCTACGCCCTGAGCGTGCTCAAACACATGATCTTGCCCACAATGGCCATCATCCTCAGTGCGATCTTCATCAGCGTCTACAGTTGGCGCACCTTTTTCCTCATCTACTCCAGCGAGGACTACGTGGAACTGGCCCGGGCCAAAGGGCTCTCCGGTCGCGCGATCGAGCGGCGGTACATTCTCCGCCCCACCTTGCCCACAATCATCACGAGCTTTGCCCTCATGGTCATCGGCCTCTGGACGGGAGCGCCCATCTTCGAGACGGTCTTCAACTGGCCCGGCCTGGGGCGCACGCTCTTCCAAGCCATTGGGCTCTTCGACATCCCGGTAATTGTGGGGTCAACGGTGATTTTCGCCTACCTGTTGGCCATCACCGTCTTCTTGCTGGACATTTTCTACGCGCTGGTGGACCCCCGTGTGCGCATTGGTGGCGGTGGCCGGTAAGGAGAGCGGATTGGCCCGAGAGGCGAAGGCTCAGGGAAGTGCTGTCAACGCGCCGGTTCCGGTTGGAGGGGGAAGGATGGACTCCGCACACCTGGAAGTGCTTCCTCTCCCCGTCCCCGCGTGGTTCTAAGCTGATTTCCTGTGGATGTGAATGTTTCTTGCGAGAGGTGAGTACAGATGGAGCTTTTGCGAGACACGCTGCGCGAACTGCGCTATTATCCTTCGGCTGTCGTTGGGCTCATCATCATCGGCCTGTTGGCCCTCTTCTCGGTTTACACGGTGATTGCCATTCCATACGAGGAGGCCATTACCCTGTGGCGAGGTGGTGAGAACGTCTGGTACCGCCTGCCGCGCACAGCGCCCCCGGCGTGGACCAATCTGTTCCGCACCAAGAAGCTGCCCGAGAGTTTGATTCTCGATTCCCGCGAGGGCAAAGCACAACGGTCGGAGAAGCCCCTTTCCGACGGCAAGCAGATCACGATGAACTTCGAGTTCGACTTCCAGTACGATGCTTTTCCCGACGACTTGGCGCTCTACTTCTACCCTTCCTATGACAAGAAAGCGCCTTTTGTCTCCGTCACCTGGTTTACGCCAGATGGGCGAGAGCTGCGGGTGACCGACGTGGCCGTCAAGCGCGGGGGAGCTTTCCGCTTCGTTCAGGATGAGAAGCTGGCGCGCCGCATTCGGCGGAAGATCGGTGACTATCCGGCCAACGTGGCCCTTTTCCTCGACCCGGCCTCCGTGGAGGACGGAGGGGAGCCGACGCCCCTGAAGGGCACGTACCGCCTGGAAGTGGTGGCCACCACGTTCGAGCCCGATGCCAACGTGGAAAGCGAACTGATCGTGTACGGCCAAGTCTACGGCATTGCCGGCACCGATCACCTGCGGCGTGACCTCAAAATCGCCCTCATGTGGGGGGCGCCCGTGGCCCTGGCCTTTGGGCTGTTGGCCGCCGTGGGCACCACGGTCACCACGATGATCATCGCGGCCATCGGCGTCTGGTTCGGCGGTATCGTGGACGAGATCATCCAGCGGGTGACTGAAGTGAACCTGATGTTGCCCCTGTTGCCCATTCTCATCATGATCGGCACCTTCTATTCCAGGAGCATCTGGGTGATCTTGGGCGCCACGATTGTGTTGAGCATCTTCGGCGCCGGCATCAAGACCTATCGGGCCATCTTCCTCCAAGTGCGCGAGTCCCCCTACATCGAGGCCGCCCAAGCGTATGGGGCCAGCGATGTGCGCATCATTTTCCGCTATCTGATTCCCCGCATCCTGCCGGTGCTCATCCCCAACCTGGTCACCTTGATTCCCTCCTTCGTTTTCCTGGAGGCGTCCTTGGCCGTGTTGGGGTTGGGCGACCCTATCCTGCCCACGTGGGGCAAGCTCATCCAGGATTCCCTAGCCAACGGGGCCCTCTACAAGGGGCTGTACTACTGGGTTCTGGAACCTTCGGCCCTGCTCATGGTCACCGGCCTGGGTTTCGCCATGCTCGGCTTCACGCTCGACCGCATCTTCAATCCACGTCTGCGAGAGGTTTAGATGAAGAACGAACATGTGTTGCACGTTGAAGACCTGTATCTCTATTTCGTGACCAAGAAGGGGATCGTGCAGGCGGTTGACGGCGTTAGCCTCTCGTTGCCCCGCAACTCGGCCACCGTCATCCTGGGCGAGTCGGGGTGCGGGAAGAGCTCGCTGGCCCGTGCGATCTTGCGGCTCCTGCCCCGAAACGTCCACAAGTACACGGGGAAGATCGTGCTCGACGGCCAAGACGTGATGGCCCTCGACGAGGAGTCCTTCCGCGATCAGATCCGCTGGGTGCGCATTTCCATGGTGCCCCAAGCCGCCATGAACGCTCTCAACCCCGTGCTCCGCGTGGGCGACCAAGTGGCCGAGCCGGCCATCGTCCACTTGGGCGTCACCAAGGAGGAGGGATGGGAGATGGCCCGGCGCATGTTCCGCTACGTGGGGGTGCCCGAGGGATTCCTCAACCGCTACCCCTTCGAGCTCAGCGGCGGAATGCGCCAGCGCGTGGCCATTGCCATGGCTTTGGTCACCTCTCCGAGCCTCATCATCCTGGACGAGCCGACCTCAGCCCTTGATGTGCTCACGCAGGCCAACATCATGAACACCCTCAAGCGCATCAAACAGGAAACGGGCACCAGCTACATTCTCATTACCCACGACATCGCCACGTCCAGCGACTTGGCCGAGTACGTGGCGGTGATGTACGCCGGCCAGATTGTGGAGATGAGCAGCGCCGCCAGCTTCTTCTCCCAGCCCCTGCACCCCTACTCCCAGAAGCTGATGGCCTCTGTGCCCCGCTTGCACGGCAAGCAGACGCTGGAGTTCATCCCCGGGCGGCCGCCGAGCCTGCTCAATCCGCCCACTGGCTGCCGTTTTGCCTCCCGGTGTCCACTGCGTTTCGACAAATGCGACCAGGACCCGCCCACATTTCGGCTCGATGGCAGCACGGTCAAATGTTGGCTCTACGAGCAGGAAGGCGAGATGATCGTGCCCGGCTCGGGAAACGTCGCACAGACAAAATCGGCGCGGAGCTAATGTCCACCGTGTGGTGCCGTTGGCCGCGGGAGCGTTTTGACAACCATCACCGGAAATGTAACTCATGGTGCAGGAAACGACCCTGACACCCGAACAAGAGGACCGGGTCAGAGCCATCGTCGAGCAGTTCCTCAACGAGTTCGCCCGCAAGTACGAGCAACAGGCCCACCAGATGGTTCTGGTGGACCGTTTGTTGCGCGTGGAAGAAGAGCTCAAAGCCCTGCGGGAAGACATGTTCCGCCAGTTGGAGCATCACGATAGGCGGAACCAGAAGCGCTTTGAGCTCATCGAACAGCACTTCGGGTTCGTCGAACAGCGCCTCGCTCTTATGGAGCAACACTTCCAGGCCCTGTCTGAGGCCATGGACAAGCGCTTTGAGGCTCTGTTCGAGGAGATGGACAGGCGCTTCGAGGCCGTGGACAAGCGCTTCGAGGCTCTGTCTGAGGCCATGGACAGGCGCTTCGAGGCCATGGACAAGCGCTTCGAGGCTCTGTCTGAGGCCATGGACAGGCGCTTCGAGGCCGTGGACAAGCGCTTCGAGGCTCTGTCTGAGGAGATGGACAGGCGCTTCGAGGCTCTGTCTGAGGCCATGGACAAACGTTTCGAGGCCGTGCTGCGGGAGATGGACAAGCGCTTCGAGGCCGTGGACAGGCGCTTCGAGGCCATGGACAAACGTTTCGAGGCCGTGCTGCGGGAGATGGACAAGCGCTTCGAGGCCGTGGACAAGCGCTTGGATATGTTGTTCCGCGTGATGAGCCTGGGGTTTACCGTGCTGGCGTTGCTCATCGCTTGGCTCGGCTATTTGGCCCAGAGGTAGGGAGCGAACTGATCTGATTTTCGACCAGGAGGAAATTTCCCCATGACCCTGACAGAGCCGGCACCTGTGACCACTCACGCCCACACAGCATCGGGGGAACCTCTGCTCTCCGTGCGAGATTTGCGCGTCTGGTTTGAGCTGCGCCGCTTTGGCTTGGGAGTGGCCGGGTACGTGCGCGCCGTGGACGACGTGAGTTTCGATCTTTACGAAGGGGAGGCCATTGCCATCGTGGGCGAAAGCGGGTGTGGCAAGTCCAGCTTGATGCGCACGATTTTGGGCCTCAACCGCCCGCGTGAGGGGCGCATCATCTTCGACGGCCGTGACATCTCGCGCTTCACGCGGGAGGAGCTGCGCTGGTATCGCACCCGCGTGGGATACGTCCAACAAGACCCGTATGGTGCTCTGCCCCCCTTCATGACAGTGCGCTCTATTCTGGAGGAGCCCCTCATCGTGGCAGGCATCAAAGACCGCAAGGAGCGCTTGGAGCGCATCCGCAAGGCCATGCAGGAAGTCAAGATGACCCCTGTGGACGACTTCCTAGGCAAGTTCCCCCACCAGTTGAGCGGGGGCCAACAGCAGCGTATCGTCATTGCCCGGGCCATCCTGTTGGAGCCCCGCCTGCTGGTCGCCGACGAGCCGGTGTCCATGCTGGACGCCTCCGTGCGCGTGGAGATTCTCACCCTGTTACGACAACTCCAAGAAGACCACCGGCTCTCCGTCATTTACATCACCCATGACCTCTCCACGGTGCGCTATTTCTCCGAGCGCATTTTCGTGATGTACGCGGGCAAAATCGTGGAGAAAGGGCCGGTGGACGAGATCTTGGAGCGTCCTAAACACCCGTATACGTGGGCCCTCCTGGCAGCCACGCCGGAGCCCGATCCCAGGAACGCCCACGTGTTCCGCGAGGTGCCTCCGGGCGAACCCCCTAGCCTCATCACGCCACCGTCCGGCTGTCGGTTCCACCCCCGATGTGCCAAGATCATCCAGGGAACATGTGAGGCACGGGTGCCGCCGGAGTTGGAAGTAACGCCCAACCACATCGTGCAGTGTTGGCTGTACGACCCAGCGGTCTCCCCTGACCCGCCCAACGGTTGAGGATCGGCCGGCATCACAAGCTGTTCCCATCGACGTCGCGCACAATTGTGTGAACCTCGTGCCAAAGGGGAGCGGGCCCTCAAGGGAGACCGGGAGGCGCGGCGACATGGAGGTGTTGAGCTGGAAGCAACTTATCGCCTTAGGGTTCATTCTCGCCCTCCTGGGCGCGGTGCTGCCCTTTCTGATGGTCATTCAACTCCTGCCGGCCTCGTTCTTCCTGAGTTTTCTCGCCTATGGGAGCTCCGTGGCCGGCCTGTGGCTTGGCATGATGGGGGCAGTGCGCGCCTTCTTGGAGCGCCGTCATTAGGGCGCCTCCTCTAACACCCTTCTAACGGGCGTATAGCGTCCCTCTAACGCGCTACCCTCACACTGAAGACCGGGACTCACAATCGTGGAAACTGACCGTGGAGCATCTCCATGAGCAGGCGTTGGTACTCTCTCGAAGAAGCCGCTCACCTGTGTGACCTGCCGCTGCGCCTGGTGATGGCCCTCGTCGAGGAGAGCGTGATTGGGCCGGTCTACGAGGGCAAGATCACCGGCGAACAACTTCGGGAATTGCGCCGGGCTCGTCG
Organism: Ardenticatenaceae bacterium; assembly: GCA_026989095.1. Taxonomy (GTDB): domain Bacteria; phylum Chloroflexota; class Anaerolineae; order Ardenticatenales; family Ardenticatenaceae; genus WFWG01. Next base: position 7,358 of record JALSKA010000049.1, read on the forward strand.
CCTTTTTGCCCTGGGGCTCAACCGGGCCGGCGTCGTGGTGGCCTTGCGTCTGCGACGGCAGGTGATCGCCCTGCAGCGTGAAGTAGAAGCCCTGCGTGCCGAGATGGACTCGCTTGAGGCGTACTACCAGGCGCGACAGCGCCGTGTCTACCGCCTCCTCAGCCTCCTCGGTGAAGAAGAGAACTCCACACCGTTCCGCTTCTAACGGCCTTCTAGCGCTCCATTAGTGGCTTTCTAACAGCTCCCTGCCCTAATCAGAAAGTGGAGAGAGTCAACCGGACAAATCATCAGGGAGGTGGACCAATGACCCTGAGCCGCTGGGATCCGTTCCGCGAGGTGATGAGCTTGCGTGAGGCCATGGACCGTCTCTTCGAGGAATCCTTCGTGCGGCCTTGGTTCTCCCGCGGGGAATATGCCGGCTTGCCCGTTGACATGTACGAGACGGACAAAGAAGTCGTGGTGAAGGCGCCTCTGCCCGGCTTCAAGCCCGATGACGTGGACATCGAATTCCAGAACGGTGTTCTCACCATCAAGGCCGAACGCCAGGAGGAGCACGAGGAGAAGGAGGCCACGTACCACCTGCGCGAATACCGTGTGGGGCGCTTCTACCGCCAGATCACATTGCCGGCCGATGTCAACGCGGACAAGGCCGAAGCTGCCTTTGAGGATGGCATCCTCACCCTGCGCTTTCCCAAGGCCCAGAAAGTGCGTGCCAAAAAGATCAAGGTGAAGGGCAAGTAACCCCCCCTTTCAACGGCACTCTTGTTCTGTCCCGACGCGCTGCGCGTGGCCCTTGTGGACGCGCGCAGCGTTTGTTTTGAGAGTTGACTTGCACGTTGAGTGAATTGGCCTATAATCTCACGGCATATGTGCCTGTGAAGCTCGAAGCACCAACGTACATGTGATCAACGAGGAGGATGCCGTGCTTGCAGCCCTGTACACTGCGCTGATTTTGCTCTCCATCGGCCTCATCGCCGTGGTGCTGCTCCAGGGCAAGCACTCCGGCTTGGGGAGCGCGTTCGGCGGCGACGCGGGCGTGACGAGAACGCGCCGGGGCGTGGAAAAGACCATCTTCCAGCTCACCATCGTCTTGGCCGTCCTCTTCTTCCTGCTTGATCTCATCGTGGTGCTGGCGTCCGGCTGACGTTCGGGCAGACAGCGTGCCTTCCCCCGCGTGCGGGCGGCAGTGACGGGCTCCTCGGCGGGAAAAGGCGTGCGCTCCTCGCGTTCTTAGCCTATGGTCTTCCAGCACATCCGGTGGCAAGTTGCCGTCACAATAGCGGGCATCCTTTCCCTTTTCCTAGCCCTGTACGCCGTCTCCAGCACTCTGGAAGTCACCTTCGTGCCCGAGCCTGGGGGCACGTATGTGGAAGGGATCGTTGGCCCCCCGGCCGTCATCAATCCCCTCTACTACCAGAACCAGACCGACCGTGACATCGGTGCCCTCGTCTTCCGGGGGCTGACCCGCCTTTCGGAAAGCGGCGTCGTCGTGCCCGACTTGGCCCGTTCGTGGGAGATCAGCCCCGATGATCTGGCCTACACCTTCACCCTGCGGGACGATGTCCGTTGGCATGACGGCCAACCCTTCACAGCCGAGGACGTGGCCTTCACCGTCCGACTGATCCAAGACCAAGCTTTTACCGGCCGGCCGGAACTGGTGGAACTGTGGCGTGATGTCCAAGTGGACGTGCTCGACCCCTACACCGTGCGCTTCACCCTTTCTCAGCCCTTTGCCCCTTTCCTCAGTTTCACCACCTTGGGCATTCTCCCGGCCCACCTTCTCCAGGGCGTGCCCGTTGAGCAGATTCCGGACACCCTTTTCAGTCGGCGTCCGGTGGGCACCGGCCCCTGGCGTGTGGTCAAGAACCAAGGGGGCGAGATCACCCTTGTCCCCTTCGATGAGTACTATGGCTCCAAGCCGATGTTGGGCCAAGTCTCATTTCTCGTCTACTCCTCTGACGAGGCCGTCTACAGCGCCTACCGTCGGGGCGAGATCATGGGCATCGCGTCCGTCAACCCCGAAGATGTGTTGGAAATTGCCTCGTTGGAGTCCCTCAACTTCTACAGCGCGCCGATGGCCGCGTACACGATGGTGGTCCTCAACTTGGAGCGACCCATCTTCGCCGAAAAGGCCGTGCGCCGCGCCTTGCTCTACGGCCTCGACCGGGAACGCCTGATCACCAACGTGCTCAACGGCCAGGGCATTGTGGCGGACACGTTTTTCCTGCCCTCCCACTGGGCCTATGCGCCCAACGTGCGCACCTACGCCTACAACCCACAGCGCGCGCGCCAGGTGCTCGAGGAGGCCGGCTGGGTGGACCGGGACAACGACGGCGTGCGCGAAAAGGGAGACCTTGTCCTCAGCTTCGCCCTGTTGACGAACATGGAAGACCCGCTCCAGATCGAACTGATCAACGAGATCAGCCGCCAGTGGGCGCGCATCGGCGTGCGAGCCGAACCCCAAGCCGTGGGCTTCTCCGGGCTCACCCAGGACTTCCTGCGTCCCAGACAGTTCGACGCGGTGCTGTTGGCCGTCTCCCCTCAGGGGCCTGATCCGGACTTGTATTCCCTCTGGCATTCCACCCAAGCCGTGGACGAGGGCCAGAATTGGGCCGGCTGGAAACACCCAGAAGCTGACGAGCTGCTCGTCGAAGGCCGGCGCGTGCTCGACCACAACACGCGGCGCCAAATTTACGCCGCCTTTCAAGAGCTCTTCTCCGAAGAGGTGCCCTCCTTGCTCCTCTACCACCCGGTCTACACCTACGCGGTGGACCAACAGGTGCGCGACGTGCAAGTGGGCCCACTCTTCGACCCGGCCGAACGCTTTCGTTCCCTCTCGGCGTGGTATGTGAAGACACGGCGAGTTGTGGCCACACAGACGCCGGCTCCTTGAGCCGGGGGGCCGGGTGGTGCGGTGAGGAAGGGACATGGCGCGCAGGCGAAGGTCTTCTGGGCCAACTCTGTACCTGACTGCCTTGGGCGGCGTCGGCATCTTCCTCTGGTGGCAGCTCTACCGCCTGATCACCCGAACTCCTCCGACTACCGTCCACGTCGTCTTGGCCTTCGTGTTGCTCTTCCTGGCGACCACCTCCACCGGGGCGATGGGGAGTTGGGTGTTGCACGCTCGCCTGCGCCGCACTTCCGGCTCTCCCGTGCGCTTTGTGCGCCAGGGCATGTGGCTGGGGTTGTTGCTCGTGCTCTACGCTTGGCTCTCCCTCCTGAACGTGCTCTCTCCGCTAATGGCTGCCATTCTGTTGGCTATCGTGACGTCCGCCGAGCTGTTCCTCCTGCTCAGGGAGTCACAGTCGTGATGGGGTGGCTTCTGCTCTACCCCGAAACGCTTGGAGGCCGCCTGCTGCTCGGCCTCGTGCTGGCAGGGGGGATGGGCGGACTAGGCGTGTGGCGGGGGTGGCTGCGCCGGGACGGTGGGCTGGCGGCCACCCTCGTGGGCACGCTGGTCTTCGCCTTCGGCGGGTGGGAGTGGGCCGTGCTGCTGATCCTCTTCTTCGTGACCTCTTCTTTGCTCTCCCGGTACGGCGCTGTGCAGAAGCAAGTGGCAGAGGGCCGCATGGCCAAAGGCGGCCCACGGGATGCAGGTCAAGTCCTCGCCAATGGGGGGTGGCTGGCCCTGCTGGCCCTCTGGCACGCGCGGCAGCCAGCCCCGTGGGTCTTCCTGGCCGCGGTGGGCGCCTTGGCCGCCGTGATGGCCGACACGTGGTCCACGGAATTCGGCCTGCTGAGCACCACACCCCCGCGCCGGATCACCACAGGCCGGCCCGTGCCGCCGGGCACCAACGGCGGGGTGACGCTCCTCGGCCTCTTGGGCGCGGCCACCGGCGCTTCCCTCATGGGGTTCGTGGCCGGCCTGCTGATCCTGGCGGGAGATGTGCCGGCCGGGCTGGGGCCCGGGCGGCTGGCAGGGGTGACCGTGGCCAGTGGTCTCGTGGGCACAGTCGTGGACAGCCTGTTGGGCGCCACCGTACAGGCCGTGCGGTGGTGTCCCCTGTGTCGCGAGGAAACCGAACAAGACCCGCACATCTGTGGTACGGCCACCCACCGCCTCCGAGGCTGGTCGTGGCTCGATAACGATGTTGTCAACGCCGTGACCTCGGTGACGGGAAGCTTAGCGGCGGTCCTTCTCGCCTTTCTCGTCGGGCTGCTGTAGGGCAAAGAGCCCTTCCAACCGTTCGAGCAGCGCACGACGTCGCTGGGCCAGAAAGTGCTGGTACGTGGGGCTCCGCACGTCCCACAAGGTCATGAGAATGGCGTCCTCGCCGTCGGAGTAGTACCGTTTGCGCTCGCCCACCACCTGAAAGCGGTATTTCTCGTAGAGCTTCTGAGCCCCCCGGTTGCTCACTCGCACTTCCAGCGTGGCCGTGCGGGCACCGTGGGCCGCCGCGTGGGCCAGGAGGTGAACGAGCAGCCATTCGCCCAATCCCCGCCGGCGCCACGACGGCGCCACGGCGATTGTCGTGATGTGGGCTTCGTCCACGATGAGCCAGTACCCGGCATAGCCGATGATCTCAGTAGGAGGAGAACCCACAACCAGGCGGGGAAGCCAGCGCCGCGTGCCGGCGGGACGCTCGGAGGTCAGCCGGAGCACCAAGTAGTGGGCGAGCTCGTTGTGGAGCAGCTCGTGCTGGTAGCCCTGCTCCGACCAGGGCACGGGGAACGAGGCCCGCTCGATGGCCATGACCTCCGGTATGTCGGCCAGGCGCATGGTATCCACGATCAAGCGAGGGCGTGTGGCCGGCGTGACGCCCGGGTGATGCGCGGACATCTCCACCCCTCCTCACGTTCCCGGCACGTGGAGGTAGATTGGGGCGAGCGTAGCCGGGTCGTCGGACTCGCCGTTTCGCAGGCGTTGCCACGCCAGCTCGGCCAAGACGGCCGGCCGTCGGACGTTCTGAGCCGGGGAAGCGAAGCGGGCACGCTCCCCAAGGCGCTCGTGCAGACGGGCGCGTTCCTGGGAGGAGAGTTCGCCCACGAAGCGCGTGGGCCCTCGGGCAGCCTCTGCCACCTCCTCCAGTGTGCCCAACCGGTATTCCCCCAAGCGCCGCCACGCGACTGCTCCCTCGACGGGGGCGTAGAAGGCGAACGCCACCCGGCCCCGTCCGGCTTGAATGAGGGCGCAAATGGGCTCTTGGCCGGCGTGTGGGGCTGCCGTAATGTCCAACGTGGGCACGCCCACGAGAGGAATGCCCAGCGCCACGGCGAACCCCTTGGCGAGGCTCAGCCCGATGCGCAGGCCGGTGAACGACCCCGGCCCCACGGCCACGCCGACGGCCGTCAGGTCGGCGGGAGCAATGTCGGCGCGGCGCAGCGCTTCCTCGACGGCCGAAGGCACCTGGCGGGTGTGATGCCGGCCGGCCCGCCACATCATCTCCACCACGACGTGGTCCCCGTCGTGCAGGGCCACGCCGGCGTATTGGGTTGCCGTGTCAATGGCCAGCAGCACCTTTCCCCCCTTGTCCGGAGGCGTCGGCCGACACCACCGTGTGGGCCGCAAGCCGATCGCGAAGCTCCTCGAGCAGCGCCCTGTGGGCGGCGCCCGCCGCTTGGAGCGTGATCAGGCGACTTTCGGCGTCGCTCAACGGCTCCAGGCGCACGTGGAGCGCCTCCTCCGGCCACAGCCCCGGTGCCCGTTCGGGCCACTCCACCGCTATGACCCCGTCGTGGCGCTCCAAGTATTCCTCTACCCCCACTGTGGCCACCTCGTCTGAATTGGCCAGGCGGTAGAGGTCCACGTGATACAGGGGAAGCCTGCCGCTGTGATACTCGTTCACCAGGGCGAACGTGGGACTGCGCACGGCTTCCCGGACGCCGAGCCCGTCGGCCACGCCCTGCACGAAGAGCGTCTTGCCGGCGCCCAGCGGGCCGCTGAGGAGCACGGTGTGGCCCGGCCGGGCCAGTTGGCCCACCAGGACGCCGACGAGCCGGGTGTCCTCGGGGCTGTTGGCGATAATGGTGAGGGAATGGCGCGTCTCTCGTGCATCCATAACCGGAAGCGCCTTTTTCCTAGACGATGACCTCGGGACGGTACTCGCCCCACACTTCGCGGAGGACGTGGCAAATTTCTCCCACCGTGGCGTATGCCTCCACGGCCTCGATGAAGAGGGGCATCAGGTTGACCTCCTCCCGCCGGGCGGCCTCGCGGATGGCAGCCAGGGCCTTCTGCACGGCACGGCTGTCTCGGGTGGCCCTCACCTCGCGGAGGCGGCGGATCTGGACCTCGCGCACACGTTCGTCCACCTCCAGCAACTCCACGTCCGGCGCCTCGTCGGCTGTGAAGGCGTTTACGCCCACGATGATCTGCTCACCCCGCTCCACGGCCATCTGCGCCTCGTAGGCCGCCTGTTGAATCTCGGCCTGCATGTACCCTCCCTCGATGGCGGCCAAGGCACCTCCCAGGGCATCGATGCGCTCGATGTACGCCTGAGCACGGCGTTCGATCTCGTCCGTCAGGTGCTCCACGTAGAAGCTGCCGGCCAAGGGGTCCACAGTGTCGGCCACGCCGCTTTCGTGGGCGATGATCTGCTGGGTGCGCAGGGCGATCCGGGCCGATTTCTCCGTGGGCAGGGCCAGGGCCTCGTCCATGGCGTTGGTGTGGAGGCTCTGGGTGCCCCCCAGGACGGCGGCCAGGGCCTGAAGAGTCACGCGCACCACGTTGTTCTCAGGCTGTTGGGCTGTCAGGGTGGAGCCGGCCGTCTGCGTGTGGAAGCGCAGCATCCAGGAGCGGGGGTTCCGGGCGCCGAAGCGCTCGCGCATCAGGCGCGCCCAGAGGCGGCGGGCGGCCCGGAACTTGGCCACTTCCTCGAAGAGGTTGTTGTGGGCGTTGAAGAAGAAGGTGAGCCGGGGGGCGAAGTCGTCGATGTGCAGGCCGGCCCGCAGGGCTGCCTGCACGTAGGCGATGGCGTTGGCAAAGGTGAAGGCCACCTCCTGTACGGCAGTCGAGCCGGCCTCGCGGATGTGGTAGCCGGAAATGGAGATGGGGTTCCACTTGGGCGTCTGGTCCTTGGCGAAGGCGAACGTGTCCGTCACCAGGCGCATGGAGGGATGAGGGGGGAAGATGTAGGTGCCCCGTGCCAGGTACTCCTTCAGGATGTCGTTCTGGATCGTGCCCCGCAGCTTGCGGATGTCCGCCCCCTGCTTTTTGGCCACAGCGATGTACATGGCCCAGAGGATGGCCGCCGGCGCGTTGATGGTCATGGACGTGCTCACCCGCTCCAGGGGGATGCCATCGAAGAGCACTTCCATGTCCCGGAGCGACGAGATGGAGACGCCCACCTTGCCCACTTCGCCCTCGGCCAAGGGGTCGTCGGCGTCCAGGCCGAGCTGGGTGGGCAGGTCGAAGGCCACCGAGAGCCCCATTTGCCCTTGGGCCAACAGGTACTTGTACCGCCGGTTGGACTCCTCGGCCGTGGCGTACCCCGCGTACTGGCGCATCGTCCAGAAGCGGCCGCGGTACATGGTCGGGTAGACGCCCCGGGTGAAGGGATATTCGCCGGGAAAGCCGAGGTCGCGCGCGTAGTCCAATGCCTCCACGTCGGCGGGCGTGTAGAGGCGCTGGACGGGAATGTGGGAGGGCGTCTCGAATGTTTCGCGTCGCTCGGGCGCTTTCTGGAGAAAAGGGGCCAACACCTCTTCTTCCCAGCGGGCGCGTTCCTGACGGATGGCTTCCACGTTCTTGCCGGCCATAGGAGACCCTCCTCAGTGTTGTCAATTGACAGGTCTGCACGCCGTTGGCCCATCACGCTCCCGAGTGGCAACACCTACCCGCCGCCGGCGCGCCGGCCGGAGACGGCCACGCGGCTGTCGGCACCTTGGGCTTGGACCACCAAGGGCAGGTAGACCTGATCAGCCGCCGGCGCCGACGTAATGCGCAGGATGGCGCCGTTGAGGTCCACGACGTAGAGCTCGCCGGCCTCATCCTCGCCGAAAGAGGCGATGTTGTAGGAGGTGCTCAGCAACTCGGCCGCGCGCCAGGTGCCGTTCTCCGGGCGCAGTCCCCAGATGCGCCCGGAGCAGAAGTCGGCGAAGAAGTACGTGCCGGCCAGTTGGGGGTACTGGCTGCCCCGGTAGACATATCCCCCGGTGATGGAACACCCCAAGGAGTGGTCGTACTCGACCACCGGCAGCTCCTTGCCGCTCATGTCACAGCCCGTTTCGGGCTCGAAGCAGTGGGCGCCCTCCATCGTGTCCCAGCCGTAATGTTCCCCGCCCCGGCTGCTGGCCGGCTGGACGTGGACTTCCTCCCACTTGCCCTGGCCAACGTCGGCGATGTAGAGGTCGCCCGTTTGCCTGTCGAAGGAGAAGCGCCACGGGTTGCGGAGGCCGTAGGCCCAAATCTCGGGCCGGACGCCCGCTTGGCCCACGAAGGGGTTGTCCGCCGGCACGGTGTAGGTCGGAGTTCCCTTCACGTCGATCCGCAACATCTTGCCCAACAGGACGCCCAAGTTCTCCGCGTTGTCCCACGGGTCACCGGCCCGCCCCCCATCGCCGGTTCCGATGTAGAGGTACCCGTCGGGGCCGAACTGGAGCTGGCCTCCGTTGTGGTTGGCCGCCGGCTGGTCGATGACCAACACCGTCTCGGCCGAGGTTGGGTCGGCCACGTTGGGGTCAGTGCTCACCCGGTAGCGGGCCACGACCGTGTCCCCGTCGCCTGCGCGGGCGGTGTAGTTGACGTAAAATTCCCCGCTCTGGGCGTAATCGGGGGCGAAGGCCACGCTGAAGAGCCCTTGTTCGTAGGCGTCCGACTTCACCAAGTTGGAAATGTCCAAAAAGGGCTGGAGCCGCAGCGTGCCATTTTCCACAACCCAAATGCGTCCTGGCTTGGTGACCACGAAGAGCCGGCCGCTGCCGTCGCCGGCGTGGGTCACGTAGGTGGGGGGCTCGGGCATGGACACGAAGAGCTCGAGGGTGATGGTGAAGGGAAATCTGGGCGGCCCCGGCGTAATGACTTCCTCGGGTGAGCGCACGGCCGGCAGCACGGCCGGCGTGGGAGAGGGGTCTCCGGGCAGTGTTGGCGTTGCCGACGGCGGGGGAGCTGTGGGGGAAGGCGGCGCCGGCGTGGGGGTGGGAGCCGCCTCGGCCACGGGAGACGTGCCGGGCCGGGCCGTTGCAGTGGGCTGAGCTGTGACCTCTGCCGGCTCTCCTGCTGGCGCAGAGGGCGTCGGGGTGCCGCGGGCAGCCTGACAGCCGAGCGCGAGGATCATCAAGAGGGCCAAAATGCTTCCCACCATCACTCCCCAAGGGGGTTGGCGAAAACCGTGGTGTTTGTGGAACGTCACGTCAACCTCCTCAAAGTTTGGGCAAGGTGATGCCTGTCTGCGCTTGATACTTTCCCTGCTTGTCGGCGTAGGAGACCTCCGGCGGCTCGCCCTCGAAGAAGAGCACCTGAGCGATGCCCTCGTTGGCGTAGATCTTGGCCGGCAGCGGCGTGGCATTGCTGATCTCGATAGTCCAGTGGCCCTCCCAGCCGGGCTCGCCGGGCGTCACGTTGACGATAATGCCCGAGCGCGCGTAGGTGCTCTTGCCCAACACGACGCAGATCACGTTGCGCGGGATGCGGAAGTACTCCACGGAGCGGCCCAAGGCGTAAGAATTGGGCGGAATGATACACACTTCGCCCTGGAAGCGGGTGAACGCCCGCTTGTCAATGGCCTTGGGGTCCACGACGGTATTGTAGGGGTTTGGCGTGAAAATCAAAAACTCATCCGCAATGCGAATGTCGTACCCGAAGGAGCTCAGGCCGTAGCTGATGACCCCTTCGCGCACCTGGCGGTCCACGAAGGGCTCGATCATGCCGTGCTCACGGGCCATTCGGCGAATCCAGTGGTCCGGTTTGATGGACATCATGGTCAATTTCTCCGCACGATTTCTCTCTCCCGGCCGCTCTTGTGAAAGACCTGCCTTTGCACACCAGGATGTGTCAGATGCCCGTCACGAGGGTACCGGAAGCGTCACAATGGGCTCGATGGGGCCGAGATCCTCGATGGGCACCCACCGCCGCAACCGCAACGTCTCCAGGAGCGCCGCGCCCTCGCGATCCTCGTGCATGGAGGCGAGCACCTGCCGCACAGGCTCCTGCCACGCCTCCCTCTCGGGGTGGATGAGCATCATGTGAGTGGCGTATCGGGTGTGGCTCTCGTGAATGACGTGGAATTGCTCCCGGGAGAGGGCGTTAAGGCTCGCGTAAAAGTCCTGGTAGAGGAAGCCGTACTGAACGTCACCCTTCATGATAGCCCGGATGACTTGGAGCCATGAGGGTTGCCAGGCCATGCCCGCCACGCGGATGCCCTGCTCCTGGAGGACGTACAGGCCCAAATAGGTGGCGAACTGGCTGTCCACGGCGGCCACAACTTGGCCCTCGTAGTTCCGCCAGGGTGGCGTCCGTGTTCTCCGGCCCGGTGATGAAGACCACCTCATCGTACAGCTCCGTGCGAAAGAGGGGGCGGAAGCCGCGCTCGTTGACCAGCTTCCAGGCGTCCATGGGGTTTACGAAGGCCAGCTCCGCGTGGGGGAGTGACTCGCGGTAGAAGACGGCGAAGTCGGTCACGGGCTCCAAGGTCACGGGCATGTCCAGGGCCCGCTGTAAGTAGGTGGCGAAGGCCAGCCACGTCTTCATTTGTTTCACGATGTCGTGGGGGCAGACACTGAGCTTCATGATGACCTCCTCCTGTGCCGTGTCGAAGCCTTTGTGGAAATGTCACTTGCCCTTTCTCCGGGGACGCCCTACAATTCCCCTCACTCTACACCGGAGTGCGCGGAGCAGGTCCATGATGAACCACATTCACATGCGTGTGCGTTGGCGGTGGGCGGGGCTCCTCCTCGTGTTGGCCACAGTGGCCGTCGCCTGTAGCGGCGGCCAACGGGGAGGCACGGACGAGGGCGTGCGTGAAGCCGTGCGCACCTCGCTGGCAGCGGGCCCCTCGCCCACGGCCTCGCCCACCCCCACGCCCGAGCCGACGGCCACCCCGCGGCCCACGGCCACGCCCCAGCCCACGGCAACTCCTGATTTTATCGCGAATCCTCCAACCCGTCCACCCAGCCCGGCCCGCACGGCGGGGGGAAGAACCTATCCTCCGGGGGCCTTCGAGTTCATCCACACCCAGTTCAGCGTGCCCCCTCCGCCGGCTCGGGTTCCGGACGAGTTTGTGGCCGGCCTGCCGGCCGTGCCCGATGGGGTGTGCCCTCTCACCGGCCTGCCCGTCGAGAACCCCGCCGTCCTGCAGCGCCGGCCCCTCAACGTGCGCGTGGACAACTCGGAGCCGGCCAGGCCCCAGGCCGGGCTCGCCTTCGCCGACGTGGTGTGGGAAACCCTGGCCGAGGGGGGGATCACCCGTTTCACCGCCACTTACCTCTGCCAGGACGCGGAGACCATTGGGCCCGTGCGCAGCGCGCGGCTCATCGACCTGCAACTCTGGCCCATGTTGGACGCCGTGCTCGTCCACGTGGGCGCCAGCCAGCCGGTGATGGACATGATTCTCTCCTCCCCTTGGGCCGAGGCCAATTTGGACGAGTACTTGGGTGCCCCCGGGTTCTACCGAATTCCCGAAGCCCCGGTAAGCTGGTTGCGCACCTACACCGGCACGGGGTTGCTCTGGGAGGCGGTGGAGGCAATGGGCCAGCAGCGGCCGTCGCGCACGCTGCGTGGCTGGCGTTTCGACCAGACCCCCCCGCCGGAAGGGGGACAGCCCGCCGTCGAGCTCCTCATCCCCTTCTCCCAACTGGCGAGCTCGGTGGTCCGCTTCCGCTACGACGAGGCCAGCGGCACCTACGTGCGCTACCAGGGGGAAGCGCCCCACGTGGACCGGCTCACCGGCGAGCCGCTGCGGGCGGCCACAGTCTTTGTGGTCTTCGCCGAGATGACGGTCACGGAGATCGTGGAGGACAGCTTGGGAAGCCGCTCGCTCCACTTCAAGGTGTACGGTGAGGGGCCGGCCCTGGTGGTGCGCGATGGGCTCGCCTACGAGGTGACGTGGCGGCGCGAGGGGGAGAACGTGATGATCCGCCCGGTGGACGCCGAAGGCCACATCGTGCCCTTCAAGCCCGGCCCCATCTGGGTCGAGATTGTGCCGCTGGGGTTGGAGGTTTCATGGGAATGATGGCCTCGTCCCTGGTGCTCTCCCACTACCAGGCGCGCCCGCTCCTGGAAGCGAGGCGTCGGGGCGAGCGGCGCGCCCGCTCTTCGCCCGACCTGGGGCTCAGTCAGGTGGAGGTCGAGTTGGAGCCGGCCGGCGCCCGTTTCCCCTCGGGCGTGTTGGTGCGGTGGGAACACGTGGAGGAGGTGGCGTCCCACGAGACGGCTTGCTTCTGGGCGGACGCGGAGGGCGTGCTCCACAAGGTGCAGCGCTTCTCCGAGGTGACGAACCGCCTTTGTGCCCTCATGCCCACGGCGCGAGCTCCCACCTTGCTCCTCTCCGGCATTCCCATGCACCGCATCAAAGGCGTGGACCCGTGGGAGGACACGCGCCTGAAGGTGAGGACACTGGCTCCCCTGCGGGGACGGGTGCTCGACACGGCCACGGGCCTGGGCTACACGGCCATTCAGGCCGCGGCCACAGCCCGCGAGGTGGTCACTGTGGAACTCGACCCGGCCGTGCTGGAGGTGGCCAGGCTCAACCCGTGGTCACGCCCTCTCTTCGAGACACCCCACATCCGACAACTCGTGGGCGATGTGGCCGAGCTGGTCGCGGAGTTCGAGGAGGCCGGCTTCGCGCGCATCATCCACGATCCGCCGGCCTTTCGCCTGGCCGGCGAGCTCTACTCCACGGCCTTCTACCGCCATCTGCACCGCATCCTCAGGCCGGGCGGCCGGCTTTTCCACTACGTGGGCGACCCCCACAGCCCCTCGGGACGCCGGGTAACGCGCGGCGTGGTGCGCCGGCTGCGGGAGGCGGGCTTCCGGCGCGTGCTTCAGCGCCCCCGTGCCTTCGGCGTCGTGGCGTACAGGTGAGGCCGGTAGGCGATGAGCCACTCCAACAGCAGCGCGATGAGGGCGAGGCCGGCCGCCCAGCGCCACAGCTCCCGCTGCCCCGCTGTGACCTGCTCTGTTGGCGTGACCGCTCTTCCTGAGAGGGCCGGGTCGCCCACGCCGGCGCGGCTCTCGGCCGGGTTGAGCACGCTCACGGCCACTTGGGTGGCGCGATCCTCGTCTCCCTGCCACGTGACGGTGTAGAGCCCCGGGCGCGTGGGCACGAAGGAGAACGTGCGCTCCTCCTCGGCGAGCTCGAGCCGGCGGCCGTCGGGCGCAAGGACGACAGCTCGCTCCGCAGGGGCTGGCGGCAGCAGGCGCACGGGCTCGCCCACGCGCGCGGTGACGCCTTGGAGCGCGTCCGGCCCGGTCAGCTCGTTTACCAAGTTGGCCACGAGCACGGGGAAGGCCACCCGCAGGGGCAGGTCGCTTCGGTGGAGGTCGAAGGCCAGCAGGGCCACACGCCGGCCACCTTGTTCGCCCGCCCAGAGGAGGGGCGCACCGGTGGTGGCGTCCACGATGACCGGGCGGGCCCAGTCAGGCAGCTCGGTGCGCACGGCGTCCAGGATGGCCACGTCGCTCAGGTCCACGAAGCGGAGCAGCGGATCGTCGGCCGTGGCGGCCACGGGCACGGGCGCACTGATCACGCCGGTCACTTCAATCCCACCGGCCGACGTGGAGGGCGCGATCAGCCAGACGTTGCCCTCCGGCAGCTCGTCGCCCGACCAGCCCGCGTCGAGGACGGTCAGCGCCGGCGGCTCCGCCGGGGGAGGCGCAGAAGGCGGGTCCAACAGAAGGGTGACGTTGGGCAGAAGGGCCAAGGCCGCCTGGAGGAACCGGTTGCCGGCCGAGACGACGCGCACGGTGCGCGGCTCGGGCGGAGTGGCGGTGCCCCAGGCCACGTCGTCCTCCGGCAGGGCATCGTCCGGCACGAGGCGCACGCGCACAATGCGGGCTTCTGGGGGCAAGTCAAAGATGCGGTTGGCGGGCGCGCCGGGGCTCACGGAGAGGTCCAAGGCCGTAAAGGGCCGGCCGTTCACGTCCACGACGAGCCGGCGGGTGGCAGGTGACCGGCCGTAGTGGGTGACTTGGACGAAGAGGGCGAACCCTTGCCCCTGTGGCCGCACGGTCAGGCCGCTGATGGCACTGTTCTCGACCGGCGTGCCCACCGGCTCGAACGTGAAGGGCACGTCCGCCACGACGCGGCGGGCCGTGGGGTCCGCCTGCACGTCGCCGTCGCTCAGGAGAAGCACGTGGGCGTTGGCGTCGCGGGATGCCAGGGCCGCGGCCAAGTGGAGGGCTGTGGTCATGTCGCTGTCGGCTGCTGAGGGGGTGAGCCCGCGAAGGGCCTCCTCCAGGAGCGCGCGCTCCTCCGCTTGGGCGACCAGCACGTCAGCGCTGCCACCGCCCCGGACGAGCGTCATGCGCCCGCCGGCGGGCAGGGCGTCGAAGAGCTCCAGGGCGCGCCGGCGGGCCACGTCCAGCCGCGTTGCTCCTCCCTCCTCCCGGGCGGCCATGCTGATGGAGGTGTCCACGATCACGACGAGGTGGCGGCCGCTGACTGTGGGCACAGCCACAAAGGGGCGGGCGGCTGCCAGCACCAAGGCCAGGAGGGCCAGCAGTTGGAGGAAGAGCAGGATGTGGGGGCGCAGGCGTTGCCAGGGGGCGTTGGCCTCCAAGTCGCGAATCAGGTGGTCCCAGAGCAGGGTGCTGGAGACCACCACCTCCTCGCGGCGTCGCTTGAGAAGATACATGAGCACAATGGGCAAGGCCAACGCCGACAGGGCCAACGCGGCCGGTGCCAGGAACCCCATGTCGTCCCCCTGAAAGCGCGTCTGTTTTTCACGCCTGCGCGGGAGTAAGTATACTTAACCTGTGTGTGAGGGCGAAGACGGCGGAAGGGAGCAATGTCATGTGGTCGGGGCGAAGGCCGATGGGCAAGGAGACGTACCGGCAGGCCACGTTGGGGGGAGGATGTTTCTGGTGTCTGGAGGCTGTCTACCAGCGCGTGCGGGGAGTGGTGAGTGTCGTCCCCGGATACGCCGGCGGCCACGTGCCCAATCCCTCGTATGAACAGGTCTGCACCGGAACCACCGGCCACGCCGAAGTAGTGCAGATTACCTTCGATCCCCGTGTGATTACCTACCGCGACTTGCTCACCATCTTCTGGCACATCCACGATCCCACCACGCCCAACCGCCAGGGCAACGACGTGGGGCCCCAATACCGCTCCATTATCCTCTACCACGACGAAGAACAGCGCCGTGAGGCCGAAGCATCCAAGGCCGAAGCCGAAGCCTCTGGGCTGTGGCCGGCACCCTTCGTGACCGAGATCGTGCCCCTGACGGCCTTCTACGAGGCAGAGCCCTATCACCACGACTACTTCCGCCAACACCCCGACCACCCCTACTGCCGCCTCATCATTGCCCCCAAGGTGGCCAAGTTTCTCAGGACGTTCCCCGAGAAGGCTCTTACGGGTGAGCGATAGGCTTGTGGTCACTGCCTACCATGATCACTGTGGTACACAGAGCCGGCCAGGATAGGGGTGGCCCCGGCGTGGCCGTGCAGTGCTACACCCGTTCCCTTGCCCCGGGCGAGCCGGCCGGGAACAAGCCGCCTGTAGGACGGACGGCCCACAGTTCCTGATCTCGAACACGTGGAGGAATGAGATGGGAGATCCTTTCATCAGAGTGGCAACCTTGGACGAACTGCGCGCGCAGCCGTTGCTCTCGCGCCGTGTGGGCTCCCGGGTGATCCTGTTGGTGTTCACCGGTGAACAAGTCTACGCCTTGGACAACAGGTGTCCTCACATGGGGTTTCCCCTCCACCGTGGCACGCTCGAGGATGGCCTGCTGACGTGCCACTGGCATCACGCCCGCTTCGACGTGTGCAGTGGCGGCACGTTCGACCTGTGGGCCGACGACGTGCCCACCTTCCCCGTCGAAGTTCGCGGCAACGAGGTGTGGGTGAACCCCACGCCCCGCCTCGACGCCCGCCGTCAGGCGCATGGTCGCCTTCGCCGGGGGCTCGAGCGCAACTTGGACTTGCTCCTGGCCAAGGGGACCATCGCCCTCCACGCCCTCTCCGTGCCGCTTGGGGAGGCGTTCCGCGAGGGCGTGCGCTTTGGAGTGCGCTACCGCGCGGCCGGCTGGGGCCCCGGGCTGACCATGCTCACTTGTTTTCACAACATGCAGGACTTGCTGGACGAAGAGGACCGCCCCCTGGCACTCTACCACGGCTTGGCCGCCGTGGCCGAAGATTGCGACGGGCAGCCCCCTCGCTTCACCGTCGAGCCGTTGCCCGAAAGCACCCCACATTGGCCAACGCTCAAGGCATGGTTCCGCCGGTTCATCGAAGTGCGGGACGCCGAAGGGGCCGAGCGTTGTCTCGTCTCGGCCGTGGAGGCCGGAGCTCCCCTGAACCTGCTGGCCGACATGCTCTTCGCCGCCATCACCGACCACAGGTACGTCAGCGTGGGCCACCCCCTGGACTTCACCAACAAGGCCCTGGAAGCTCTCTCCACAATGCCGCCCGAGGACGTGGCCCCGGTGCTCACCAGCCTCGTGCCCGGCTACGCCAGGGGCGTGCGCATGGAAGAACACAACGCCTGGCGTGCTCCCGTGGACTTAGTGGCCATGTTGGAGACAGCCTTCGAGCGTCTGCCGGCGCTCCTGGCCGACTCGCCCGAGAACTCCCGGTGGGATGACGTGCAAGCGCTCACTGAAGTGCTCTTGGGCGAGAACCCACAGGCCATCGTGGACGGCCTGCTCGACGCCCTCGCCGACGGCTGTCCGCCGGCGAAGCTGGCCCAAGTGGTGGCCTACGCGGCCGCACGGCGGCTGGTTCACTTCGGCACGACCAACCAGTTCACCGACTGGGACACGGCCCTCCACACGTGGACCTTTGCCAACGCCGTTCACCAGGGGCTCAAGCGCTTTCCGTCGGCCGAGCTGGTGCGCGCTCTCTTCGACGCGGCCGTGAGCGTCTACTTGGACCGTTTCCTCAACGTGCCGCCGACACCACTGCCCTCTCCGGAACCGGCTCCAAACCCCGACCGCGCCTTGGCCGATTTGGAGGAGGTCTTCGACCAGCGGGACCACGTGGACGAAGCCGGCACGCTCGTGGCCGCCTACCTGGCCGCCGGCGGTTCCAGGGCCAAACTTCAGGCGCGGCTGGGCCATTTTCTGTTGCGGGAGGACCGCGACTTCCACACGATCCAGGCCGTGGAGGCCGCCTTCCGCCAGGCGGCCGAGTGGGGCCCGGGCCCCGAAGGCGATCACTGCCTCATTGCCGCCGCGCGCTACTTGGCGGCCCACTCCCCCACGTCGCGCGCCCAACACCAGACATACACCTTGGCCCTCCGCCTGATGCGGGGCGAGCGCTTGGATGAAATTGACGAAATCGTGGACGCCTGATACAATTGTAGCACAAATGTGCTATTCATGAGCAACCGAAAGAGCGCATGACGCCCTTGTTGTCGGTGTTCCTGGCGCCTTTGCGAAGGAAAACGTGCTTGGCGAACGAGGGGAGCGAAAATGGCCAAACGGGGCTCTGCGGAGCTGTCCAAACCACAGGCGAACATCCTGCGCTTCATCGCCGAATATCACCGTCAACGCGGCGTGTCGCCAACGGTGCGGGAAATTCAGCGCGGATGTCGCCTCTCCTCGACGTCGTTGGTTTACTATCACCTCAGGCGCCTGGAGGAGAAAGGCTACATTGAGCGAATGCACCGCAGCGCACGGGGCATTGTGCTGCGCTCCACCACACCCAACGGGGACAGCTCCCGGCCGACGGTGCGCGTTCCCTTCTACGGCCACATCGCGGCCGGCCGGCCCATGCCCACGGCGGAGGACCGCGACGCCGATGAGGACGTTCACATCTGGCGGGACTTGCTCGCCTCAGTGCCCGACGACCGGCTTCAGGACCTCTTCGCGCTGCGCGTCAAGGGCGATTCGATGATCGACGCTCTGGTGAGTGACGGCGACTTGGTCATCTGCCTGCGGGCCGACAGCGCCCACAACGGCCAGATGGTGGCGGCATGGCTTCCCGAGCGCAACGAGGTCACGTTGAAGTATTACTACTTCATTCCCCCGCCTTCCCCGCGCGTGGTCGGCGCCTTGGCCGAACCCGACGAGATCGCCCAGCCTGATCCCGACGACCTGGCGGCTCAAGCCATTGTGCGGCTCGTGCCGGCCAACCCGGCCTATGAGCCCATCGAGGTGCCGGCCGATGCTGTGGAAATTCACGGCCGCGTGATCCTTGTCGTGCGGCAGCTCGCGTAAGCGGAACCCCTAGAACCCCTCCAGCCGGCTCAAGTCCGCGATGCCCTCGGCCAGCTTGGCGATCTCGGCCAGCAGGCTCAAGCGGTTCGCGCGTACCCGCTCGTCGTCCACCATGACGAAGACGTGATCGAAGAAGGCGTCGATGGGCTTGACCAGGGGCTCGAACGCCTCCACGAACTCGGCCACGCTCATCGAGGGGTGAATGCGCCCGGCCGCCTCCCGGTACGCGGCCCACAGGCGGCGCTCCTCCTCCTGCTCGAAGAGGGCGGGGTCAACGGTCCCCTGGGAGGGCTGCCCCCGCACGATGCGCTTGGCGCGGGCGTAGGCGGTGAGCACCCGCCGGAACGACTCCGAGTCAGCGAGCTCGGCCAGCTCGCGGGCCGTGCGCGCGGCCATCGCCGGCGTGTGGCCGCGCGCGGCCAGCGCGGCGCGGATGGCGTCGTGGGGGAGCCCCTGTTCCAGGAGCCACTGCTCCAGGCGCCGGCCGACGAAGGCCACCACCTCCTGTTGTACCTCGTCGTCCACGGGGACCGGCTGGAGGACGGCGGCCGCCTCCACAGCCGGCCTCAAGTCGAGCTCCACGTCACGGGTGACTAGGATCTGGACGAGGCCCAGCGCAGCCCGCCGCAGGGCGAAGGGGTCGGCCGTTGCTTTGGGCTGGAGCCCCACGCCGAAGAGCCCCACCAGGCTGTCGAGCCGGTCGGCCAGGGCGAGCACAATGCCGGGACGGCTCTCGGGCAGGTGGTCGCCGGCGTGCCGCGGCAGCACGTGCTCGAAGATGGCCTGGGCCACCTCGGGGCGCTCGCCGCTGTGCAGGGCGTAGTAGCGCCCCATGATGCCCGCCAGGCCCGTGAACTCCACCACCATGTCGGTGACCAAGTCGGCCTTGGCCAAGTGGGCGGCCCGCTCCACGACGGCCCGCTCCTCATCCGAGAGCTCCAGCCACGAGGCCAACTGAAGGGCCAACTGTTCCAGGCGCTCGTTCTTCTCCAACATGGAGCCGAGCCGTTCCTGGAAGACCAGGCCGGCCAAGGCCGGGCGGAAGCTCTCCAGCGGCCGAGACGTGTCCTGTTTCCAGAAGAACTCAGCGTCGGCGTAGCGGGCGCGGATCACGGCTTCGTTGCCCTGCCGCACGGCCTCCACGTCCACTGGGCCGTTGGCCACGGTCACGAAATAGGGGAGCAGCTTGCCCTTTCGGTCCTCGACGGGAAAGTAGCGCTGGTGCTTGCGCATGACCGTCACCAGCACTTCGCGGGGCAAGCTCAGGTAACGCTCCTCGAAGCGGCCCCGCAGGGGCGTGGGCGCCTCCACCAGGTTGGCCACCTCGGCCAGCAGCGCGCCACGGGCCTCCTCCGGCACCCGGCCGCCCACTTCGGCGGCCAGCGCTTGGGCCGCCTCCCAGATCTGTTCCCGGCGCTTATCAATGGAGAGCACGATGCCCTGCTGGGCGATGAGCTCGGCGTAGGCTTCGGCCGAGGGCACCTCGAACTCTTCGGGGGCAACGTGACGCAGGCCGCGGCCGGTGCGCCCGCTGACGAGCCCGGCGTAGGCGAAGGGGACAACCTCGTCGCCGAGCAGGGCCATCAGCCAGCGGATGGGCCGGCTGAAGGCCACGTTGGTGCGGTTCCAGCGCATGGATTTGGGGAAGGTAATGGCGTCCAGCAGCTTGGGCAGGGCCTCCGACAGGACCTCTCCGGCAGGCCGGCCCTTCTCGCGGACCACGGCCACTACGTACTCGCCGCCGTTCACGGTCTGGCGCTGGAGCCGGGACACGTCCACGCCTTGGGCGCGCGCGAACCCCAGAGCAGCCTGCGTGGGCTCTCCCCGCTCGTCGAAGGCGATGTGGGCCGGCGGGCCGCGCACGATGCGTTCCTCGTCGCGCTGCCGGGGGGCGACGGCCTCCACGATGATTGCCAGCCGGCGCGGCGTGCCCTCCACGGTGATGGGGCCGTGGGCCAGCCGCAGCTCGTCGAAGAGGGCCGGCACCCGCTCGCGGAGTTGGGTCACGGCCAGGGTCACGTCGTCGGCCGGCAGCTCCTCGGTGCCGATCTCGAGCACGAACGTGCGCTCGGCGTCGGCCGGCCACGCGGGTGCCGGGGGCGGGGTCACGTCGGGCACCGCCACCGTGCCCAGGGGAAAGCCGGCCTCCTCCCGCTTCTGGAGCCAGAGGGCGGCCACGTCGCGGGCCAGGGCGCGCATCCGCGCGAAGTAGCGCGCTCGCTCGGTCACGCCGATGGCGCCTCTGGCGTCCAGGATGTTGAAGGTGTGGGAGGTCTTGAGCACGTAGGCGTAGGCGGGAATGGGGAGCCCCTGGGCCAACAACATGCGCGCCTCGGCCTCGTAGAGGTCGAAGAGCTGGGCCACCCGCTCCACGTCAGCCGCGTCCAAGTTGTAGACGCTCATCTCGTACTCGTTTTCGCCGAGCACTTCGCCGTACGTGAGCCCCGGCGCGTAGAGAATGTCCTTGAAGTGGGTCACGCCTTGGAGGGCCATCAGGATGCGCTCAAGCCCGTAGGTGATTTCCACGGCCACGGGGTCCAGGGTGAAGCCGCCCGCCTGCTGGAAGTAGGTGAACTGGGTGATCTCCAGGCCGTCGAGCCACACCTCCCACCCGAGCCCCCAGGCGCCAAGGGCCGGCGATTCCCAGTTGTCCTCCACGAACCGGATGTCGTGGGCGGCGCGGTCGATGCCCAGCGCCTCCAGGCTGCCCAAGTAGAGCTCCTGGGGGTTGCCGGGGTCTGGCTTGAGGATCACCTGGTATTGAGTGTGCATCTGCATTCGGTTGGGGTTTTCCCCGTAGCGGCTGTCGTCGGGGCGGACGCTGGGTTCCACGTAGCCCACGTTCCACGGCTCCGGGCCTAGCACGCGCAGGAAGGTGGCCGGGTTCATGGTGCCGGCGCCCACCTCGGTGTTGTAGGGCTGCCAGATGAGGCATCCTTGGCTGGCCCAGT
>JALSKA010000050.1 GCA_026989095.1 Ardenticatenaceae bacterium
CACCTTCCTGCGCCGCCCTCCCCCGGCACTGGCCCGCGCCCTCCTGCGCGTGGAGCTCTGGAGCATCGAGCCCGACTGGGTGCGCCTGATCGACAACCGCCTGGGCTTCGGCCACAAGGAGGAGTGGGGCGCCCGATTCCGCCCCTGACCCGCAGAGCGACGTTTGCAAAAGTGGGGACTCTCAGGTACACTTGACTCCGCCATCACACAGCGGCCGACCCACGTGGGCCGGCCAACCTCCGAGGGACAAACATGGGCTTTCTCGACTTTCTCCTGAAACGCCAGCCCAAGCCCCGCAAGCTCGCCAGGGAGGACATCGAGCGCCTGCTGGCCGACAACCGGGCCACCGGCGTCCCCCTGGAGCTCAAGGGCGTGGACCTTTCAGGGGCCGACCTGAGCGGCCTGACGCTGGACGGCATTGTGCTCTCCGAGGCCAACGTGGAGGGGGTCAACTTCACCGACTGCCGGCTGCGGGGCGCCCGCGTCCGGCGGGCCAACGCGCGGGGCTGCACCTTCACCCGCGCGGACCTCACGGGCTCCGACTGGTCCCAGTCGGACCTCTCCGGCTCGCTTCTGGAGGAGACCCGCTTCCGCAACGTGACCATGTTCGGCACCAAGCTGATCGACGTCACCTGGCGTGGCGTGATCTTTGAAGGTCGCAACACCCTCAGCGCCGTCCAGATGCCCGGGGCATACCTGCCCGGCGCCAACTTGGCCCACACCGACTTCGTGGACGTGAACTTGGCAGGCGCCAACTTGGAGGGCGCCAACTTGGAAGGGGCCATTCTCACCGGCGCCAACTTGGAGGGCGCCAACCTGCGGGGCGCCAACTTGGAAGGGGCACAGTTGGGCGCCAACCTCACCGGCGCCGACCTGACGGGCGCGCGGCTGGCCAACGCCGTCATGCGCTACGCCGACTTGCGGGGCGCTGTGCTGGAGGACGCCGACCTCTCCGGGGCCGATTTGGAGGGCGCCAACTTGGAGGGAGCTCTGTTGCCCAAAGGGTTCGTTCCCCCTTCGTGAGCAGCGTGACGCCCTCGGCATCGCCTGTTCAAGCAACTTTTAGGCATCTTAGGCATCGTCAAACTTGATGCGGGTTTGTTATGCGAACGAAAGAACAAGTTGTGAAATTGCTTCGGGAGAAGTATCCTTACCTTGCCGCTGAGTACGGCGTCAAGAAGGTAGGGATTTTCGGCTCCTATGCCAAAGGAGTACCTGACGAGACAAGCGACGTGGACATTATTGTAGAGTTCGAGCATCCTATCGGGTGAAATTCATAGAGTTCGTAGAGTATCTTGAAAATCTGCTGGGGAGAAAGGTAGATGTGCTAACTCCTGCGGGCCTTCAGGGGATCAGAGTGGCCCGCGTTGTCCAAGACATCACGGAGAGCATCGAGTATGTCTGAGCGGACGGATAGAGATTTTCTGATGACCTAAAAGGAAAACTGGGAGAAACCCAGGGAAAGCAAACCGACAATGGGCGAACGATTTGTTGTTCGTTTCTGGGGCGTGCGGGGAAGTTATCCGGTACCGGGCCCGGCCACCGTCCGCGTGGGGGGCAACACGCCGTGCGTGGAAGTGGAAGCCGGCGAACACATCATCCTGCTCGACGGCGGCACAGGCATCATTCCCGCCGGACAGGCCCTGCTGCGCCGGCACCGCGACCAGGGCCGCCCCCTCTCGGCCGTGATCCTTCTCAGCCACACGCACCACGACCACATCCAGGGAATGCCCTACTTCGCGCCTGCCTACGTGCCCACCGCCACCCTCTACGTCTTCGGGCCGCGGGCTGTGCGCGAGCAGATCAGCGAAACGCTGCGGCGCGCCATGGTGCCGCCCAACTTTCCCATCAGCGTCGAGGACTTGCGGGCCGTTCGGGTGGTGCGTGCCTTGGCGGAGACCGAGGCCATCTGGCTGCTCCCGGGCCGGCAGGAGCCCCAGGTGCGGAACGTCTTCCGGGACCCGCCGGCCGGCTCCGAGGACGGGGCCGTGCGCGTCGATGTGCTCAAGAGCTACGCCCACCCACAGGAGGGCGTTTACTTCTACCGGATCGCGTACCGGGGCCGCGCTGTGGTCTACGCCACCGACACGGAAGGGTACCAGGGAGGAGACCGCCGCCTGATCCACTTCGCCCGGGGGGCTGACCTGCTGATCCACGACGCCCAGTACACCGCCGAGGAGTACCTTGACCCCGTCGCCTCCAAACAGGGGTGGGGCCACAGCACGCCGGAGATGGCCCTGGAGGTGGCCCAGGCGGCCGGCGTGCGCCGGCTGGCCTTCTTCCACCACGACCCGGCCCACGACGATGCCCTGCTCCTCGACATTGAGGCCCAGGCCCAGGCGAAGTTCCCCGGTGCCGTGGTGGCCCGCGAAGGATTGGAGTTCGACCTGTTCACGTAGCCCCACACCAGGGGCGAGGAGCGAGAAGCGCATGGCAGAAGCACGGCAACACCCGTTGGGACTCCCGCCGGAGAAGATCCCCCGCCACGTGGCCATCATCATGGACGGCAACGGGCGGTGGGCCCGCCAACGTGGCCTGCCCCGCCTGGCCGGCCACCGCGCCGGCACCGAGAACCTGCGCCGCATCCTCGAGGCGAGCGTGGAGTTCGGCATCGAGATTCTCACCATTTACGCCTTCTCCACGGAGAACTGGCAGCGCCCCCCCAGCGAAGTGCGCGGGCTCATGAGCATCCTCGAACAGGTCATCGACCGCGAGATCGAGGAGCTCGACCGGCAGGGCGTCCAACTGCGCCACATTGGCCGGCTGGAGGGCATTCGTCCCGACCTCCAGGCCAAGATCAAACAGGCCATCGAGCGCACCCGCCACAACGACCGGCTCATCCTCAACGTGGCCTTCAACTACGGCGGCCGGGCCGAAATCCTCGACGCCTGCCGCCGCATCATCCGGGATGGCCTCGACCCCGACGAGCTCGACGAGGAGACCTTTCGCCGGTACCTCTACACCTGGCCGCTCCCGGACCCGGACCTGATCATCCGCACTGGGGGCGAGTACCGGCTGAGCAACTTCCTGATCTGGCAGGCCGCCTACGCCGAAATCTACTCCACCCCCATCTTTTGGCCTGATTTCAACCGGGAGGAGCTTGCCAAGGCCCTCATCGAGTACGCCGGCCGGGAACGGCGCTTCGGCCGGGTGTTGGAGAAGGCGTAACGGAGCTGATACCCACGCAGCGCCACGCGGCTGACGGGGAGCGATATGCTCACGCGCGTGACCAGTGCCCTGCTGCTCATTGCCCTGATAGCCCTGCCGATCTGGCAGGGCGGTTTGCTGTTTGTCGCCCTGGTGCTCCTCTTCGGCGGCCTGGCCCTCTGGGAGTTTTACCGGCTCGTGGAGACGGAGACAGGCCACTCCCTGGCGCCGCTCGGGATGGTGGTGAGCGGCGGGCTGGTATTGGGGGCGAGCTGGCAGCGGGAGGACGCCGTCCAGTTGGCCATCTCCGGGCTCGTGGTGGGCGGCCTCATCTGGGAGCTGCTCCTGCCGTTTCAGCACGACCGGCTGCGCGACTGGGCCATGACCCTGGCCGGCGTGCTCTACATCGGGTGGCCCATGAGCTTGCTCGTGCGGCTGCGCGGCCTGCCCGACGGCTTCTGGTGGATCGTGGTGGTCATCGCCGCCACGTCGGCCTGCGACTCGGGCGCTTACCTGACGGGCAAGCGGTTCGGCAGGCGGCCCTTTGCGCCCAAGTACAGCCCCAGCAAGACGTGGGAGGGCACCTTGGGGGGGCTCGGGGCGGCCCTGCTCGTGACCTTCCTGCTGGGCCCGCCCCTGGTGGACCTCTCGCCGGTGCGGGCCCTGGCGTTGGGCGCTCTCATCGGCCCGGCGGCGGTGCTGGGCGACCTGGCCGAGAGCATGATCAAGCGGCGCGTGGGCGTCAAGGACAGCGGCGCGCTCATCCCGGGCCACGGGGGCATGTTGGACCGCGTGGACAGCCTGATCTTCGCCGTGACCGTGGCCTACTTCTTCGCCCTCTGGGGAGGGTAAACGAGCTCCCCGTGCGGCGGGCCCGTGGGCGGGAACGAGGAGCGGGTAGGTCATGTCGGGAGGAATGACGATCTTCAACGTGCTCAACCTGCTGAACTTGGTGTTGGCCTCCGTCAACCTCCTGCTCACCTTCTCCCTGTTCGTCTACATCGTCACCCACAACCTGCGCCACTCCGTGGCCCGCGCCTTCGCCCTGCTGCTGGCCTTCGTGGCCATCGTCTTCGGCGTTGACGTGATACTCTCCCGCGTGAGCGACCCCCAGGCCGCCACCCTGTGGCTGAAGCTCCAGTGGGTGGGCATTGCCCTCGTGCCGGCCGCCTACCTGCACTTCAGCGACGCCCTGCTGCGCACCACCGGCGCCGCCTCCCGCAACCGCCGGCTGGCCGTCATGGGCGCCTACGCCGTGGGCGTGACCTTCTTCGTGCTGGTCGCCACCACCCACCTCATCGTGGACCAGGCCGTGGCCTACGCCCCCTGGGCCACCCAGTTCACCGCCGGCCCCTACTTCTGGGTCTTCGTGCTCTACTTCTTCGTGATCTCCGCCTGGGGGTTTGCCAACACCCTCTGGGCCCGCCAGCGCACCCTCACCAGCACCTCCCGCCGCCGCATGACCTACCTGGTGGTCACCTTCGCGGCCCCCGGCCTGGCCGTCTACCCCTACCTTCTGCTCGCCAGCCTGCCGGCCCGGCTGCCCCCCCTGGTGCTCATGGGCATTCTGCTCCTGGGCAACGTGGGCGTGGCCGCCATGTTGGTGGTGATGACGTACAGCGTGGCCTACCACGGCGCCCTGGCGCCGGACCGGGTCGTCAAGCACAGCCTCCTGACGTACCTGGTGCGCGGACCCCTCCTGGGCATGTTCGTCATCGTCCTCACCCTGGTGGTGCCCCGCGTGGAAGTGCTCCTCGGCCTGCCCAGGGAGACGGTGCTCATCTTCGCCATTGTGGGGGGCATCGTCTTCTTCCAGGCCCTCGTCCGCTTCCTCCAGCCGGCCTTCGACTACCTGATCTACCAGAGGGACCGCGAGGAGTTGCGCTTCTGGCGCCAGTTCAGCGACCGGCTCCTCACCTCCAGCGACCTGCGCCAGCTCATGGAGAACATCCTCACGGCCCTCTGTGACCTCCTGCGGGCCGAGCACGGCTG
>JALSKA010000051.1 GCA_026989095.1 Ardenticatenaceae bacterium
GACAGCTCGTCTGACATTCCGAAGGACGTGGCCGCCGAGTTGGACATCACCATCGTGCCGCTTTACATCCACTTCGGAAAGGACGTGTACCGGGAAGGCGTGGACATCACGCCCACCGAGTTCTACGAGCGCCTTCAGGCCGAGGCGCCCAACTTGCCCAAGACCTCGGCGCCATCGCCCGGCGACTTCATGAAGGTCTACCAGCCCATTCTCCAGGAGGGACACGAGATCATCTCGGTCCACCTTTCGGCCGCCTTCAGCGGCACCTACAACTCGGCCCGCCTGGCGGCCTTCGGGGTGGGACGCGACCGCGTGACGGTGATCGACTCGCGCAACGTCTCCATGTGCTTGGGGTGGCTGGCCATCGAGGCGGCCAGGGCAGCCCGGCGGGGCAAGTCCAGGCAGGAGATCATCGAGATGATCTCGGACATGATCCCACGCCTGCGCATCTCCAGCTTCCTGGAGACGCTCGAGTTCGTCAAGTACAGCGGCCGGGTCAGCTCGACCGAGGCCTTTCTGGGCACCATGCTGAACATCAAACCCGTGCTGCACATCGAAGGGGGCAAGGCCATCCCCCTCGCCAAGGTGCGCACGCGCGAGCAGGCGTTGAAAACCCTGGCCGACATGGCCCACGAACTTGCCCCTTTTCAGTCTTTGGCTATCATGCATACGCGCGCGCCCGACGTGGCCGAACAACTCGCCGAGCACCTGGGCAAGTTCCACCCACGCCACCGCATCGTCATTGCCGAGGCAGGCGTGGCCATGGCCAGCCACGTCGGGCCGGGCGCCGTCGGGTTCTGTGGGGTGGTGGCGAAGTAGGGCGAGGACAATTTTGGGCCCCTGCCAGAGGAGGTGGAGCGCATGGGGATTCGTGTGGTGACCGACAGCTCGGCCGACCTTCCGCAGCCGATCGTGGATGTGCTCGACATCACCGTCGTGCCCCTCTACATCCACTTCGGCGACGACGTGTACCGCGAAGGCGTGGACATCTCCCACGAGGAGTTCTACGCCCGAATGGAGGCCGAGCTCCCCAACCTGCCCAAAACGTCGGCGCCCTCCCCTGCCGATTTCATGGAAGTCTACCGGCCGATCCTTGAAGAAGGTGACGAAATCATCTCCGTCCACCTCTCGGCCGCCTTCAGCAACACCTTCAACTCGGCCCGGCTGGCCGCCCAAGAGCTGGCCCCGGACCGCATCGTGGTCATCGACTCCCACAATGTCTCCATGTGCTTGGGGTGGTTGGCCATTGCCGCGGCCGAGGCGGCCATGCAGGGGGCCGAGCGGGAAGAGATTGTCGAGATCGTGCACGACATCATCCCGCGCCTGCGCATCCCCAGTTTCTTGGAGACGCTGGATTACGTGCGCTACAGCGGGCGCATCGGCTCCACCGAGGCGTTCCTGGGCACGGTGTTAAACGTCAAGCCCATTTTGCAGATCGAGGGGGGCAAGGTGGTGCCCCTCGAGAAGGTGCGCACGCGGGGGCGGGCCTTGGAGCGCCTGGCCGAGATGGCCCGTGAGCTGGCCCCCTTCGAGGACGTGGCCATCATGCACACCCACGCTCCCGACGTGGCCTCCCAGCTCGCCGACATGCTCTCCGACATCCACCCGCGCCAGAACATCCTGATCGCCGAGGCCGGCGTGGCCATGGGGAGCCATGTGGGGCCGGGGGCTGTGGGCATTTGTGCCGTTGTGGCCAAGTGACGGTGAAGCGCGTGGGCTGCGGGCACTTCCCCGAGCGGTAGAGTGTCCCAGAGAGGTCGTGCGAGCAGGGCGTGCGCAGGCACGCCCTCTCTCTGTCAAGAGGCACAGGCCACCCCGTGGCGAACGCGCGAGGACACCGGGCGATGATCCAAGTCATCACCGACAGCACGGCCGACTTGCCCCCCGATGTGGCCGCTCAACAGGGAATCCTCGTGGTGCCCTGTCAGGTCACGTTCGGAGAGGAGAGCTTCCGTGAAGGCGTGGAGATCACCGATGAGGAGTTCTTCCGCCGGCTGCGCACGTCGCCCGTGCTGCCCCGCACGGCTCTGCCACGGGGAGAGGACTTCGAGGCCGCCTACCGGGAGGCCCGGGCGCGAGGGGCAACCGGCGTGGTAGCCGTCCACTTGGGCAGCGGCTTCAGCGGCCTGTTCAACGCCGCTCG
The DNA here is from genome assembly GCA_026989095.1 of Ardenticatenaceae bacterium. Taxonomy (GTDB): domain Bacteria; phylum Chloroflexota; class Anaerolineae; order Ardenticatenales; family Ardenticatenaceae; genus WFWG01. The sequence continues at coordinate 2,144 of JALSKA010000051.1, forward strand.
CCTCTTCGCCCGCCACGCGGATGTGCCCGTTGAGGTCGTGGACAGCGGCACGGCCTCGATGGCCTTGGGCCTGTTGGCCCTGCACGCCGCACGCCTGGCGCGCCGGGGAATGGCCCTCTCCCAAGTGGCCGGCCACGTGCGGCGCCTGGCACCCCGCGCGGAGACCTACGCCATGCTCGACACGCTCGAGTACGCCCGCCGGGGTGGGCGCGTCAACCGCGTGGTGGCCGCCGTGGCCACAGCCCTGCGCATCAAGCCCATCCTGCGGGTGGCCCGCAATTCCGTGGACCTGGTGGCCCGGGAGCGCACCCGTCGGCGAGCCCTCGACTGGCTGGCACGCCGGGTGCTCCTGGCCGACGACACGCTCGGGGTGGCCGTGGTCCACGCAGACGCCCCTGACCTGGCCGGCACGTTGGCCCGGCTCGTCCAAGAGCACCTGAAGGCCGAGGCGGCGTGCCTTCGCGCCACGGCCGGAGCCGTGCTGGGCACGCATGCCGGCCCGGGTGCCGTGGGCGTCTGCCTGATCCGACGAACGACGTGAGGTCCGAGCCGGAAGAGAGCTGAAAATGCAATCCCTCCACGACAAGCTGGCCAAGATTCTGAAACTCGAAGCCGAGCGCGGCTTCACGAACACGGCTGTCATCGGCGGCATTGAGGGGTTTCTCACCTTCTGGTACGAGGAGATGCGCGCCGGCGGACACCGCGCCGACATCTTCCTCGTGGACGAGGTGATGACGCGCCTGCGCGATTACGCCGCCCTCTCCCCGGAGGAGCGCCGCGATGCTGTGGAGAGCGTGCTCCGTAAGCTGGGCCACGAGCTCCCGACGTCGAAGCCGCGCCCGCCGGCCCGCCGCCGTCGGGAACACCGGCCCCACCCTCGCCGCCGTGCCCAACGCCATCGCCCTGCGCCAGCGGCCCCACAGCCTGCTCCGCCGGCAGAGCCTGAACCCCCGTCGGCCGAGGAAGAAACGCCGGAGATCACCGAAGCGGAGGCCGAGCGCCTGCTCGCGCTCGACGCTCGCCTGGACGAGCCCGTGCGCTACCTTCCGGGCGTGGGCGAGCGGCGAGCTGCCCACCTCCGCCGCCTGGGCATCGAGACGGTGCGCGATCTGCTCTACCACTTGCCCCACCGGTACGACGACTTCCGCACCATGAAGCCCATCAGCGACTTGATGTACGGCGAGACGGTGACCGTCACCGGCGTGGTGCAGAAGACCCAGAGCCGCGAGGGACGACGGCGGGGCACGCTGATTATCACATCCCTCATCAGCGACGGCACGGGCGTCGTCCAAGCCACTTGGTTCAACCAGCCCCACCTGATGCGCCAGCTCACGCCGGGCCGCCCGATACGCCTCAGCGGGCGTGTGGGCCAGTACTTGGGGCGCCTTGTCTTCGAGAGCCCCGAGTGGGAGCCGGTGGACCGGCACCAGTTCCACACTGGCGGCCTCATCCCCATCTACCCCCTGACCGAGCGGGTGCCCATCAAGTGGCTGCGGGCCCTCATCCGCAAGACGCTCGCCTCTTACCTCGACACCATCCCCGACCCCCTGCCCCGGTGGCTGCGGGTCGAGCTGGGCATGTTGGAGCTGGCCTCGGCCCTGCACCACGTCCACAACCCGCCCGACGACGTGGCCGCCGAACGGGGGCGTCAGCGACTGGCCCTCGACGAACTGCTCTTGCTCCAGATCGGCGTGTTGCAGCAGCGCCGGCAGTGGAAGAGCCTCACGAGAGCGCCCATCGTGGCGGACGAGGCCGCGGTGCGCCGCTTCGAGGCCGCTTTGCCCTTCGAGCTCACCCGTGCCCAGCGGCGGGCCCTCGGCGAGATCCTGGAGGACATGGCCCGGCCTGCGCCCATGAGCCGGCTGCTCCAGGGGGACGTGGGCTCGGGCAAGACCGTCGTGGCCGCGGCTGCCCTCCTCGTGGCCGTGGCGGCCGGCTATCAGGGGGCGCTCATGGCCCCCACGGAAATTCTCGCCGAACAACACTTCCGCTCGCTCACCAAGTTGCTCAACCCGGAGGGCACCCCCTTGCTCCCCGACGGCCGGCCCGTGCGCGTGGCCTTGCTCGTCGGCCGGCTCTCCGCCGGCGAGAAGGAAGCCGTCTGCGAGCAGTTGGCCGCCGGCGAGGTGGACATTGTGGTGGGCACCCATGCCCTCATCCAGGAGCGGGTGACCTTCGCGCGCTTGGGCCTTGCCGTGGTGGACGAACAGCACCGCTTTGGCGTGCGCCAGCGCGCGGCCCTGCGGGAAAAGGGGGACAACCCCCACGTGCTGGTCATGAGTGCCACGCCCATCCCCAGGAGCCTGGCGCTCACCATCTACGGTGACTTGGACCTGAGCATCATCGACGAGTTGCCGCCGGGCCGCCGGCCGGTCAAAACAGTGCTCCTGACGCCCCGCGAGCGCGAGCGCGTCTACCGGTTTATTCAAGCTCAGGTCGAACAGGGGCGCCAGGCCTTCATCATCTGCCCGCTCGTGGAGGGCAGTGACAAGGTAGAGGCCAAGGCGGCCGTCGAGGAGTACAATCGCCTGCGCCACGAGGTCTTCCCACAGCTCCGCCTGGGCCTGCTCCACGGGCGTATGCGCCCCGACGAAAAGGAGGCGGTCATGGCGGCCTTCTACCGGGGCGAGCTCCACATCCTGGTCTCCACAGCCGTGGTGGAGGTGGGCATCGACGTGCCCAACGCCACGGTCATGCTCATCGAGAGCGCCAACCGCTTCGGCCTGGCCCAGTTGCACCAATTTCGCGGCCGCGTGGGGCGCGGCGCCCACGAGAGCTACTGCCTGCTCCTGGCGGACGAGACGCTGAGCCCGGAGGGCGAGGAGCGCCTTCACATCCTCGCCGAGACCCACGACGGCTTTCGGCTGGCCGAGGAGGACTTGCGCCTCCGGGGCCCCGGTGAGTTCCTGGGCACTCGCCAGAGCGGGATGCCCGACCTGCGCGTGGCCCGCTTGGGCGACACCCGCACGCTCGACCTGGCCCGCCGGGCCGCCCAAATGCTGTTGGAACGGGACCCGGAGCTGGAGCACCCCGAACACCGCCTGTTGCGGAAGCACGTGGAACGCTTTTGGGCGCGAGTGAAACAGACTGACTTGAGCTGAGGAGGGAAGTCCGTGCGCGTGATTGCCGGCGTGGCCAAGGGGCGGCGGCTGGCCTCGCCCGGCCACTTGGACGTGCGCCCCATGATGGACAAGGTGCGCATGGCGCTCTTCAACATGCTGGAGGCGCTGGACGTTCTCCGGGGCGCGCGCGTGCTCGACCTCTACGCGGGCACGGGCTCCGTGGGCATCGAGGCGCTGAGCCGGGGCGCCGAGCACGCCGATTTCGTGGAGTGGGACCCGCGCGTGGTGCGCATCATCCGGGAGAACTTGCGGCGTACCGGCTTCGAGGCACGGGCTCACGTCTTCCGGGCTCGTGTCGAAAGCGTGTTGCGCCGGCCGGACATGCTCGGCGAGCCGTTGCCCTACCACATTGTGAGCGCCACGCCCCCTTACGAGGCCGTGGATTACAGCCTCCTGGTGCCGCGCCTGTTGCGCTCACCCTTGGTGGGGCCGGGTTCGGTGGTCATCGTCGAATATCCCCGGGAGCTCGACGGGCTGCCCGAAGTGGTAGCACATTTCCGCAAAGTGCGCGACCGCCGCTACGGCCGCACGAGAGTGGCCCTTTATCGCCACGAGGAACAGGTCTCGAGGACGACGTAGCCCCCAGAGCAGAGAGGTGGACCGTGACCAAAGTCCTGTATCCAGGCACCTTCGACCCCATCACCAACGGCCAGCTTGACATTGCCCTGCGCGCTGCCCGGCTCTTCGACCACCTGGTCATCGGCGTCTACGCCGGGCCGGGCCGCAAGTTCCTCTTCTCCGTCGAGGAGCGGATGCACATGGTGCGCCAGGCCGTCGAGCGCGCGTCCAACATCTCGGTCATCTCCTACGATTCGCTCACCGTGGAGTGTGCCCGCCGCATCGGCGCGCAGGCCATCGTGCGCGGCCTCCGCGTGATCAGCGACTTCGAGCACGAGTTCCAGATGGCGCTCATGAGCCGGGAATTGGCCCCGGACATCGATTTCGTCTGTCTGATGACCAGTATCGAGCACACCTACCTCAGCAGCGGCATCGTCAAGGAGATCGCCCTCTTGGGCGGCGATGTGGCCCCCTTCGTTCCCCCCCACGTGGTCGAGGCCCTCAAGCGCCGCTTGGAGGCGTTGGGCAAGGACGGGGAGGACAAGGTCAACGTGATCTCCCTCAAGGACGGGTAGGGGGCGGATGAGCTTGGCGCGATCAGCCCAGGTACCGGGCCGAACAGTGTGAACTGCCGTGAAAATGGGCAGGAGGCGGGCATGGCCGACATCGTCTACTTGATCGACCGGTTGGAAGAGGTGCTCAACGAGGGGTTCCGCGTGCCCTTCACCTCCAGCGCCGTCATCGACGAGGAGGCGTTCTTGGACTTGGTGGACCAAATGCGCATCGCCATCCCCAACGAGATCCGGGAGGCTCAGCGCATTCTCCAGGAGCGGGAGCGCATCCTGGCAGAAGCCCGCCAGGAAGCCGAGCGCATCGTGGCCGAGGCACGCCTCCAGGCCCAGAAGATGGTGGAGGAGCAGGCCATCTTGGAACAGGCCCGGCGCCGGGCCCAGGAGATCGAGGCCGAGGCCGCTCGGGCAGCCGAGGAGGTTCGCCAGGGCGCTGACCAGTACGCAATGGAGGTGCTGGAGGGGCTGCAAGCCGAGTTGTACCGGATTCTCCGCACGGTGGAGAACGGCCTGAACACCCTGAAGGAACAGGGGGGCGTCCGGCCCAGGCGACGGGCCGAGACGGCCCGTCGCCGCGAGTGAGCCGGCCTCATCCTTTTCCCTGAGCCCGCTGGCGTTGCTCCTGGAGCCGTTGCACGGCTTCCGGCGGGAGCTCGTCCACGGGGCCGCAGGCGTGAGCGGCCAGCAGGATTTTGGCCACGTGTTCCACCCACTCCAGCCGCACGAGGGCTTGGGCCACATCCCTTCCCACTGTCAACGATCCGTGGCGGTCGAGCAGGATGGCGTCGTGTTCCCGGATGAGCTCCCGGATGGCCGCTGCCCCTTCGGGCGTGCCCGGCGAGGCGTAGGGCGCCGTGGGAATGGCGCCGAAGTGATAGATAACCTCGGGGAGCACCGGACGCGCCAGCGAAATGCCCGCCAGCGTGCAGGCAATGGCCATCGGCGGGTGGGCGTGAATGACGGCGCCCACATCGGGGCGCAGGCGGTAGACCTCCAAGTGCATGGGCATCTCCGACGACGGGCGCCTGGCTGGGCCGTCGGCCCGGTGGACTTCCCCTTCCAAGTCCACCACCAGGAGATGTTCCGGCCTCATGTTCCCCTTGTTCACGCCGCTGGGCGTGATGAGGATGTGGTGCTCGTCGAGGCGGGCGCTCACGTTGCCGTCACTGCCGACTGCCAGCCCGTGCCGGCACATGTGGCGGCCGGCCTCGCAGAGAGCGTGGCGCAGGGTTTCCTCCCGTTGGTGATCCCACATCATGGGGCTCTCCCTCCTGAATCGGGCGTGTACGGCGTTTCTCCGGGAGCACGGCGGAGCCGGAGGCTCGTCCCGGCGGGCTGTGGGGGTATTGGCTCCGGCACGGCGTGCAGGCGGAGGACCGCCACAGCCGTGATGCCGATGAGGCCAAAGGTCAGCAGGAGCATCCCGTCGATCCCCCGCCAGTGGGCGAAGGGGCCACCAATCCACCCGCCAATGAGCTGGCCCAAGGCCAACAGCACGCTGTAGACGCCCATGATGGCCCCCCGGTGAGAGGCAAAGGCTTCGCTGATGTCCGCCAAGTAAGTGAGAGCGGCCGGCGTGAACCCCGACGTGACGAGCACGCCGGCCAACAACAGGCCCATCCACGCCAACACCCATCCCGAGGCGGCTGGCGGCGTGTGGTTGATGGCCAACACGGCCAGGGCCGTCACCACGAGCCCGCCACAACTCCACAGCATCACGGTGGTGCGCCGGCGATGGCCCAAAGTGCGCCCCCACACGTAGATGCCGGCCGTGAAGACCAGGATGATGAGGGCAAAAGCCTGGCCGATTTGCCGTCCCGAAAAGCCCCCGGAGAGCGACTGGCCCGGGAAGCGCTCGGCCCCGCTCATCTGGAAGGGGGCGTGGCTGAACCAGAGGCCCACGATGGCGTTCACGGCCAGCCAGGCTGGCGCCAGGCGCAGGACGGCCGGGTTGGTCAGGAGGCGCAGGCGCTCCCCCAGAGAGGGCTCTTCCTCGCCGGCGCGGCGGGGCAGCTCGTGGACGCCCTGCCAGAAGAGGAGTGTGCTGACCAAGTAGAGGATGCCCAACAGGGCGAAGCCCGTCATCTGAAACGTGTCCCACAACACTCCGCCGGCCAAGTATCCCAGCGCAATGCCCCCCAAGCTGGACATCTCGAACAGGGCGATGACGCGCCCGCGCCGTCCGGCGTGGCCCGATGTGGCCGCCGAGATGTAACTCAGCGTGGCCGGCGCGTTCAGAGCAGTGGCCAGCCCCTCCAGAACGCGGGTGAGGAAGAGGAGGGCCAACAGGAGCGCCCCAGGGGGGATGAACAGCAGGCCGGCCGTGATCTCCACGGCGACCAGGCCCAGAAAGGGGCCCAAGGCCATGAAGAGGCGGCGGCTGAACCGGTCACTGCCCATTCCGGCCAGCGGCGCGCCGATCAGCTCCGTGGCGTAGAAGCTGGCGGCCACAAAGCCCACCACGACCGCGGAGACGGGAAAGCGGTGTTGGTCCACATAGGCCAAGAAGAGGGCCACCATCCCCCCGGTGGCCGAGCTGGCACTCCGCAGGAAGAGGCTGCCCACGATGACGCTGGCCAGCGATTTGGTCATGGAGAACTTGTCAGGCACCTGCCGTTGGTCAATCACCTTCTGCGTTCGGACGGCCGTAGAGCCACCAGTAGCGCTCCGGGGGATACTGGTCGGAGGGTTCGCCCTTGAGCACGAAGGGGCCCGGCTGCCAGCGGGCGCGCAGGCGCCTGTCGAGCTCGTCCACGGGCCGGCGGAGGGCTTCCACCTCGGGGTGGCCCGCCCCTTCGTCGAGCAGGCGCTGAATCCGCAGGCGGGTGGTGACCTCGAAGGGATAGTCTTGGGCGCAGCGCCGGTCGCCCTCCTCGCAGCTCTGGATGAACCAGCGCCACGAGTCCACGTAACTCTTCAGCTCGCGGGCCAGCTTGTGGTAGTACGCCTCGGGCCTACGGGCCTTCAGGTGCTCCAGCTGCTCGGCCAGGGCGGCCAGCCGTCGGCGCTCCTCCGGGGAGCGAGCCCGGCGTGTCAGCCCCCCCAGCCGGTCGAGCACGGCGCCAAGGGTGAGCTTGACCAAGCGCTCGCCGGACGGCGTGTGGACGGTGATGGTCTTGAAGAGGCGTTCGTCGTCCAGGTACTCCTCCAGCCGGTCCACCATTTGCTCCAAAGTAGACAGAGAGGCGGCCTGTTCGGGTGCCATGAGTGGGCCTCCACATCACACCTTGGCGGTGATGTCACCGGGATGGCAGTGGGGGGCTTCCACGCCCCTCACAACAGGGGGGACTGTCCCGAGAGCACGTAGTAAACCACGTACAACAGCGCAATCCCCACCAGCAAGTGGAGCAGCAGCCCGCCCACCCGCTTGATGAGCCCCCACAGCCAGATGAGAAAGATTATGCCGGCCACGATCAGGAGAATCGTGCTGATGTCCATCGACGCTATGCCTCACCACACTGAGTTGGAGAGTTCGAGTTCTTCGGAATTGCCCGGCGTCGCAGAAGCACGAGAGCCACAGTTGCTTTTTTCGGGGAAAGGGCACAAAATGAAGAGCCCGTGTCTCCGCGTCGTCTGGGGCTTTGGGGCTGTCCTTACCTTCCCGGCCGCAGGAGAACCTGCCGGCAGGGATATTATACCGGCTGGCGGGCCGGACGCCAAGCCGGAGATGGGAGGCGAACCGTGGTTGCCATCTACCCAGGGAGCTTCGATCCCCTCACAGACGGCCATCTTAACATCATTCAGCGCGCGTCCCGCTTCTTCCGCGTCCTCATCGTGGCCGTTGGCTACAACCCGCGCAAGCGCACCATGTTCAGCGTGGAGGAGCGGGTGGCCATCATCAGGGCGGCCACTGCCCACATTCCCAACGTGCGGGTGGAGAGTTTCACCCAGGAGCTCCTGGTCCACTACGCGCGCCGGCGGGGCGCTCAGGTGATCGTGAAGGGCCTGCGCAACGTGGACGATTTTCGCAACGAGTTCCAACAGTACAACATGAACGCCCGCTTGGCCCCCGACTTGGAGACCATGTTCCTCCTGGCCGACTCCGAGGAGCTCTTCGTGAGCAGTTCCCTGGTGCGCGAGATGATCGCCCAAAACAGCGGCGACTACACTCTCTTCGTGCCGGTGGAGATCGAAACTCTGTTGCGACACCAGCAGGAGTGAGAGACCATGGACGAACAGGAGCGTCAGTTCCAGGAGTGGCTCAAAACCCAGATGTACGAGACCGAACGCCGTCGGCTGAGCCGGCAGGTGGGCCGGGCCGAGTTGTGGGAGCTGTTGGCCTACATGCTGGCCGCCATTTGGATCATCGCCGTCTTCGTGGCCTACCAGGCCGGCCGGGTGGACCCCGCCGTGGCCGGCCTGGTCACCGTCTGGGTCATCGTGGGCGGCATCATGGTCGGCTGGGTCATACGGCGGTACCGCCGCACCCTCCGCCGCCATCTCGACGAGGTGGCCGACCGCTACCAGATCGACCCTCCGCCCGATGTGGACCCCTGATCCCCGTCGGGTTTGCCAAAGATAGTACCTTTCCTTGTCCACCGGTGAAAAAATTAACCAAAGAGTGTACAAAATTCTTGACACTCTCCCACCTCTCATGTTACAATCCAAGTGCCAATGGTTTGTCCATCTCTTCGGCTGTGGGGGGCGCGTGGCCTCGGAAGCTCGTGTGCGCCTTTCCCCCGCGTCCTCGAAGGTCATGCCAATTGTGCGAAAGGATAGGTGATGACCACTCGAATCGACTTGGTCGAGGATGTGTTGCCCATTTCGGAGCTGCGTCTCCGGGCAGCGGAAGTGATCAAGAAAATTCGCGAGACCCAGCGGCCCCTCGTGATCACCCAGTACGGACGGGCTGTGGCCGTGCTCCTCGAGGTCAACCAATTCCAGAACTTGCAGGACACGCTGATGGAACTGGAGGAACGGGTGGAGACTCTCCGCCAGGAGCTCGACACCTTGCGCAACGAGCACGCCCAAGAGGAAGAAGCCCCACCCCAACGCGAGTAGAAGTCATGCGGCGGGCACTTCACCCGGTGTACGGTGGGAGGAAATGGCAAAGGGGGAATCCTGATGGCCCACGCCCACGAGCCCGACGTGAGTGACATTCTGGCCCGCTGGCGCGAGCACGGGCGCAGCGGCCTGCTCCCGTGCCTCATCGAGGCCCAGGAGCGTCACGGTTGGCTCTCGCCCGCGCTCTGCGCGCAGATCGGCCGAGCTCTGCGCGTCCCCCTGGCCGACGTCTACGGCGTGGCCTCATTCTACAGCCTGCTCTACACCGAGCCCGTGGGACGCTACGTGGTGCGCCTCTGCGACGATGTGACCTGTTACGGCCACGGGAGCGCTCCCCTTGCCGATGTCTGCCGTGCGGCCTTGGGCGTCGAGCCCGGTCAGACGTCGCCCGATGGCCTGGTCACGTTTGAGCTCCACCCGTGTTTGGGCTACTGCGAACGCGCCCCGTGCCTCATGATCAACGCCCACGTGTACGGCCCGCTCGGCGCTCAAGGGGCACAGGAGCTGCTCGGCCGCCTGCGGGCCGGTGAGCCCTTGCCCCACACGGCCCACGCCGACCCGGCTCCGCCGCCGGCCTTTTCCCTGGAAGGAGAGGGCATGTTGCTCGCGCGCGTCGGCCGCGTGGACCCCTCGAGCCTGGCCGACTACGAGGCCCACGGCGGCTACCTGGGCCTGCGCGAGGCCCTGCGCCGCACCCCGGCTCAAGTGGTGGAGGCCGTAAAGGCGTCGGGCCTCACAGGACGTGGCGGGGCCGCCTTTCCCACAGGGATCAAGTGGGAGAGCGCCGCCCGCCAGCCGGCGGAGCCCAAGTACGTGGTCTGCAACGCCGACGAGAGCGAGCCGGGCACCTTCAAGGACCGGCTGCTCATGGAGGCCGATCCCTTCGCCGTGCTGGAGGGCATGACCATCGCCGCCTACGCCGTGGGCGCCTCCCGGGGCTACATCTACGTGCGGGGCGAATTTCACGCCGCCCACCGGCGCTTGGCCGGCGCCGTGGCCGCCGCCCGCGAGGCCGGCTACTTGGGCGAGCGCATCCTGGGCACGGATTTCACCTTCGACGTGGAACTGCGGCGAGGGGCCGGCGCCTACGTCTGTGGCGAGGAGACGGCCCTCTTCGAGAGCATCGAGGGCAAGCGGGGCATGCCCCGCCAGAAGCCGCCCTTTCCCACGGAGCAGGGCCTCTTCGGCCGGCCGACGGTGATCAACAACGTCGAGACGCTGGCCAACGTGCCCCTGATCCTGGCGCGCGGCCCGGCCTGGTTCCGGAGCACCGGGCCGCAGCAGGCGCCGGGCCCCAAGCTCTTCTGCCTGAGCGGCGCGGTGGCCCGTCCGGGCGTCTACGAGGCCACTATGAACGTGGCGCTACGGGAACTCGTCGAGCGCGCGATCCCCCGGGAGGAAATCCGGGCAGTCTTGGTGGGCGGAGCTGCCGGCACGTTCCTGGCGCCCGACCAACTCGACACCCCGGCCACGCCCGACGGCCTGAGCACCGTGGGAGCGGCCTTGGGCTCCGGCGCCCTCATCGTCGTGGGCGGCTCCGCCGACATGTTGGCCGTGGTGGAGCGCATTACGCGCTTCTTCGCCCATGAATCCTGTGGCAAGTGTTACCCGTGTCAGCTCGGCACCTACCGGCAGTGGGAGATCGTGCGGCGATGGCAGGGCGGCCGGCGCCGCCCCGACGACGTGGAACGCCTGCACGATGTGGCCCACGCCATGCGCGAGGCCTCTATCTGTGGGCTGGGCCAGACGGCCGCCAACGCGCTCCTGAGCGCCCTGGCCTGGCTCAATGGCCCCGAGAAACCGGAGGGAACACATGGATCGGCAGGTGACGGTGACCATTGATGGACGGCAGACAAGCGTGCCGGCCGACATGACGGTGCTGGAGGCCGCGGCCACTGTGGGCCTCCACGTGCCCCGCCTCTGCTACCACCCCCGCCTCACCCCGCCGGCCGTCTGCCGGCTCTGCGTGGTGGAGTGGGAGGGCGCGCGCACGCTGGTTCCCGCCTGTGTCGCCCGGGTGCGGGACGGTGCCGTCATCCACACCGACAGCGAGCGGGTGCGCCGCGCCCGCCGGACCATCCTCGAGCTGCTCCACTCGGCCGTGGACCTGGGCGAGGCGCCGGAGATCCTGGCGCTGGGCGAAGCCATCGGCGCCGATCCCCATCGCTTTGCCGACGGCGAGCGGCGTGCTTTCCCCGTCTACGAAGACAACCCCTTCTACGTGCGCGACTACGACAAGTGTGTCCTCTGTTGGCGGTGTGTCCAGGCTTGCGGGGACGACATGCAGTTCACCTACGCCCTCAGCTTGGGCCGGCGGGGCTTTCACACCCACATCGCCACCTTCTTCGGCGCCCCCATGCCCGAGACGACGTGCGTCTTCTGCGGCAACTGCGTGGGCGTCTGCCCCACCGGGGCACTCAAGGGGCTGGAGGAGTACCTGCTCGAGCAAGGCGTCCCCGCCGAGCGCCTTTGGGAAGAAAAGCAGCGCTTTCGCCCCTCAGCGGAGGCGTGAGACGTGAGCACGAGGCACTCGCCGAAGCAGGTCCTCGACGCGCTTTTGGCGGCCAACCGGCGCTTCGCCGAAGGCCAGGCCCGCCATCCCCGCCAGTCGCCCCGGCGGCGGGCCGAGTTGGCGCAAGGGCAAACGCCCCGCGCCACGGTGATCGGCTGTGCCGATTCCCGCGTGCCCCCGGAACTCATCTTCGACCAAGGGTTGGGCGATCTCTTCGTGGTGCGCGTGGCCGGCAACGTGGTGGACGAGGCCGTCGTCGGCAGCGTCGAGTACGCGGTGACGGCGTTGGAGACGGGCCTCGTGATCGTGTTGGGCCACGCCGACTGCGGCGCCGTCAAGGTTGCCCTGGAGGGACGAAGACACCACCGCTTCGTCTCCTTCTCCCTTTCCTCCATTGCCACGGCCATCCAGCCGGCCGTGGACCGGGCCCGCCTCGAGGCAAATGGTGACAGCGCCCGCGTCATGGAGTTGGCCGTGCGCTACAATGCGCTCATCATGGCCCAACGCCTCACCGAGCGCAGCTCCATCCTCCAGACCCTGGTGCGCACCGGCCAAGTGCTCATCGTGCCGGCGGTCTACGTCTTGGAGACGGGCCTCGTGGAACCGATAGACCAAGGGTGAGCCGCCCATGAGAAGCGCCGGCACCCGCCCGACGCCCACCTTGGGCACCCTGATCTACTGCCTCCGAGACCACCGCGTGTTGCTCATGCGCCGCCGCAAGGAGCCCAACTTGGGGCTCTGGGTGGCGCCGGGCGGCAAGGTGGAGCCGGGCGAGTCCCCCTACGAGTGTGCTCTTCGCGAACTGGTCGAGGAGACGGGGCTCCGCGCCCACGGGCTCCGCCTCCGCGGCCTGGTGACGGAGACCTCTCCCCGGCCCGACTGGCAGTGGCTGCTTTTCATCTACGTGACCGCCACCTTCGAGGGGAGCCTGCGGCCGGACGAACGGGAGGGCGAGCTGCGCTGGTGGTCCCTCGACGCCGCCCGCCACGTGCCCATGCCCGAGGCCGACAAAGTCTTCTTCCCCCGTGTGATCGACCTGACCCGTCCTCTCTACCAGGCCCGCTTCGTGTACGACGGGGCACTGCGCCTGGTGGAGGTCGTCGAACACCCAGGAGGATGACTGTCGAGGGCGACGATGCAGGCAATGCAGACCACGTGGTTGGACGGCGTCTTGGCCGGCGTGCCGATTGTGCTGGTCCTGGTGCTCATGGCCGGAGCCCGGTGGAGCGCTTTCCGGGCCGGCGTGGCCGGGTGGCTGGTGGCCCTCGTGGTAGCCGTCGGGCGGTTTGGGGCCGGCGTTGACGTGGTGGTGGTCTCCCAAGTGCGTGCCCTCTTCCTCAGCCTCTTCGTCCTCTACATCATCTGGCCGGCCCTGCTGCTCCACCACGTGGTGGACGAGGCCGGCGCCGTGAAGGCCATCAGCGTCCACGTGGCCCACCTCACGCGGGACCGGCTGATCCAGTTCCTCCTGCTGGCCTGGGCTTTCGCCAGCTTCCTGCAGGGCGTCACCGGCTTCGGCGTGCCGACGGCCGTCGTGGCCCCCCTGTTGATGGGGTTGGGGTTCACGCCCACGGCCGCCGTGGTGGGCACCACCTTGGCCCACGGCTGGGCGGTCACCTTCGGCAGCGTGGCCTCCAGCTTCTACGCCCTGCTGGCGGTGACAGGCCTTCCGGCCGAGCTCCTGGCCGGCCCCAGCGCCCTGGTGCTCGGCGTGGCCTGTGTGGGGTGTGGGGCCGTGGCGGCCCACGTGGCCGGCGGCTGGCGCAGCGTGGTGCGGGGCCTGCTCTTCATCCTGGTGGTGGGTGGGGTGATGGGGGCCGTCCAGTACGGCATGGCCGTGGGGGGCGTCTGGAACCTCTCCGCCTTCGGGGGCGGCCTGGCCGGCCTGATCGTGGGCAGCGGCCTGGCAGCGTGGCGCCCCTTCCGGGGGGACGGCGACCCGCCCGACGGCGAGCCGGCCATGTCCCTGCGGTGGGCCACGGCTGCCTACGTCATCCTCCTGGTCGTCTTCGTCACCGTGGCCCTGGTGCCGGGGCTCCAAGAGGGGCTCGACCGGGTGCAAATCACGGTGAACCTGCCGGCCGTGGCCACAGAGCGGGGCTGGCGCGTGGCCGCCGGCCCGGCGCGGCCCATTCGCCTCTTCGGCCACGCGGGCGCCCTGATCACCTTCGCGGCCCTCTGTGCGGCCCTGCTCTACGCCCGGCGGGGCGCCTACGCGCCCGGGGCCGCGCGGCGCGTGGCCTCTCGCGTCTGGCGGGGTGGCGTGCGCAGCACCACGGGCATCCTCGCTATGGTGGGCATGGCCCTGTTGCTCGACCACAGCGGCATGACCTTCACCCTGGCTCGTACCCTGGCCGACGTGGTGGGCGCCTACTTGCCGGCTGTGGCCCCCTTCATCGGCGCGGTGGGCGCCTTCATGACGGGCAGCAACACCAACTCCAACGTGGTCTTCGGCCCCCTCCAAGTGCAGATGGCCCGCCTCCTGGGCTTCGACGTGGCCACCATCCTGGCCGCCCAGACGGGCGGCGGCGCCCTCGGGTCGAGTCTGGCGCCTGCCAAGCTCATCGTGGGCGTGAGCACCACCAGCCTGGCCGGGGAGGAGGGGCACGTCTTCCGGGCCGCCTTGGGGTACGGCGTGCTCCTCATTGCCCTGGTGGCCCTAGTGGCCACTGTCATGGCGTGGGCCGGCTGAGGGGCTGTCCTTCCTGGGCCGCAGAGCCCGCAGGAGCCACTCCTGGTCCAGGGGGGTCTTGGTCACCCGGACGCCCACGGCGTGGTAGACGGCGTTGGCCACGGCCGCGGCCGTGGGAATGCTGGCGATCTCCCCCACGCCCTTGGCGCCGTAGGGGCCGGAGGGCAGTTCGTCCTCCACCAGGTAGGTGACGATCTCGGGGGCGTGGCGGATGCTGGGCATCTTGTACCGGGAGAGGGTGGTGCAGAAGGGCACTCCTCCCTCCACGGGAAACTCCTCGGTCAGCGCGTTGCCGATGCCCATGATGATGCCCCCGCGAATTTGCCCGAACAGGCCCAGCATGTTGATGGCCCTCCCGATGTCGTGGGCGTTGACCACCTTGAGCACGGCCACCTCGCCCGTGCGGGTGTCCACCTCCACCAGGGCGGCCTGCACGCCGAAGGAGAAGCCCACGTGCATGTCACCCCCTTGGCCCAGCGGCCGTGTGGGCGGGGCCTCGAAGCGGGCGCGGGCCACCGGCCGGCGGCCGGCCTCGCGGGCCATTCGCGCGGCCTGGCCGACGGAGACGGTGTGGCCCCGCGCGGCGATCAGGCCGTCGCGGAAGTCCAGCTCGGCTTGGGGGGCGCCCAGCGCCTCGCAGGTGGCCCAGGCCAGGATGTCCCGCACGCGGCGGGCGGCCATCCGGGCGGCGTTGCCGTTGATGTAGGTCTGGCGGGAGGCCGTGGTGGGGCCGCCGTCGGGCGTGGTGTCGGTGTCGGGCAGGGCCACGTCAACCTGGTCGTAGGGCACGCCCAGCTCCTCGGCCACGATGGCGGCCAGCACGGCCGGCAGCCCCTGGCCGATCTCCGCGGCCGCCGTGCGCACCACCACCCGGCCGTTCTCCAGCACTTCCACCTCGGCAGCGCCCCGGTCGGGAGCGCCGCCCCCCAGGCCCGTGTTCTTGTAACAGGCGGCCAGGCCCCACGCCCGCACGCGGGCCGGATCGGCGGGGTTGGGGAAGGGGCGCCACCACTCGGCCCCGCGCTCGGAGCGCACGTGTGCGCCCACCTGTTCCAGGCAGCTCACCAGGCCCACGCTCTCGCGCAGCACTTGGCCCGTTGACGTGACGGCGCCGGGGCGCAGGGCGTTGCGCAGCCGGAGCTCGAGGGGGTCCACGCCCAATGTGTGGGCCAACACGTCCAGGGTGGACTCGATGGCAAAGGCCGACTGGGTGACGCCGAAGCCCCGGAAGGCCCCGGCCGGAGGGTTGTTGGTGTAGGTGGTGTAGCAGTCCACCTTGACGTGAGGGATCTCGTATGGCCCCGTGGCGTGGGTGGCGGCGCGGGTCATCACCTTGTCGCTCAGGCTGGCGTAGGCGCCGGCGTCGCCCAAGATCTTCACCTCGGCGGCCACCAGCCGGCCGTCGCGGGTGGCGCCCAGGCGAACTCGGATCCACGTGGCGTGGCGCTTGGGGTGGACGCGGAGCGACTCCTGCCGGCTGTAGAGCACCTTGACGGGCCGGCCCGTGGCCTTGGCGAGCAGGGCGGCGTGGATCTGGCCGGCGATGTCCTCCTTGCCCCCAAAGCCCCCGCCGATGAAGGCGCCCTTCACCCGCACTTGTTCCTCGGGCACGCCCAAGCACCTGGCAATCTGACGGCGATCCTCGTAGGGAATTTGGGAACCCACGATCACCTCCACCTTGCCGTCCTCGGCCACGCGGGCAATGGCACATTCGGGCTCCAGGAAGGCGTGCTCGTACATGGGCGTGTGGTACTCGCCCTCGACGATGACATCCGCTTGGGCGAAGCCGGCCTCCACGTCCCCCTTGCGCACCTTGATGTGCTTGAGCAGGTTGCCCCCCTCGTGAACGTGGGGCGCGCCGGGGGCGAGGGCCTCTTGGGGGGAGGTGACGGCCGGCAGGGGCTCGTACTCGACCTCGATGAGCGCCAGGGCGCGGCGGGCGATCTCGGGCGTCTCGGCGGCCACGATGGCCACGGCGTCGCCCACGTAGCGCACCTTGTCATAACAGAGCACGGGCCAGTCGTCGAAGATCAGGCCGTGGTGCTTCTCGCCGGGCACGTCCTCGGCCGTGAGCACGGCGTGGACGCCGGGCAGCGCCCTGGCGCGGGCCGTCTCCACGCGCACGATGCGGGCGTGGGGGTGGGCGGCCCGCAGGGTGGCGCCGTAGAGCATGTTGGGGAACGAGTAGTCGTCGGTGTACTTGGCCTGTCCGGTCACCTTGGCCACGGCGTCGGGCCGGGGGAGAGGGCGGCCGACGGCGCGCAGGGCCTTGGGGCTCGTGGGCGGGCGCCCGTTGTGGGCGGTGTGGCGCGGGGGCTGGCCGCTGGCCACGAGGATGGCGTCCACGATCTCCAGGTAACACCCACAGCGGCAGTAGGTGTCCTTGAGGGCGGCGCGGATGGCCTCCTCCGTGGGCGCCGGCGAGCGGTCGAGCAGAGCCTTGGCCGTCATGATGATCCCGGGCGTGCAGAACCCGCATTGGACGGCCCCCCACTCCACGAAGGCCCGCTGGAGGGGGTGGAGCTCCCCGTTGGCGGCCAGCCCCTCGATGGTGATCACTTCAGCCTCTTGGGCCTTCATGGCCGGGAAGATGCACGAGTCCACCGGGTGGCCGTTGACCAACACGGTACAGGCGCCACACTCGGCCTCCTCGCAGCCGATCTTGGTGCCCGTGAGGCCCAGGCGATACCGCAGCACGTGGGCCAAGAAGTCGTCAGGGGCCACGTCCACTTCGACCGGACGGCCGTTCACCGTCATGCGCAGCGTGGGCACGGTTCTCCTCCTCTCAACTCGGCGCTCTCCAGGCTCCAAAGGACGAGAAGTGATCCGTGGCCTCCAAGCGGGGGCGCGCCCACGCCTCGCCGCGCGCCCTGGCCACGGCCACCTCCACCACGCGGGGGAGCAGGGTGGCGATCATCTCCTGCCGGTATTCGCGCGTGGCCCTGTGCCGGGACGTGCGGGGCGAGCACTCTTCCAGCGCGACCTCGGCAGCGCGCCGGTAACTTTCCTCGGCCGCAGGGGCCCCGCACAACCGGGATTCGGCGCCGCGGGCGCGGAAGGGCACCGGCGCCACGGGGCCCAAGCTCACGCGGGCGCTCTCGATCCGCTGACCTGAGTGGTCGAGCCGCACGGTGACGGCCACGGCCAGGATGGGCAGGGCCACGCCTTGGGGGCGCATGACGCGGCCGAAGGCCGACGCCTCCCGCTCGCCCGTGGCGCGGAAGCGGAGCGCGGTGAGGAGTTCCCGCGTGGCGTCCACGGCCGAACGGCCCGGCCCCAGGAAGAGCTCGGGGAGGGGCACCCAGCGCCGGCCGCCCCCGGGGGAGGCGACTTGGGCCTCGGCGTCCAGGGCGAGCAGCGCAATGGTGCCGTCCGCGGCCGGCAGCGCGTGGACCACGTTCCCGCCCAGCGTGGCCACGTTGCGCACTTGGGGCCCCCCGATAACCGAGCAGCCCTCGGCCAGGGCCGTGCCGTGCCGGCGGACCAGCTCGGAGGCGACGATCTCCGCGTGGGTGACGGCCGCGCCGATGACAATCCAGGGGCCGTCCGCGCGGATGGTGCGCAGTTCGGGGATGGCGGTGATGTCCACCAGGGCCTCAAAGGCGGGCGGTCTCTCCAGGAGCTCCACGAACAGGTCAGTCCCCCCGGCGACGACCCGCGCCCGCCCCTGGTAACGGGCGAGGATGTCCAAAGCCTCGGGGACGTGCCGGGGACGGTGGTAGTGTTGCCACTTGGACACAGGGGGCCTCCTCGTCCGGGTTGGTGGGCTCCATTCTACTCGCACTCGGTGGCGGTGTCAACGCGGCGTCAAGGCGTTTGACACTTCGGGGAAACGTGGTATACTTCTTCACGCAGGACGCAGTACTCGCCGTGACGTTCACGTAACACCGCCAGCGCGTCGTGCGCTGGTCTTTTTGTTGAGCGCCCGCACGTACTACGTCCGCACATGACCAACCCGTTAAGTTCTTCACAAGGAGTTTCGCATGAGCGAGCGCCAACTCGGCAAAGTCAAGTGGTTCAACAGTCAGAAGGGGTTCGGCTTCATCTCCCCGCAGGACGGTGGGCGTGACGTGTTCGTCCACTACAGCGCGGTCGAGGGTGAAGGCTACCGCAACCTGGAAGAGGGTGAGCTCGTGGAGTTCACCGTCGAGCAGAGCCCCAAGGGGCCACGTGCGGCAAACGTGCGGCGTGTCTAAGACGGGCCGTGCATGAGCAAAGAGCACCGCTTCGGCGGTGCTTTTTGTTTCCCGGCCGGAATGCAACCAAGGGGACACGCTCTCGTCACTATTTTCGACGCGGAGGAAAGGGATGCACGTCCGGCTGACCACACGGCTTGGATCGATTGTCCTCTTCGGCGTTGTCCTCCTGGCGTTGGCCGGGTGTGGGCGCCTGGGCCCGGCCACGGCTCCCCAGGGCGACGTGCTCATCCTGGCGACGACCACCAGCACGCGCGACAGCGGCCTCTTGGACGTGCTGGTGCCCCGCTTCGAGGCCCAGACGGGCGTTCAAGTCAAGGTAATTGCCGTGGGCACGGGAGCTGCCCTGCGCATGGGGCGGGAGGGGAACGCCGACGTGTTGCTCGTCCACGCGCCGGCCGCCGAGGAGGAGTTCATGCGCCAGGGCTACGGCCTGGAGCGCCGGCCGGTCATGTACAACGACTTCGTGCTCGTGGGGCCGCCGGACGACCCGGCGGCCGTGCGCGGAGAGGCGGTGGCCGAGGCGTTGCGGCGCATTGCCCGCGCGGAGGCGCTCTTTCTCTCACGGGGGGATGACTCCGGCACTCACAAGAAGGAACGCGCCCTCTGGGAGCTGGCCGGCATCTCCCCCGGCGGCGCCTGGTACCAGGAGAGCGGCCAGGGCATGGGGGCCACTCTGAAAATTGCCTCCGAGAAGGGGGCGTACACGTTGAGCGACAGGGGCACGTTCCTCAACCTGCGGGACGTGGTGGACTTGGAGGTGTTGGTCGAGGGGGAAGAGGTGCTCTTCAACCCTTATCACGTCATCGTCGTCAACCCGGAACGCCATCCCGCCGTGAACGCGGAGGCGGCCAAGGCCTTCGCCGAGTTCCTCACGTCGTCCGCCGTTCAGGCCCTTATCGGGGAGTACGGCCGAGAGCAGTTTGGCCAGCCCCTCTTCGTGCCCAACGCGCAGTCACGGGGGAGCGCTCCATGACCGTATCCTGTTGGCAGCGGCGCGAGGTGGAGCGCCTGACAGCCGACTACGTGGTTGTCGGGGCGGGCATCGTGGGCAGCTATGCGGCCATGTGCCTCTCCCAAACGGGGGCCGACGTGGTGCTCACCGACGCCCGGGAGCCGGCGGCCGGAGCCAGTGGGCGCAACGCCGGCTTTCTCCTCAGCGGCCTGGTGCAGCTCTACCACGAGGCCGTGGCGGCGTATGGCCGTCCCGTGGCCAGGGAGATGTGGCAGCTCAGCGTGGAGACCAGGGAACTGGC
This sequence comes from Ardenticatenaceae bacterium, assembly GCA_026989095.1. GTDB lineage: Bacteria > Chloroflexota > Anaerolineae > Ardenticatenales > Ardenticatenaceae > WFWG01. The sequence continues at coordinate 22,053 of JALSKA010000051.1, forward strand.
CTTGGCCCTGGCGCGCCAGTTCGGCGTGCCGGCCAAGCGGTGCGGCGCGTACCGGCTGGCCGGAAGCCGGCGGGAGGCCCGCGCGCTGGCACAGGCGGCCCGGGCGATGGAAGCTGACGGCTTCCCGGCCCTCTTCCGGCAGGGGGACCCGTGGGGGTGGGGCTTTCAGGCCACCCTGCACACCCCCGATGACGGCGTGGTTCACCCGGTCGAGCTGGTGAGGGCCATTGTAGCCCACAGCGGGGCCACGCTCGTGGAGCACAACGAGATTTGGGAGATTGTGCCCCGGAAGAGCGGCGTGCTCGTGCGTGGCTCCCGCGCCGACGTGGAGGCCCGTGGCGCGCTGCTTGCCCTCAACGCCTATGCCCCGCTCCTCTGTCCTGCCTTGGAGGAGCTGGTGCGACCGGTGCGGGGCCAAGTGCTCGTCACGGCTCCCCTGGCCGAGCGCGTTCTCGACGGCGCCGGGTACGCCAACTGGGGCTACGAGTATTTCCGCCAGCTTGATGACGGGCGCTTCTTGCTGGGCGGCGGCCGCCGGCGCTTCCGCCGGCAGGAGGTGGGCTGGGAGGACCGGGTGACGCACAGCGTCCAAGGGGAGCTGGCCACTTTCCTCCGGCGCTATTTTCCAGAAGTGGCCGCGCAGAGCGTGACGATGCGCTGGAGCGGGGTCATGGGGTTCACCCCGGACGGCCTGCCGCTCGTAGGCCGGCTCCCCGGCGCGCGCGGGGCCGTCGTGGCGGTGGGCTTCAACGGTCACGGCATGGGGTTGGGCCTGAAGGTGGCCGAGCGGGCGGTGGACCTGCTGCTCGCCGACACGTCGCCCGGCGTGCTCGGCCTGGAGCGGTTGCAGTGAGCCGGCAGCGCAGGTGGAACGGAGGAGCAGATCATGGCCACGTGGCGAGTCCTGGTGATGCACGGTCCCAACTTGAACTTGCTCGGGCATCGCGAGCCCCACATTTACGGCGCGATGACCCTGGAGGAGATCGACGCCCGGCTGCAGGCGCGCGCCCGTGAGCTGGGTGTGGAACTGCGGGCGCTCCAGAGCAACCACGAGGGCGTGCTCATCGACGCCCTCCACGAGGCGCGCACGTGGGCGCACGGCGTCCTCATCAATCCCGGCGGCTTCACCCACACCAGCGTGGCCCTGCGCGATGCTATCGTGGCCGTGGGCCTGCCGGCGGTCGAGGTCCACCTGTCGAACATCCACGCGCGGGAGCCCTTTCGCCACCGTTCTCTCCTGGCGCCGGTCTGCTTGGGGCAGATCTGCGGGTTTGGGTGGCGTAGCTACCTGTTGGGGCTGGAGGCCCTAGTGGGCCACTTGAACGATTCGCGGGTGGATTGACCGCCCCTGTGCCCCCCGCGATCCTGTGTGTCACTTTGCCCTTTGTGCGGCGAGGAGTACAATAGGAACTGTCAGCGCGCCTGGCCGTTGCCTTGCCGGTTGGGCTGTGCGCGCGTGAATCCCGGTCCATGAGGAGGCAGTGTGGGCGCAATTACGGCAGGACCTCTCCGCCTCGAAGTGGTGCGCCGCTTCGGCGAGCACCCTCTCAACGACGTGATGGTGCGTCTTTCCATCGAGGCCATCGATGAAGCCGGGAAGCCGGGACGGGTGGTGTTGGAGGGGCCCCTGGGACCTGAGCTCATGCACTTGTTGCACGCCCTCATCGTCCTCTTTCACGGCGAAGACGATGAGTGGCTCATCCCCACGTTGCACCAGCCCGTCCAAGTGATGCGCCACGGCCGGCGCATCGCTCTCGCACCCTATCCCCCGGAGACCGGGGGGCTCTCGGGAGCATGGGCGCCCAACGAGATGCTCTACCACGTGGAGCTGGACGCCCTCGTCTTCGGCCTGAGCACGCTGGTGGAAGAGGTGTTGCACCAGCTCTCGGGTGACTTTGCCACGGACGAGGCCGTGCGCCTGCTGGTCCAACAGTGGGAGCGGCTCTGGCAGTGGGCCAGCCGGTGGTTGACCTTCGGGGCGCTGCGGTTCGTGTAGCCACCCTTCGGCCAATTTGCAGGAAAGGAGGGGTGAGGGACGAGGGGTGAGGGACGAGGGATGAGGGGTGAGTTCGTGGAGCCACCCTTCGGCCAATTTCATGAAAGAAGCCCCCGCGTGACAGCGGGGGCTTTTCGTTTTGGGGGCCTTTTGCGGTTATAGGTCCAAGTTCTCCACCACGCCGGCGGCCCCCATGCCGCCGCCGATGCACATGGTCACCAGGCCCCACCGGGCCCGGCGCCGGCGCAGCTCGTTGATGATCTGCACCGTGAGCTTGGCGCCGGTACAGCCCAGCGGGTGGCCGAGGGCGATGGCCCCGCCGTTGACGTTCACCTTCTCCAGCGGCATCTCCAGTTGCCGGATCACGGCCAGTGCCTGGGCGGCGAACGCCTCGTTGAGCTCGATGAGGTCGATGTCGTCGAGGGAGAGGCCGGCCTGGGCGAGGGCCTTGGGCACAGCCTCGACAGGCCCGATGCCCATGATCTCGGGGGGCACGCCGGCCACGGCGAAGCTCACCAGCCGTGCCAGCGGCGTGAGGCCCAAGGCCTCGGCCTTGTCGCGCGTCATGATGAGCACGGCCGCGGCGCCGTCGCTGGTCTGGGAGGAGTTGCCGGCCGTGACTGTGCCGTCGGCGCGGAAGACGGGCTTGAGCCGCGCCAGAGCTTCGAGGCTCGTGTCCCGCCGGGGGCCCTCGTCCGTGTCGAAGGTGGTGGTCGTGCGCACGCGCTCGCCGGACGGTGTGACCTCCACGCGCTCCACCTCCACGGGCACGATTTCGTCCTTGAACTTGCCCCCGTCGATGGCCTGGATGGCCAGGCGGTGGCTGCGCAGGGCGAACTCGTCCTGGTCCTCGCGGCTGATGCCGAACTTCTCGGCCACGTTCTCGGCCGTGAGGCCCATGCTGGTGAAGGCTTCGGGGTAGTGTTCGGCCAGGTAGGGGTTGGGGGCAAAGTAGTGGCCCACCATGGGCACCATGCTCATGCTCTCCACGCCCCCGGCGATGACCACGTCGGCGAAACCGCCGGCCACGGCCAAGGTGCCCAGGGCGATGGTTTGCAGGCCGCTGGAGCAGAAGCGGTTGACCGTCATGCCGGCCACGGCGTTGGGCAAGCCGGCCCGCATGGCGGCCACGCGCCCCACGTTGAGCCCCTGTTCGCCCTCGGGCATGGCGCAGCCCATGATCACGTCGTCCACCTCGGCCGGGTCGAGCTGGGGCACCCGGGCCAACAGGCCCTTGAGCACGTCGGCCGCCAGGTCGTCAGGCCGCTTGGTGCGCAGGGAGCCACGCGGTGCCTTGCCCACAGCCGTGCGTACGCCAGCTACGATAACAGCCTCGCGCGTCTTCATTGCTTCACCTCTCCTCGCGATTTCGGGGGCTTTTCTGGCCCGGGTTGATCAGTTGCGCAGTGGCCGGCCGGTTTGGAGCAAGTGGGCGATGCGTTCGAGTGTCTTGGGCTCGCCGCAGAGGGAGAGGAACGCCTCGCGCTCCAAGTCGAGGATGTATTGCTCTGGCACCCACGTCGGCCGGCTCAGGTCGCCTCCGCAGAGCACGTAGGCCAGCTTGCGGCCCAAGTGGGCGTCGTACTCGCTGATGTAGTGGCCCTCGCGCAGGCCGTGGATGGCCGTGTAGAGGGCACCCAAGCCCCGCTGCCCGATGGCGTAGACGCGGGCCCTCTCCCTCGCCGGCGGCACGTAGCCCCGGTCGGCCAGTTCCAGCACGGCCTTCTTGGCTTCTCCGATGCGAAAACGGTCGTTCATCACCACGCGGTCACATGGGCCCAAGAACCCGAGGGCACGGCCGTGTTCGGCGCTGCGGGCCACGGTGGCCATGCCCACGGTCTCGAAGACCCGGCGCAGGAAGGGGAGCACGTCGGCGTGCTCCGTGCGGGCCGCCGGGCTCACGACGCGGCGGAGCATCTCCTTGCAGCCGCCCCCGGCGGGGATGAGCCCCACGCCCAGCTCCACCAGGCCGATGTACGTCTCGGCCGAGGCCACCATCATGTCGCCGTGCATGGCCACCTCGGCGCCCCCGCCCAAGGTCATGCCGTGGGGGGCCATCACCACCGGCTTGGGGGCGAAGCGGAACCCCATCATCAGGCCCTGGAACCGGCGCACAGCTTCCTCGATCTGGTCGAACTGGCCCGCCGTGGCCGCCATGCCGATGAAGGCCACGTTGGCGCCGGCCGAGAAATGTTCGCCCTGGTTGGCCACCACCAGGCCCACCCACTCGTCCCGCTCCAGGAGCTCCAGGGCCCGGTAGCCCAGCTCCACGATTTGGGGGTCAATGGCGTTCATCTTGGCGTGGAACTCCAGCAGGAGCACGCCGTCCCCCAGGTCGAGCAGGCTGGCGCTCTCGTTGCGGGCCAGCTCCCGGCCGGCGCGCCGCAGGCTGTTCAGGGTGATGGCCCGCGGGTCGTCGGAGATGGGGCGGTACGCCTTGTGGCGGAGGTCGTAGTAGGCCACGGGGTCGCCGGCCTCCCAGCGGTAGAAGCTCTCGTGGCCGGAGGCCACCATTTCCTTGACCCAGGCGGCCACGGGGTAGCCGCGCTGTTCGGCCAGCTCGACCACGTGGGTGGTGCCGATGAGGTCCCACAGCTCAAAGGGGCCCCACTCGGTGCGGAAGCCCCAGCGCATGGCACGGTCCACGTCCACCACGGTGTCGGCGATTTCGGGCACCCGCCGGCTGGCGTAGGCCAGCATGGCCAGGGTGGTGTCGGTCACGAAGCGGGCGGCTCGGTCCTCGTCGGCGCGGGCGAAGATGCGCCGGAAGCGCTCGCCGGGTTCCTCAATGTGGCGCACTTCGGCCACAATCTCGAAGCGGGGCTTTTGGGGTGGCTCGTATTCCAAGGTCTTCAAGTTGATGGGCCAATATTGGCGCTTGCCGTCCTCACCTACCACGCGCTTGTAGAACCCCTGGCCGGCCTTGTTGCCCACCCAGCCCCGCGAGACCATTTCCTGCACGGGCTCGGGCACCCGGAAGTAATCCCGCATCTCGTCGTCGGGCACGGCCTTGTAGAGGTTGTCGGCCACGTAGGCCCACACGTCAATGCCCACGAAGTCGGCCAGGCGGAAGGTGGCCGTCTTGGGATTGCCGATCAGCGGCCCGGTGAGGCGGTCCACTTCCTCGACGGTGTAGCCGTGTTCCAGGGCGTAGTGGAGGCGGTACTGACCGGCGAAGGTGCCGATGCGGTTGGCGATGAAGTTGGGCGTGTCCTTGGCCACGACGACGCCCTTGCCGAGAATGTGGGTGGCGAAGTGGGTGATGCGCTCGACCACGTCCGGCGCCGTGTCCGGGGTGGGGATGACCTCCAACAGGTACATGTAGCGGGGAGGGTTGAAGAAGTGAGTGCCCAGGAAGTGGGTGCGGAAGGCGTCGCCGCGGCCCTCGCCGATCTGGTGGATGGGAATGCCGCTGGTGTTGCTGCTGACGATGGCGTCGGGCTTGCGCACCTCCTCGACGCGGGCCATGAGCTGGCGTTTGACGTCCAACTTCTCCACCACGGCTTCCACGATCCAGTCGGCCTCGCCCAGCCGCGCCCAATGGTCCTCGAAGTTGCCGATGCGGATGAGCTCTGCGGCCTCGGGCGTGAAGAGGGCGGGCGGGTCGCTGCGCTTGACGCGCTCCAATCCCTGGCGGACAATGCGGTTGCGCACGTCCGGGTGTTCCAGGGTCAGACCCTTGGCCTGCTCCTCAGGGGTGAGGGAGGTGGGCACGATGTCCAGCAGGTCCACGGGGATGCCGGCGTTGGCCACGTGAGCGGCGATGGCGCCCCCCATTGTGCCGGCTCCCAGAACGGCCACGCGACGGATTGGCTTCGGCATGGGCTCACTCCTTTGTGGTCTTTTCAGTGGGTCGTGGGGACGACAAATTGTGGGTCGATCGGCTTTCCACCAAACGTTTGTTTGGTGCCTATTATGCCCTAACAGGGCCGAAAGGGCAAATCGGCCCGAGAACTGTCCCTCCAATCTTTTTTCTCCTCTCTCACCCCGCCCCAGACTACAAGGGAGGTGCGAAAGGCTTGGATTTGGGGGTCAAAGGTGTAGGTTGAGCTTGAGGTGATTTCTGCGATGTGGACGCGCAGGATGCTTGCCTGGCCCACAGTGTTTTGGATTTTCTGGCCCAAGCGGATGGAGATTCTGCCATCCCCCTGTTTTGGAGAGATAAGATAAGGCCCAAAGCTTTTTTCCTGGAAAAAGTTGGAGGAGTCCTTTTTGGCGCCGTCGTACACAACAGCAGTGGTGTCAGAGGGAGTGTTGATGAAAAGCCGCACTTCAAAGG
>JALSKA010000052.1 GCA_026989095.1 Ardenticatenaceae bacterium
TGCCAGCGGTTTAAGGAGCAAGGCCAGCCGCAGTGTGAAGGCATCGTCCGGGGCCAGGGGGTCGAGCCCGCAGATCTCGCGGATGCGTTCGACCCGGTAGATGAGTGAGTTGCGATGGACGTGGAGTTCTTGGGCCGCGCGGCTGACATTGCCCCCCTTGGCCAGAAGCACGTCCAGTGTTTCCACCAAGTTGGTGCCGTGGCGGGCATCGTAGGCAACCAAAGGCTCCAGGGTGCGGCGGTAGAAGGCGATCACGTCGGGGTGCCCTTGGAGGTGACGGAAGAGCTGATAGAGCCCCAAGTCGCCGTAGCGGTAGGTGCGCCCGTGGCCGAAGAGGCGAGTGCCCAGCTCACGGGCGTCTTCAGCTTGAGCCAGAGATTGCCTCAGCCCGGCGAGCTCGTAGGCCGGCTCGCCCACGCCCAACGTCAACGCCCCTTCCGACCAGGCCGCCCGGATCTCGTCGAGCCACGGGCCGAGCCCGGCGAAGTGTTCTCCCTTGGTGGCCACGAAGATCACCAGCCGCCGATCCCGCGGCATCGTGAGGGCCCACCACCCCCGTCGGGCCGTCAAGTCGGTGACACGGCGTCCCCAGAGGCTCAGGCGGTCGGACGTGTGGCCAGGCGCCTCGGCCACGAGGACGAGGTGGAGGGCTTCCAGCTCGTACCCGAGGGTGCGGGCCCGCGCCCGGATGACGGCTTCCTCCTCATTGGCCAGGATCACGTCGAGCAGGTCGGCCTGAATGGCCTGACGGGCCTCGGTCACGGCCTGGAGTTTCGCCAACTCCATGGCCAAGGCCGCTGCTCCCTGAAGGGCCACCAGGTGGGAGAAGCGGTCGAGGTGTTCGGGCGCGTCCACGAGGCCCAAGGTTCCCACGTGGCGTTCGCCCACGTGAACGGGCACTTCCACGCGCTCGGTGTGACTGTTAGCGTGACGGGGACGTAGAGGGGCCTCCGTGAAGAGGGTGCCGTCGATGAGCTTGAGTTCGGCCTGGTGGCCCGTGAGGCGCACCAAGTCGGCCAGCACACCCTTGACCCCCTCGCCCTGGGCCACGCACCGGGTCAGGCGGCGGAGCAGTTCGGCGGCCCTCGTCTCCTCCTGGGCCTCGGGATCGCTGATGAGGCGCACCACGGCCCTGGCCACCCGGGACAGGTCGCTGGCCGGGGGCAGCTCGAAGAGGGGGATGCCCACCTCGTCGGCGCGGGCGCGGGCAGATGCGTCCACCGGCGGAAAGGTGGCCAGGGCGCTGACCGGTATTTCGGCCAAGGCGCTCACCACGCGCGTGAGGGTGATGGAGGGCGTGAAGACCCTGGCCGCCTTGAGGTCGAGGAGGGCCAGCTCCTCGGCGCTCAGGCCGGGGAAGAGGGGCAAGTTGTGGCCGCTGGGGCGCGCCCAGCGCACCGGGCGGCTCAGGCCGGCGGCGCCGGCCACGAGGCGAGTGCCCAGCGGCAAGGCCATTCGCCACACGTCGCGCACCGTGGGAGGAACGAAGTCGTTCACGGTCATGGGGTTGCTGCCAGGTTCTTCGGCCTTCCTCTGTGGCTACGCGGTCACGTGAATTCGGCTGCCGTGCTCGCCCTTGACGACGTCAATTCTGGCCGGGAAAGCATCCTTCAGCTCCTCGATGTGCGTGATGACCAGGATGCGGGCGAACTCTTCCTGGATAGCGTTGATGGCCTCAATGAGCCGCTCACGTCCGGTGCGATCTTGGGAGCCAAAGCCCTCGTCGATGAACAAGGTCTGGAGGCGCGCACCTGCTCGCCGGGCCAACAGCTTGCTCAGCGCGATGCGCAGGGCGAAGTTGACCCGGAAGGCTTCCCCGCCGCTGTAGAGCTCGTAGGGACGGGCGCCGTGCTCGTCGGCGATGATAATGTCGAGGGTCTCGACGACACTGCCCTTCTTGGTCTCGCGTTGGGTCTCGAGGCGCACGTACATGCGGCCGTCGGTCATCATGGCCAACAGGCGGTTGGCCTCCTCCTCGATCTCCGGCAGGACGGACTCGATGATCATGGCCTGAAGCCCCCGCTTGCCGAACGCCTCCTGGAGGGCCTTGAAGGCGGTCAAGCGCTCCTGCCAATGGTCCCGCTCCTGCTCCTTGGCCTTCTGTTTCTCGGCTTGCCGGCGGGCGTAGTCGAGCCGCTGTCTGGCGCTGCCCAGGGCGATCTGGGCGTCGGACAGTTCCGCTTCGAGGGCACGCACCTGGTACTTGAGATCCTCTTCCTTCCGGCGCAACGCCGAGCCCTTCTCCAGCTCCACCACCAGGTGGTCTCTCCTGGCCTCGAGGTCAGCCAGTGTCACCTGTGCCTGCCGGAGGCGAGCGTTCAAATCGCGCAGGGTCTCACGGTCGCCAGCGACCTGCTCACGGGCCAGGCGAAGCCGGTTCCACTCCTCCTCGGCGGGCAGGAGATCGCGCGCGCGGCGCTCGGCCTCTTCGTGGGCGCCCCTGTCGTACCCCAGCCTGCGGGCTTCCCTGTCGAGCTCGAGCAGGCGGGCCTGATCGTCGTGGGCGTAGTCGCGCGCGTCGAGCCGGCGCCGGAGGGCTTCCGCGTCCACCTGGGCCCCTGCCATCCGCCGTCGCACGGCCTCAGCCTGTTCGAGCTGCTGCTCGAGCCTGGCCAGCTCCCGGTCGATCCGGGGCCGCTCGGTGCGGAGGCGCCTCTCGATCTCCTTCAGCCGGCGCTCACGCGCCTCCACGTCGGCCTTCAGGGCCTCCAAGCGCTTCTTGTTTTGGCGATACCGGTCACCCAGCGCCTTGCCCTCCGCGCGGGCTTGGGCGAGCACCTGTTGGCGGTGTTGGTCGGTGAGGGGCTGTCGGCAGACGGGACAGGCAGCGCCCTGTTCTGCCTCGAGCAGTTGAATGTGTTCCTTGAGGTGTTCCATCTCCTGCCGCAGGCGGGCGTTCTCGGCCAGGAGCTCGCCCTGCTCCGCCCACGCGGCATCACGCGCGGCGCGCAGCTCTTCGAGATCATGTTCCAACGTGTCGAGCTCCGCTCGCCTCTGCTCAAGTGTTTTCCGCCGGGCCATGAGCTCCTGCACCTTGGCAAGCTCGGCCTGGCACTGGGCCACAACCTGCTCCTTGTGGTGGAGTTCCCGCTCGAGGCGGTGGCGGGCCTCGTCGATGCGGCGCTGCACGTCGCGCCTTTCCTCTTGGAGCTCGAGGAGTTCGCGCATCTTCCGGTTCCAGCGCTCCACCTCCTGACGGGCGGCCTGGAGTTGGGCGTAGGCTCCCTCGACCTCCTCCGCCCGGCTCAGGAGGGCCTCATGGTGTCGCACACGGGCCTCCAGCGCCTCCCGCCGGCGGCCGAGCTCCTCGATCTCCCTGCGGACCTCCCGAAGCCGGCGCTCCACGCGGATCAACTCTTCCTCACGGGCCTCCAGCACCTTGACTTCGTCCCGAACGCGGCGCAGCTTGGCCTCAACGGCGTTCAGGCGGCCTCGAACGCCGTTGACGGCCCGCTCGGCCTCCTCCACGGCCCTCTCATACTTTGGGATGTCAGCACTGTGTTGCTTGATCTCCTCCAACTCCTGTTCCAATAGCTGGAGGCGTCCCTCGGCCTCACGGACCTTGTCGCGCGCACGGCGCTCATACTCATCGTACACGTCCAAGCCCAGAATGTCGGCCAGAATTTCCTTGCGCTTGCCGGGCCGTTTGGTGGTGAACTCGTCGGCACGCCCTTGGAGGATAAAGGCGGAGTTGATGAAGGTGTCGTAATCCACCCGCAGGAGCTCATTGATCTTCTCCTGAGTTTTCCGCACCGAGTCCCCACCGATGGGCACGAAGAGCATCCCGTTGTGTATCTGAAGCTCGAGGAGAGTCTGGCCACGGCCGGCGCGCGTGCGCCTGCGAATCACCCGGTACCGCTGGCCGGCCAGCTCGAACTCGAGGCGCACCTCGGCTTCCTCCTCGCCCCACGTGATCAAGTCGTCGTCCCGGCGGGCGCGCGACTTCCCCCACAGGGCCCACGTGATGGCGTCGAGCAGGGCCGACTTGCCGTGGCCGTTGTCGCCCACCAGGCAGGCCACGTGTATGCCCGAGAAGTCCACCTCATTGTGCTCTCCGCGATAGCTCATGAAGTTGCGCAGTTGCAGGCGAAGTGGAATCATCAGGGTCCTCCGGCATTTTCGGGAGCACGTACAGAACGCGGGGCAATGACGTCGCCGGCCCGCTACATATTACCACACCCCCGCAAGGGGAACAAAGACACAGCATTCTCCTCTCATTGAAGACACGTTTGACATTCGTTGGCGGAAGAACATAATAGACGAGAAGAGTAGCGGGTGTCCTCCGTGGCCTCACGCATCATTGTCCTTCTCTGGACCTTCTGCAGTGGAGCCGACTTTGTCACGTCGAGACCGGGCGGAGTCTGAGGCTGAGCCCCACACCACCATAGCCGGCCAGACGGTTCGCGGCTCGCTCTACAGCGTGGGGGCCGCGAGCATCACCATCACCTTCGGGCTCATCCGTTCCATTATTCTTGCGCGGCTCCTCCTCCCGGAGCACTTCGGGGTGATGGCCCTGGCGCTGTTTTTCGTGAACATGGCAGGACAACTCCGCACGCTGGGAATCGACCGGGCACTCTTGCACAGGCAGACAACGGACAGCGCTGTGTACGGGACCTATCTGACCATGAAGCTGGCGCTCGCCGGCGGCACGACGCTCGTGGTGATCCTGCTGGCGCCCTGGATCGCCCGCTTGTACCCACAACAGCCTCTCCTGGCACCGGTGATGATCGCCCTGGCAGGGATCACGTTCTTGAGCGCGGTGAGCCAGACTCAGGAAACGCTGCTGGGGATGAAGCTCAACTTCCGCGCGCTGGCGCTGACAAATGTCGCCGCGTCGGCGGTGATGACCGTCGTCGCGCCGTACCTGGCCTGGCGTGGTTGGGGGGTGTGGAGCCTGGTGGCGGAGCTGGGGAGCGGCATCCTGACCCGTTTCCTGCTCGTTTGGGGACCGTTGCGGGTGGGCGCGTTTCGCCCGCGGTTCGAGCGCGCGGAGGCGCGCTGGTTCTGGCACTACGGGCGGGCCACTTGGATCG
>JALSKA010000053.1 GCA_026989095.1 Ardenticatenaceae bacterium
CCCATCCCCTGACAGCGCCCCCCGAACGGCTCCGGCGTCTACCGGTTCTCGTACAGCGCCCTGATCAGCTCCCCGTCAGCCGTGTCCCCGCTCAGCTCCAATTGTGCAACCCTTTTCAACGGCACAACATCACGAAAATAGCACCAATTTCACACAAAACCTCAACATACATTATTTCTCGCCCACTTGGCCAGGGCCGGGAGAGGTTAGCCGAAGGCCACACTGGCGCTTGTCGTATCGGGCAATTCCCGGTACACTCTCGGATATCACCGATGTCCCTTGAAACGCCATCTTCTACACGAGAGCAGCCCATGCGCCCATTGGACGGTATCACCGTTGTTGCCGTTGAGCAGGCTATAGCCGCCCCTCTGGCCACCCGACACTTGGCCGACTTGGGGGCACGTGTCATCAAGGTGGAGCGGCCCGGCGGTGACTTTGCCCGCCGATATGACCGCACGGTCAAGGGGCTCTCCAGCCACTTCGTGTGGGTCAACCGCTCCAAAGCCTCCCTCACCCTGAATCTCAAACATCCAGAGGGGCGCCGCATTCTGGAAGCCCTGCTCGCCCGCGCCGATGTCTTCGTGCAGAATTTGGCCCCGGGCGCCGTGGAACGGCTGGGGTTTTCCACCCAGCGTTTGCAGGAGACGTATCCTTCTCTCATCATTTGTCACATCTCGGGATACGGTTCCACAGGCCCCTACCGCGACAAGAAGGCGTATGACCTGCTCGTCCAGGCTGAAGCCGGCATTTTGGCCGTTACCGGCACACCGGAGACCCCCTCCAAGGCAGGCATCCCTGTGGCCGACATCGCTGCCGGCATGTACGCCTTCGCCGGCATCCTCGCAGCCCTGTTCCGGCGCGAGCGCACGGGCCAGGGCACGGTGCTCCACATCTCTCTCCTGGATGCCCTGGCCGAGTGGATGGGGTACCCGGCCTATTACACCCGGTACGGCAGCCACGCGCCGCCGCGCACGGGCGCCCACCACGCGGCCATCGCCCCCTACGGGCCCTTCACCACTGGCGACGGCAAGATGGTCTTGCTGGGCATTCAGAACGAGCGCGAGTGGGAGCGTTTCTGTGCCCACGTTTTGGAGCGCCCTGATCTGGCTCACGATCCCCGCTTCGAGCACAACGCGGCACGGGTGGCGAACCGCGACGCATTGGAGACTATCATCGCGGAAGTTTTCAGTCACCTCTCCCTGGAAGAGGTCGTGCGCCGGCTGGAGAACGCCCAGATCGCCCACGGCCACCTGCGGAGCGTCCACGACTTCTTGGCACACCCGCAATTGGCCGCCCGCGGACGGTGGCAGGAGATCGGCTCCCCCGTGGGCCCCCTCGTGGCCCTGCTCCCCCCCATCACCTTTGCTGACGTGGAGCCCGTGATGGGACCGGTGCCCGACGTGGGCCAACACACGGACGCCATCCTGCGGGAGTTGGGATACACGCCCGACGAGATCGCCCGCCTGCGGGCAGAACATGCCATCTGAGAAGGAGGTTCACCATGCCTGTCAAGCCCGGTTGGAAAGGCCGCGTGTACGAGGACTTCGAGGTCGGCGACGTGTACGAACACCCCTTGGGGCGCACCATCACCGAAGCCGACAACATTTGGTTCTCGGCCCTGACCATGAACCCCAACCCCATCCACGTGGATGCGGTCTACTCGGCCCGGACGGAATTCGGCCGCCCGCTGGTGAACTCCACTTTCACGCTGGCGCTGGTCACCGGCCTCTCGGTCACCGACATCTCCCAAAACGCCATCAACTTGGGGTGGGAGGAAGTGCGCTTGCCCCACCCGGTCTTCGTCGGCGACACGATCTACGCCCGCAGCGAGGTCCTGAGCAAGCGGGAGTCCAAGTCACGCCCTCACATGGGCATCGTGCGCGTCAAGACGGTGGGGTACAACCAGCACGGCCACGTCGTCATCGAACTCGTGCGCGCCATTTTGGTCTACAAGCGGGGTCACGTGCCCCCCACGCCCCGCATTGAGCCGAAGGAGCCGTCCTGACTCCGCCGCCCACACTCGCGTCACAGCGTACCTGCTGGAGGGAACTCATGCGCCTTCGAACCGAATATGAGCGTCTCGAGGAGGAGATCCTGGCGCCCTACGCCATGAAGGCCAGCCGGTCACGGGGCCGCGTCTACGCCGAGGACGAGCACCCGTACCGCACCGCCTACCAAAAGGACCGTGACCGCATCATCCACACCACGGCGTTCAGGCGACTGGAGTACAAGACGCAAGTTTTCATCAACTACGAGGGGGATTACTACCGCACGCGCCTCACCCACACCCTGGAGGCCGCCCAGATCGGCCGCACCATTGCCCGTGCCCTGCGCCTGAACGAGGACTTAACCGAGGCCATCACCCTCGCCCACGACTTGGGGCACACTCCCTTCGGCCACGCCGGGGAAGAGGTGCTCAACGAGCTCATGGCCAACCACGGGGGCTTCAACCACAACGAGCAGACCCTGCGCATCGTGACCGAGTTGGAACACCGCTACCCCGACTTTCCGGGCCTGAACTTGACGTGGGAGGTGCGCGAGGGAATCATCAAGCACGAGACCGAATACGATTGGGCCGACACCAGCGACTACGAGCCCCACTTGCGCCCCACGCTTGAGGCCCAAGTGGTCAACTTCTGCGACGAAATTGCCTACACCACGCACGATTTGGACGACGGCTTGCGCAGCGGCATCCTGACGTTCGACCAGGTGGAGGAGGCCAACTTGGCCCTCTGGCAGGAGGTGCGCCGGATGGTAGACGCCCCTTGGGGGGAGCTCACGCGCCACCGCCTCATCCGCAAGCTGATCAACCTGCTGGTGACCGACCTGATCACGGAAACAGCGCGACGCCTGCGGGAACACGACATCGGTTCGGTGGAGGACGTGCGGCGCTGTGAACACATGCTGGTGGGCTACTCAGCCGAGATGCGCGAGAAACACCGCGAGCTCAAGCGTTTTCTCTACGAGCACATGTACCGCCACTACCGGGTGGTTCGCATGGCCATCAAGTCCCAACGGATTCTGCGGGACCTCTTCCAAGCCTACGTGGCCGAGCCCCAGCAACTGCCCCACGACGTTCAACGGCGCATCGGCCCGGTGCCGCTCCACCGTGTGGTGGCCGATTACATCGCCGGCATGACCGACCGATACGCCCTCCAGGAGTGGGACCGCCTTTTCGCGCCGTGGGAGCGAACTTGACCGGCCTCCAGGCTGGCGGGACGGCGGGAAGGGGCAAGGCAAAAGGGGGAACGGAGTCTCTTCCGTTCCCCCTTTATCTCCAGGAGAGCCTCCTCAGAAACTGATTCCCCCTCCATCGCCCTTGCGCAGGGGCTCCAAGTCGAGCTCGAGCCGCGAGAAGAAGCTGTTGGAGGGCAGTTGGGCGTGGGTGCCGTATTCCATCAGGCGCACGCGCACGCGCACGCGCAACGATTCCGTCTCCAGCTCGAACGTTTCCCCGGGCTTGGCCAAGACCAACTCACCCCGCTCCCTCAACTTGGCCTGGAGCGCATCATCCTGCCAGGCATAGTCGCTGAGCAGTACCTTGGTGTCCGTGCGGATGTCGTCCTTGTCGAAGAGCCACACCTCGAAGGCCGTCACATGTTGCCGCGGATCGTCGAGGAGGATTTCACTGATGCTGACGCCGCACTCGCCCAGGAAGGTGCCGTCGGGCGTCTCGATGCTGAAACTCATATCGTAGTCATCGTCGCCGAACTGGTATCTCGTGGTGAAGTGCCCCAGGCTCGTCTCCCGGACGGCCGGAACCGGGCCGGTGTCCACTTCGGGCTCGGCCTGGAGTTCCTGCTGGAAGATTTCCTCCTGGGTGAGCAAGTCCGCCTGTTCGGGCGAGGTCTCCGTAACGGGCGTGAAGGTTTCCGGGCTGACCGAAGGCGTGGGCCTGGGAGGACGGTAGGGGATGCGCCCCTCCCGCAGTTCGCCGGCCTCCCGCTTCCGGCGCACCCGCTGCCGCACGACGAGCATGGCGCCGCCTACCACCACCAGCAGGAGCAACAACCCCACGGCGCACATGGTCAGGATGGAGCGCAGCAGACCGCCGCCGCCCTCCTCCCTGGGAGGCGGCGGTGCAGGCGTGACCTCTCCGACTTCCCCAACGTCCCCGATGGAGATGTTCAAGGCTTGGGCCAGCTCTTGGAAGCGCTGCTGTTGTTCCACGTCGGTGGTGCTGTCGTGAAGCCTGGTGATCAGCCGTTGCGTCTCCTCGCGGGAGAACGTGCTGAACCACGTGCGGGCCAGGTCCGGGTTGCGCCGCAGGGCGTAGGAGTCGGCCGCCATGAGCGTCCACATCTCCTTCCAATCCTGGCGCAAGTCCACGGGGTCCACGTCGGTAATGACCACGGGGTTGATCATCCAGGCGTAGAAGATGCCCACCCCAATGCCCACAATGAGTCCGGCCAGCGCGGCCCACACCCAGGTGGGAAGCTGCTGTCCCCGCTGTAAGAGCGTCTGTCGCCCTGCTGCTGCACGCATGGATGTGCCTCCAGATCTCCTCAATCACACTCGTCCAGCACTGTCCGTGTCGGGGGTCGCTGTCCCTATTGTATCACAGGTTGAAAGCTTTTGGCAAGGGGGATGTTACAAAAAAAGGCATTTGATGAACCATTTTTGTAGCAAAATCTGGTGCAAAACCCCCTTCCGGGTCACACCACCACCAGCTCACGGGACACGTCGGTGAGCACCTCACCCCCCTGTTCGGTCACCACCACCACATCTTCGACCCGCACGCCCCCGAGGCCGGGAATGTAGATGCCGGGCTCCACGGTGAAGACCATGCCTGGCTCGAGGCGCTGGGTATTTTGGGCGTGGATGTACGGGGGTTCGTGAACTTGGAGGCCCAAACCGTGTCCCGTGCGGTGGATGAAGTAGGCCCCGTAGCCGGCCTCCTCGATGACGGTGCGGGCGGCCCGGTCCACGTCTCCGGCCGGCACGCCAGGGCGCACGGCTGCCCGGCCGGCCTCGGCCGCGCGGAGG
>JALSKA010000054.1 GCA_026989095.1 Ardenticatenaceae bacterium
GACGACGAGGAAAGCCCGCCGGCCCGGCCGACCAGCACGCCAACCCCGCCGCCGGCCACGAGCACGCCGGCTCCCCCGCCGCCCACGGAGACCCCCGCGCCCGAGGAGGAAGACGGCGGGGACGACGGCGAGCCCCCCGACGACCCGGGCGACGCGGACGACGACGCCTCCTCCGATGACGCCGGCGATGCTTCCGGCGGGGACGAGGACGACTCGGAAGGAGAGGATGAGGGTGAAAATGACGGCGACGCGAACGACGACAGTGAAGGGGAGGACTGACAGCGGAATGCCCGTCGGATGGCCGGACGCGGCCGCACCGGGTGTGCGGCCGCGTTTTTTGTTGTTCCCACGAGCACGGGACGCAGGTCGAACACAGCGGGGACCACAATGGGGGAAGATTTGAGCCTATCGCCGAGACCGTGTACACTGGGCTCAAAGTTTTCCCACCGACAACAGGAGGGAGAGGAGGGAGAATTGTGTCCGAGCACCCGTTCCCCTTTCACTCGCCGGCACCCCGCGTGCGCCTCGTCAACGCCTTCGCCCGCCCCTACGAGAACGCCGTGGCCACAGCGCGCACGTGTTACTCCTCCAGGGGCATTGTGCTGCCGGAACACGTCTCCACCCAGCCGGAGCTGCGCGACCGCGTTGCCCGCACCATCTACGAGGCCGGCCACCACACGACCTTCCAGCACGCCCACGTCCAGTTCGCCCTGGAAAACGTGAGCCGCCATTTCATCTGGAGCTTCCTCCACTCCCACCCCTTTTACAACAGCGAACAGGTGAGCCAGCGATATGTGCGGGTGACGCCTGACCAGGTGGCCGTGCCGCCGCTGCGCGGCCAAGCCCTCGAGATTTACGCGCAGGCGGTGAAGCAGCAGACGGAGGCGTACTACGCGCTGATCGAGCACCTACTGCCCACTGTGGAGCGCCTCTACTTCGAGCGGTTTCCGGGCCGGCGCCCCAATTCCGCGACAGGAGAGGCGCACCCCTTGGCCCGCCGCTGGATTCCCAAAAAGGCCCAGGAGGTGGCCCGGTACGTGTTGCCCGTGGCCACCTTTGCCTACCTGTACCACACGGTGAGCGTGCTCACGCTGCTGCGCTATTACAGGTTGTGCCAACAGTACGACGTGCCCACGGAGACGAGCTTCGTCGTCGGCCAGATGGTTTGTGCCGTGTTGCGGGAGGATCCGCTGTTGGAGGGCATTTTGGAGGAACCCCTGCCCATCGAGGAGACCATCGAGTATCGCTTCTGGGCATCATCGCAGGGCCTCGACAGGGCCGTGCTCTCGGCCGAGTTCCGCGCGGAATTCGACGCCTCGCTCGAGGGGCACACCAGCAAGCTCATCTCGTGGCTCCCGGACAATGAGGCGGTGCTGGCCCAAGCCGTGCGCGAGGTGTTGGGCCTGCCACGGCGGGCGCTCTCCGACGACGAGGCCATCGCCCTGGTGCTCGACCCACGCCGGAACCCCTATTTCGGCGAGGCCCTCAACGTGACCACGCTGAGCAAGCTGACGCGCGCTCTTGTGCATCCCCGCTACACCTTTCGCAAGAAGCTCTCCCACACGGCCGACAGCCAAGATCAGCGCCACCGCATGACGCCGGCCAGCCGTCCGGCCCTCACGGCCTACCTCACTTCGGAGCCCGATTACATCACGCCGGCGCTGATCCGCGAGGTGCCGGTGGCCAAGGCCCTGTACGAGGAGACTATGCTCCGCACATGGGAGGCCATCGACGCCCTCCTGTCCCTGGGAGTGGCACGCGAGTATGCGGCCTATTTGCTCCCTAACGCCGTCAGCATCCGGTTCACCGAGAGTGCGGACCTCCTCCACCTGCACCACAAGCTGCGCATGAGGCTCTGTTACAACGCACAGGAGGAGATCTTCAACGCCAGCTTGGACGAGGCGCGCCAAATCGCCGCGGTCAACCCGCGGATCGGGCGCCACTTGGGCGCCCCGTGTGCGCTGCGGCACGCTGCCGGCGTCACTCCCTTCTGCCCCGAGGGGGATCGGTATTGTGGCGTTCCCGTGTGGCGCCTGAGGCTCTCGGAGTACGAGCGCCTGTTGTAGGGGGAAGAGAGAAACGCCGGGACAACTCCGGCGAGCTGAGACCGCGCGGTCAAGAAGGGGAAGAGTGTTGGGGCGCGCTCCGGGGCGCGCCCCGGTTTTTTTCACGATTGCGGGGTCTTGTCAATGCGGAAGCGACACTCGCTCTCGCCGAGGTTCATGCACTTGATCTCGCGCACCATGTAGTGGTTGCCCGTGGCCCACCGCAGGGCTTCCTGAATGGTGCCGGCCGTGGTGTAGCAAGCCGGGTTGCTCGAGGAGCGCTCCCGGAAGACACAGGGGCACGCGGTGACCACGAAATACCACGCCTCATCGTCCTCGTCCATGTGGGCCGTCATGTTGACCCGCTCGTTGGAGGCGTTCTGCATTCGGGTGAGGATCATCTTGACCTTGGCCTGCTCGGGGAGCAGCTTCAGGGCCAAGCCGGCCAACCCCAAGATGGCCGGCTGTTGTTCGAGGGTGTAGCGGAAGGTGACGCGGCCGATCTGGGCCAGAATGGCACGCGCCCCGCGGGGGCCGTAGAAGTCCTCAACGGCCTGTTGGAGCCGCGCGTAGTCCTCGAAGGTGATGTCGTGGTCCAAGTTGTTCGGCGGGGGATTGTTGATGTACGCTTGGAGCCCGGAGGCGTTCAACATCGCGCGGAAGCCCTTCTCTCCCATCACCTCCTCGATGGCGCGGAACAACACGTAGAGTGCGGCGTTGGGCATGGAACGGTTCTCGACGGACATAGGAGTTTCCCCCCAATCAATTGTGATCGTAGGATTCGAGAATGGTGTACAGCAGCTCCAACAACACGGTTTTCACACTTTCCTTGTCCTTGGCCACACAGGGCAGGACCTTGACCCAAGGTTCCAGCTCCAGCACAATGCGGATGTCCTCTGGGGGCCAAGCGTCTTCCAGGTCCTGCTTGTTGGCGGCCACTACGAAGGGCGTGTCCGAGTAGGAACGGAAGATGTCGATGATCTGCTTGGCCTCCCGGAACGTCTCGCTGCGGGTGCTGTCGATGAGGACGATGAACCCCAACATGCCCTCGGCGAGGATCTCCCACATGAAGTCAAAGCGCTTTTGGCCGGGGGTGCCGAAGAGGTACAACACGAGGTCATCGTCCACAGTAATACGGCCAAAGTCCATAGCCACGGTCGTGCTGCTCTTGACCGTGCGGGTGAAGTCGCTGATCTGGCGCTCTGTGGAGACGACGGCAATTTCGCTGATCGTCTGGATGAACTCCGTCTTGCCAGCCGCGAAAGGGCCTGTGACGACCATCTTGACGGTTTGCATGATACAATGACTCCGATTAAACCGTGTTCAGCTACATATAATGAGACTACGTCGGCCGGTCAGAGCAGAAGATAATGATGAGAGCTCTGAGATGATACCTGGTCGGGTCGGTGTCGTTTACAGGCCACGGATGAATTTGATCAGCCTGCGGACCACACTCTTCTCCACAGCAGGTGCCTTGGGCCGGTGGCCGCTCGGCGCACCGCCCCCTGCCGGCAAGCCGGTGCCCGTGCTCACGCCCTGGGGTGCTGCCGACGACACGGCTGGGGCACGCCCTGTCGGCCGCCCCACAACTTCCACCAGCCCGTTGCGCATCAACTTCAACACAATGCGCCGAATCTGGAACTCATCAAGGCCGCTGTACTTGGCGATCTGCGCGATGGTGTTCCGGGGGTTGATGAACGAGATCACCCGCCACTCGTCGCGGCTCAGCTTGATTTTGGACAGGTTGGTGCTGGGGTTCTCCGTGAAGCGCAGGGCCACGTTCAAGTCGGGCAGCTCCTCGCGCAGGGTGGCGAGCTCCTTCTGGCGTTGGTCGCCCTCGCGCACAATGCTGTCCAAGTTAATGGGCACAACGATACGCTCGGGGGGTGGAGCCTTGTTGGGCTCGAAGTGGAATTTGCCGTCCTCCCACGCAAGAGCAGTTAACACAACGTCCATCGTGTGGCGCCGGATAGCCCGCAAAATATCGTTCTTGGAGACGTACCCGGCGTTGATCAGGCGCAGGCCGAGCTCCTTGTCGTCCGGCGCCGAGAGCTGCTGGAGCACTGCGCGGAGCTGTTGTTCCTGGAGGCGGCCAAACTTGAGCAGCAAGCGTGCCAAGTCGCCGTCGCCGTTGAGGGAAGCGTGAACAACTTTGCCTTCTTTGAAGTAGAGTTCCACCCGCCCCTGCTCACCCTCGATGGTCAAGGCCCCGGTCTTGCGGGCCAATTTGACGAGGTTGAGGAGCTGGTTCAGACTAATGTCGCGTAGGCGTCCTTTCAATGCCATAGCTGTTACAACCTCTAAAGGTTCCGTCGGGCCGGTGCCTGCGGATTATACCAGGAAGGTGCCCGTCTCGTCAACTAAGCAACACGTTACTTTCGCGCCATCTTCGTCGTTTTCGGAAACGTCCGCCCTTTCCAGAAACGCTCGGCCGGAAGCGGGGAACACTTTTAGGCCGAGGGAACTCTCTTTTCCCCTCGGCCCCACATTTGCTGTGACACTGGGTGAAGCGAACTTCGCCATCACTGCGAGTTGGAGCAAAGGTTGGCGTTCCAGTCGAACCTCATCTACACCATAACACAAACAGTCGAAAGGTCAAATAGGAAAAGTGGTCCACTTGGGCCATCACGCCACGTGTGCTCACAGGTTCTGCGCCCACGTGCGCGCGGGCAGGGGACATGCGCTGCCCGATGTGGGACATGAAGAGGCCACGGGTGACGGGTGGCTTCCACAAACTCGAGGCAAAGGAGGGAAAATGTGCCATCGCTCTACGGGGGCATTGAGGCCGGGGGAACGAAGTTCGTGTGCGCTGTGGGCCGAGGGCCGGACGCGCTGGTGGAGGAAAGGCGCATTCCCACCACCACGCCTGAGGAGACCTTGGAGCGCGTGATTGCCTTCTTCCGGCCCCACGCCGGTGTC
>JALSKA010000055.1 GCA_026989095.1 Ardenticatenaceae bacterium
GATCCCGCCGAGTCCCAGACCATCATCGACGACTTCTTCACCGCCAACCCGGACGTGGACGCCTTCCTGACCCTGGGGCCGAACGGGGCCAACCCCTTCTACGCCTTTCTGGAGGCCGCTGGCCTGGCGCCGGGCGACGTGCTCCACGGCACGTTCGACCTCAGCCCGG
Source organism: Ardenticatenaceae bacterium (assembly GCA_026989095.1). Lineage (GTDB taxonomy): Bacteria > Chloroflexota > Anaerolineae > Ardenticatenales > Ardenticatenaceae > WFWG01. The sequence goes on from JALSKA010000055.1 coordinate 170, forward strand.
AGATCGTGGCGCGCATTGAGGACGGCACCACGCTCTTCGCCATCGACCAGCAGCCCTTCCTGCAAGGGTATGCCTCGACCGTCACGTTGGCGCTGTTGCTCCGACAGAACATCAAGCCGGTGCTGCCGGTCACGCCCACGGGGCCCGGCTTCGTGGACGCCGGGAACATTGCGCTGGTGAAGCAGTTGGCAGGGACGTACCGGTAGGCTGCAGAACACATCGGGAATCGCGGGGTGGTCACATGTGTGGCCACCCCGCGCCCGGCAAGACTTGAGAGAGAAGTGCTCATGTCCTCAGAAGTGGCAGTCTCCAAAACGGGAACACGCCTGCGGTCTCCCCGCCACATGCTGGCTGACTCGGCCACGCTGGGGCCGTTCCTCACCCTGCTTGTGCTCTTCGTGCTCTTCTCGCTCTTCATTCCCAAGTTCCTGTCGTGGCGCTCGGTGTCGGGCATTGTCAACGCGGCCACGCCCATCGGCATCGTCACCATTGGCGTCACCCTGCTCATGATCTGCGGCGAGTTCGACCTCTCGGTGGGCTCCTTGGTCGCCCTCGGGGGATACGTCTTCGCCATGCTGCTCCTCGCCGGAGCGCCGCCGGCGTTGGCCGCCCTGCTCGCCGTTGCCCTTCCCGCCCTCTTCGGGCTGCTCAACGGGCTCCTGCTGGTGTGGACGGGCATCCCCTCCTTCATCGTGACGCTCGGCACCCGTTCGATCTACCGCGGCATCGTGTGGCTCTTCTCGGGCGGCACCCTGATCCAGATGCTGGAGCGCCCCGCTGTGTTGGCCCTCTTCAACGGCCGCCTGGATGTCCTCAACGAGCTGTTGCCCAAGGGGGCCAACTTTCGCACGTCGCTCATCTGGTTTTTGCTGGCTGTTCTGGTTTTTCAGTACCTGCTCACGCGCACCACGTTCGGCAACCACATCTTCGCTGCCGGGGGCAACGCCCAGGCGGCTGCGGCCCAAGGGGTCAACGTGAGCCGCGTGAAGGTGATCAGCTTCGCGTTCTCGGGGGCGCTGGCCGGGCTCACGGGCATCTTGCTCTTCAGCCAGTTTCGCACCGTGCGGGTGACCACAGGTGCCGGCATGGAGCTGAGCGCCATTGCGGCGGCCGTCGTGGGCGGGACGGCGCTCAACGGCGGCGTGGGCAGCATCTGGGGCGCGCTGATAGGCGTGTTGCTCATCAGCATGTTGCGCACTGGCGTGATTCTGATGGACATCCCCTTCATCCCGGCCGACAACTTCGAGGCCGTGGTGGGCGCCACCATTGTGGGCGCGGCCGTGCTCAACACGTGGTTGGGCCAGGGCCGTGCCAAGCGCTGACGTGAGAACATCGAGCCGGAGAGGAGCATACTCATGGGCAGAACACAGGACCACAGCGAGCCACTGGTGCGCATGGAGGCTATCGTCAAGCGGTTCGGCACCATCACGGCCCTCGACGGCGTGGACTTCGAGGTGGAGTACCAACAGGTCCACGCCCTCCTGGGCGACAACGGCGCCGGCAAGTCCACGCTGATCAAGATTCTCACCGGCGTCTACCCGCCCACCGAGGGGCGCATCTACTTCGAAGGCCGACACGTCCGTTTCAGCTCCCCCCGGGACGCCCGTGCCTTGGGCATCGAGACCGTCTACCAGGACTTGGCGCTGGTGGACACCATGAGCATTACCCGGAACTTCTTCTTAGGCCGCGAGATCGTGCGCCGCCTGGGGCCCATCCCGTGGCTCGACATGCGTGCCATGAACGAGCGCACCCGTTCGGCGCTCCGGGACATTGGCATCGAGATCCGCGCACCACACGAGAAGGTGGGTAGCCTCTCGGGGGGCGAACGCCAGTCCATTGCCATTGGCCGGGCGGTTCACTTCGGCGCCAAGTTGCTCATCTTGGACGAGCCCACCTCGGCGCTCTCGGTCGCCGAAACGCGCAAGGTGCTCTCGTACATCGAGAACGCCAAGGCCCGGGGGCTCTCGGTGATCTTCATCACCCACAACGTGCGCCACGTCCACATGGTGGCGGACGCCTACACCATCCTCCGCCACGGGCGCAAGGTGGGCACGTACTACCGGGGCGAGTTGAGCGAACGGGACATCGCCGATCTCATCACCGGAGAGCGAGAACGATAAGCAACACGTGACCCTGTGGGGTCGCAGGAGGAGGGACAATGGCCCAGACACATGTCCGGCTCACAACGGCCCAAGCTCTCGTCCGCTTCCTGGTCAACCAGTACGTGGAGCGGGACGGCCAGGAGCTCCCCTTCTTCGCCGGCTGCTTCGGCATCTTCGGCCACGGGAATTTGGCCGGCATCGGCCAAGCGCTCCAGGAGTATCCCCAACTGCGCTACTACCAGGCGCGCAACGAGCAGGCCATGGTCCACGCGGCCGCGGCCTTCGCTAAGATGAAAAACCGCCTCCAAACGCTCGCCTGCACTTCTTCCATCGGGCCGGGCGCCACGAACATGATCACCGGCGCCGCCGGGGCCACCATCAACCGCCTGCCGGTACTCCTCTTGCCGGGTGACATCTTCGCCCGCCGCAACGTGGCCCCTGTGCTGCAACAACTGGAGTGGGAACACTCTCAGGAGATCTCGGTCAACGACGCCTTCAAGGCCGTGAGCCGCTACTGGGACCGCATCAACCGGCCCGAGCAGCTCATCACCGCCATGATGGAGGCCATGCGTGTGCTCACCAGCCCGGCCGACACCGGTGCCGTCACCATCTCCCTGCCCCAAGACGTGCAGGCCGAAGCACACGACTACCCGGCCGCCTTCTTCCGCAAGCGCGTGTGGCGCGTGCCCCGCAACCGCCCCGACCGCAACGCGCTCGCACAGGCGGCCGAGTGGATCAAGGCGAGCCGCCGGCCGCTCATCGTCGCCGGCGGGGGCGTGCTCTACAGCGAAGCCCATGAAACCCTGCGCCGCTTCGTGGACCAGACCGGCGTCCCCGTGGGCGAGACTCAAGCGGGCAAGGGCAGCCTGCGCTACGATCACCCGCTCAACCTGGGGGCCATCGGCGTGACGGGCACCTTCGCGGCCAACCGCATCGCCCGCGACGCCGACCTCGTCATCGGCATCGGCACGCGCTACAGCGACTTCACCACGGCCAGCAAGACGGCCTTCCAACACCCAGAAGTGCGCTTCATCAACATCAACGTGGCCGAATTCGACGCCCACAAACACGCCGCCCTGCCCCTCGTGGGCGACGCCCGCGTCACCTTGGAGGAGCTGGCCGCGCTCCTGGAGGGCTGGCACGTGGACCCGGCTTACCGGCGCGAGGCCGAACGCCTGCACGCCGAGTGGCAACGGGAAGTTGACCGCCTCTACGCTGCCCGAAATCAACCGCTTCCCGCCCAAGGCGAGATCATCGGCGCGGTCAACGAACACGGCGACCCCGAGGGCGTGGTCGTCTGCGCGGCTGGCAGCCTGCCGGGCGACTTGCACAAGCTCTGGCGGGCTCACCACCCCAAGCACTACCACCTGGAGTACGGCTACAGTTGTATGGGCTACGAGATTGCCGGCGGCCTGGGCGTCAAGATGGCCGCGCCCGAGCGCGAAGTCTACGTGATGGTGGGGGACGGCAGCTACCTGATGATGAACAGCGAGATCGTCACCTCGATCCAGGAGGGCTACAAGCTCACCATCATCCTGATCGACAACCGGGGCTTCAAGAGCATCGGCGGCTTGAGCCGTGCCCTCGGCCAAGAGGGCTTCGGCACTCGCTACGTCTACCCCGAGGGCGGGCGCCTGCCCGGCGACGAGGCCGGCGAAGAGGTGACCTACCTGCCCGTGGACTTGGCCGCCAACGCCCGCAGCTTGGGCGCCCACGTCTTCGAGTGCGCCACCTACGACGACCTCGTCCGCGCCCTCCGCGAGGCCAAAGGGGTGGAGCGCACCACCGTCATCTACGTGCTCAGCGACCGATACGAGAGCGTGCCGGCCTACGAAAGCTGGTGGGACGTGCCCGTGGCCGAGGTCAGCACCATGCCCTCGGTCCAAGCCGCGCGCGAGGAATACGAGGAGATGCGGACTCGCGAGCGCTACTTTCTGTAGCGCCGTGCGCCCAGATGAAAGACATCACATGGAGGCAAGACCCATGTCGGAGGAACTCTACAACTACATTGACGGCCAATGGCAGCGCTCGGCCGCCGCCGACTACGTGGACGTGACCAATCCCGCCACGGACGAGGTGCTGGCCCGGGCGCCCCTCTCCCCCGCGGCCGAAGTGGACCGGGCCGCGCAAGCTGCCCAGAGAGCCTTTGAGGCGTGGCGGCGCGTGCCCGTGGTGGAGCGGGTCCAATACCTCTACAAGCTCAAGGCTCTCCTGGAAGAGCACGTGGACGAGCTGGCCCGCCTCATCACCCAGGAGTGTGGCAAAACCTTCCGGGAAAGCGTGGGCGAACTCCGGCGCGGCATTGAGAACGTGGAGGTGGCGTGTGGCACGCCCAGCTTGATCCAGGGCTACAACAACGAGGACATCGCCCGGGGCATCGACGAACACATGTTCCGGCAGCCCGTGGGCGTGGTGGCCGCCATCACCCCCTTCAACTTCCCGGGCATGATCCCCCTCTGGTTCCTGCCCTACGCCATCGCCTGCGGCAACTGCTTCATCCTCAAGCCCAGCGAGAAAACCCCCCTGACCGCCCGGCGCCTCTTCGAGCTCCTGGACGACTTGGGCCTGCCGCCCGGCGTCGTCCAGCTCGTCAACGGGGCCCGAGAGACTGTGGAGGCCATTCTCGACCACCCGGCCATCCGGGCCATCAGCTTTGTGGGCTCCACGCCGGTAGCGAAGGCCATCTACCGCCGGGCGGCCGACCGGGGCAAGCGCGTCCAAGCCCAAGGGGGCGCCAAGAACCCCGTCATCATCATGCCCGATGCCGACATGGAGATGGCCGTGCGCGTGGTGGCCGAATCGGCCTACGGCTGCGCCGGCCAGCGCTGCCTGGCCCTGGCCGACGCCATCACCGTGGGCGATGCCCACGACCTCTTCCTGGAAATGATGGCCGACCGGGCTGCCGGCCTCAAGGTGGGCTACGGCCTCGACGAGGGCGTCGAGATGGGGCCGGTCATCACGCGCGAGAGCAAGGCTCGGGTCGAGGGGCTCATCGCCCTGGCCGAGCAGGAGGGAGCCCGCGTGGTCGTGGACGGCCGGGGCAAGCGCGTGCCCGGCTACGAGGGGGGGTACTTCGTCTTCCCCACCCTCCTCGACCGCGTGCCCCCGGAGAGCCAGGTGGAACGCACCGAGATCTTCGGCCCCGTGCTGAGCGTCTTCCACGTCCGGGACATGGAGGAGGCCATCCGCCTGGTCAACAGCCGGCAGTACGGCAACATGGCCTCCATCTTCACCACCAGCGGCGCCCATGCCCGCCGCTTCCGCTACGAGGCCAACGCGGGCAACATCGGCATCAACATCGGCGTGGCCGCCCCGATGGCCTTCTACCCCTTCAGCGGGTGGAACGAGAGCTTTTTCGGCGACTTGCACGCCCAAGGCCGCCATGCCATCGAGTTCTACACCCAGACGAAGGTGGTGGTTGAGCGATGGGGGTAGAAGCCGACATCCGGGTGGCCAATGCCCCTTGCTCGTGGGGCGTGTTGGAGTTCGACGGGCTTGCCCCCGTCTCGGTGACGGCCGACCGCTTCCTCGACGAAGTGGTCGCGACCGGCTACGAGGGCACCGAGTTGGGCGATTGGGGCTTTCTGCCCACCGATCCCGCTGCCCTGCGGGAGGCCTTGGATGCTCGCGGCCTGGTGCTGGTGGCCGCCTTCGTGCCCGTGGCCTTCAAGGACCCACAGGCCCACGCCCCGGGCCGAACGCGGGCGTTGGCTGTTGCCCGCCTCCTGGCCGGAGCTGCTTCGCCCGAGTGGTCTCCCCTCATCGTGCTGGCGGACGACAACGGCCGCGATCCCGTGCGCACCCGCTGTGCCGGTCGCATCACGCCTTCCCAAGGGCTCTCGCCGGAGGAGTGGGCCACCTTTGCCCGCGGCGTCGAGGAGGTGGCCCGCTCGGTCCGCGAGGAGACCGGCCTGCGCACGGCCTTCCACCACCACTGCGCCGGTTACGTCGAAACTCCGGCCGAAATCGCCGCCCTGCTGGAACGGCTGGACCCGGCTCTCGTCGGCCTGACCTTCGACACGGGCCATTACGCCTACGGCAGCGGCTGCCAGGACGGCCGCGCTGTCCTGGCAGGGGTGGAGCGCTTCGCCGACCGCATCTGGCACGTCCACTTCAAGGACTGTGACCCCGACGTGGCCCGGCGTGCCCGCCACGAGGGGTGGGATTATTTCCAGGCCGTGCGCCGGGGCCTTTTCTGCGAGCTCGGCCGGGGGTGTGTGGACTTTGCCGGCGTGGTGGACTTCCTGCGCGGGCGCGGCTACCGGGGGTGGATCGTGGTGGAGCAAGACGTGCTCCCCGGCATGGGCACGCCCGAGGAGAGCGCCCGGCGCAACCGGGAGTTCCTGCGCCACGTGGGCGTGTGACGGCGCACATTGCGGACAACACGAAACGTGTGAAAGAGCAGCACACCCATGAGCACCCACTCACCTGCGCTTTCGACAGTCCGTTTGGGCCTCATCGGGGCCGGCCGCATCGGCCGGCTCCACGCCCGCCACCTGGCCTTTCACATTCCCACAGCCGAGCTGGTGGCCGTGGCCGACGTGCGCCCCGAGGCCGCCGAAGCCTGTGCGCGGGCCTGCCACGTGCCCCACGCCGTGGCCGACTACCGCGAAGTGATCGCCAGGCCGGACGTGGACGCCGTGGTCATCTGCTCGGCCACCCACACACACGTGGAGATCATCGAGGCTGCCGCCGCCGCCGGCAAACACATTTTCTGCGAGAAGCCCCTGGCCTTGCACTTGGAGGAGGTGTACCGGGCACTCCGGGCCGTGCGGGCGGCGGGCGTCAAGCTCCAAGTGGGGTTCAACCGCCGCTTCGACGCCAACTACCGTCGAGTGCGCGAGGCCATCGCGCGGGGGGAGATAGGCACGCCCCACCTGCTCCACATCATCAGCCGGGACCCCGAGCCCCCGCCGCCCGAGTACGTCAGGAGCTCCGGCGGCCTCTTCCTGGACATGACCATCCACGACTTCGACATGGCCCGCTACCTGATCGGCGGCGAGGTGGTCGAGCTCTACGCCGTGGCCGGCGTGCGCGTGGACCCGGCCATCGGCGAGCTCGGCGACGTGGACACGGCCGTTGTGCTCCTCTCCTTCGAGAACGGGGTCTTTGGCACTATCGACAACAGCCGGCGGGCGGTCTACGGGTACGATCAGCGCGTGGAGGTCTTCGGCAGCGACGGGTGCATCCGCACGGAAAACGAACACCCCAACACGGCCGTCATCAGCACGGCCCGGGCAGTCTGCCGTGACCTTCCCCTCCACTTCTTCGTGAACCGCTACACGGCCAGCTATTTGGCCGAAATGGAAGCCTTCGTGGAGGCCGTGCGCGAGGACCGGCCGGTGCCGGTCACGGGCGAGGACGGGCTCATGGCCCTGGTCATGGGGTTGGCGGCCTGCCGCTCGTTGGAGGAGAAACGGCCCGTGCGCCTTGCGGAGATCGTGGGCGGCTAGGCAAAACCCCTAGTCCAACGGGCCCGGGCGTCCCGAGAAAACGCCCGGGCCGGCCACCTGTGCTCTGCGTGAGACCCTCTTACGGCGTGCCCCGGCGTCGGGCACGGCTTGCCGTCCGGCGGAGCGCGTCGGCCAGGCGACGTGGCGCTTCGCGGAGCGCCCTGCTCACCAGGGGGCGGCGAGCCTCGCCCCACAGCTCCGCGGCCTGGCGCTCCTCCGCCTCTGTCACCCGCCAAGGGGCATAGCGGGCTTTGCTCACCAGGAACGCTAGCCGCCCCAGCACGTGTCGCACGGCGGGCACGCAGTCGGCCACGTGCTCCAAATATTCGCGCGGTGTCTGCGAGGCGGCGGGACGGGTGCCCAGCAGCCGGCCCAGCAGGACGAACTGGTCGTAGACGCGCTCGACAGGGGAGACCTCCCGCCACCGTCGGCGCATCAGGAGGGTTCCGCCCCCCAGCACCAAGGCGCTGCCCAGTGCCACGCCCACGGGGACGAAGAGCACGCCCGGGGGCACTCGGCTGGCGCGGGGGCGCTCCGGCAGGGCCGGCAGCTCGGGCTCGAAGGCCTCCTGGAGCTCGCGCAGGCGGTCGAGGGGATCGCGCTCTTCTTCGTCCGTGCGGGCAGCGGCCTCCTCATCTTCCTGGTCTTCCTCCCCGGCGGGGCGTTCGAGGGGCGGCTGGGAGGCCGTGGGCTCGAACTCGATCCACCCGTAGCCGGGGAAGTAGACCTCCACCCAGGTGTGGGCGTTCACGCCGCGCACCTCGTACACCTCTTTCTCCGGGTCGTATTCGCCCAGGGCGTAGCCTTGGGCGATGCGGGTGGGCACTCCCACGGCCCGCAGCATGACCGCCATGGCCGAGGCGTAGTAGTCACAGTAGCCGGCCCGCTCCCGGAAGAGGAAATAGTAGACGCCGTCCTCGCCCGGACGGGGGCCTGGGATCTTCTCGTCGTACCGGATGTCCCGCAGGTAGCGCTCGATGGCCTTGGCCTTGTCGTAGGGGGTCTCCAGGCCGGCCGTCAGCTCCTTGGCCAGGTCGATCACCTCCTGGGGCAGGGTGGAGGGAAGCTGCGTGTAGAAGGGGACGATGTAATCGGGGTAGTCGGTGCCGGCCCGGCGCAGGCTGGCCTCGTCAACCACGGCCAGGGCAGAGACCACCTCGTACCGGTCTCCGGGAATCAGGGGCTCTTGGGCGTAGAGTTGGGCCACGGCTGTCTCGGGTGTCTCCGCCAAAGGGCCTGAGTCGGACGCGGGGCCGGCCAGGAGGACGTTGACCGGCATGGAGACTTGGATGGGCTCCGCGGGCGCGAAGAGCAGGGAGCCAATGGGGCGGACCATCTCCACGGTCACGGTGATGCGCTCACGGCCGGCCACGTCTTCGGTGAGGGGCAACGGGGCGGGGCGCTCGTCCACCGTCACCGTGCGCGTGTTCGTGGTGGTCCAACCGGCGCCCGTGTAGGTGTCGAAGACCACCGTGCGCCAGTAGCGCCCCTTGGAGGTGTAGACGTACATTACCACTTCCTCGGAGAGGTTCAAGGGGCCCCGCAGGGTCATGCTGCGCCCGAACCAGCCGCTGCCGGGGCCACTGCCCCGCCCGCCTTGGTAGTTCAGCGTGCCGAAGAGGCGAGCCCACGTGCGTTGCACTTCGGCCCAAGGCCGCCCGAGGCGCGCGAGCACAGGGTTGGAGCGGGCCTGTTCCGCCAGGGAGGGCGTGGCCCACGCCAACAGGATGACCGCCAGCGCGAAGACGGCGCCGTCGCGCAGGAAGTCAATGGCGATGTCGGGGGTGTAGACCACGCCCGTGCGCCGCCACTCGTCCTCCCGCTCGAAGAGGTGTGTGCGCACCACCAGCAGGTAGCCGAAGATGAGGAAGAGCACCAGGAAGCCGGTGACGTTGGCCGAGGTGTAGTAGGTGTTGATCAAGATCGTGGTGCCGGCCGGGATCAGCGCGCTCCAGGGGTTGTAGGCGCGGAAGAGATACCACGTGCCCGTGTAGGCGATGAACCACAGGAGCACGCCCATCTGGAGCACGAACATGGCCGTGTCCGCGCCCGCTCCTCCGGACGCAACCGTCTGGGCCCACGCGACCACCCGGTCGCCCAGGATGAGCAGCCGTTCCTGCCACCCGGCCGTCTCGGGGGTGAAGCGAAAACCCAGGCGCGCGATCCACGCCAGGCCCACCAGCGAGGCCAACGGGTGGGCCACGCTGCCCGGCAGGCGGCTCTTGGCCAGGACGAGGCCCACGGGCACAGCGCCCATCACCACCCACGTGAGCAGGTCCAAGTCGTCGGTCCACGCCGCGGCCTGAAGTGACCAGACGACGGCCATGTAGAGGCCGGTGAGCAGCACCAGGGCCAGCCACCCCTCACGGAAGTGCCACCGTTGCTTCATGGCTCCTCTCCCTCCAGGCTCCCACAGGTCAGACGCCGCCATCATTGTAGCCGGAACCGGCCGCCTTCCCAAACCCCACTCACGAAACGCACGTCACGCCGAGTGGTGTTTGACAGATGCCGAGGGGTGAAGGTATATTCCGAAAGCCAGCCTGCGAATCACCACAAAGAGGAGGTCGTATGGCCCAGGTTTCCACCACACTGCGTCGTCCTCCGTGGGCCAACATGTTCGTGTTGGTCCTGCTCTTCGGGGGGCTCTGGATCTGGCTCACCCGCGTGCCGGCCGACGCCCCCTCCCCGGCCATCACGGCCGAGATGGTCCCCCAGCGGGGCTTTCTGGCCCCCGACTTCGAGCTGCCCTCGCTGGAAGGCCCGCCTGTCCGCCTGTCCGACCTGCGGGGCAAGCCCGTGATTGTCAACTTCTGGGCCACGTGGTGTCCGCCATGCCGCGCCGAAATGCCGGCCCTGCAGCGGGTGGCCCAGCGGTATCAGGAGTACGGGCTGACGGTGCTGTTGGTCAACCAGGGTGAGTCCCCGGGCCAAGTGCGGGGTTTTCTCAGCTCCTTGAACATCACGTTGCCCGCCCTCCTCGACGACGGGCGCGCGGCGACGGTCTACCGCGTGCGTGGCCTGCCGACAACGGTCTTCATCCGCCCGGACGGCCGCATCGAGGACGTGATTACCGGCGGCCCGCTCACCGAACCTTTCCTGGAGGAGAAGGTGAACGCCCTGCTGCCGGGCGGATGACTTTACCCCAGGCGGGCCCACAGGCTGACGATCGCCAGGGCAACGCCGAACCCCACGAGGGCCCGGCCCACGAGTACGGCCCGCCGGGCCCACACGACCCGCCGGCCGTGTTCACGATGGGCCTCCTGCCCCCGGCGGAACACGTCGCGGTTCGCCAGCGCGTGGCCGCGGACGTGGCGCAACCACCAGGCGCGCCGGCAGTAGACGAATGTGGCCAGCTCTGAGGCCGTGATGCGGCGCTCTCCCCGCTCCGCCGTGCGAGTGCTCGAGCCTCTCCCCGCAGTCAACGTTCACCTCCTTTCGCGTGCTCCCTTCCCGCACCGCTCACAGAGCGTACCACATCTCCCCGCTTCCCCGCAAGCTCCGGGAGGAGGGGATGCCACGTGTTCCCACCGTTTCCGCGTTCGGCGCGCTCCTGCTATACTGTACCAGAACAGGTGCAAGCGAGCCGGCTACTCGAGCGGACACCCCACATTGGCAGCCAAACCTATGCGCACAACCACGAAGGGCCTGGAGCGCCTGCGCGCGTTTCTGCAAGAGCGCCGGCGCATCCTCGTGTTAACCCACAACGACCCCGACCCCGATGCGCTGGCGGCCGCCTACGGCGTGAGCCGCCTCCTGCGGGCCTACCGCCGACGGGGGCAACATATTGTGCCGGCTTTCGGCGGGCTGCTGGCGCGGGCCGAGAACCGCGAGATGGTCCGCGTCCTGCGCCTGCGCTTCCGTCACGTCGATCGCCTCGACCTGGACGAATTCGACGGCATCGTGCTGGTGGACACGCAGCCGGGCGTCGGCAACCACGCCCTGCCGGAGGAGCGCCTTCCCGAGGTGGTCATCGACCACCACCCGAGGCTCCGCTCCACAGGCCGGGCCCTGTGGGCCGACGTGCGCCCCTCCTACGGGGCCACTTCGACTATCGTGGCCGAGTACGTGGCGGCCGCCGGCCTTCCCTGGGACGAGAGGCTGGCCACTGCCCTCTTCTACGGCATCCGCACCGACACCTTGGGCCTGGCGCGGGGCGCCACGGAACAGGATGCCGCCATGTACCTGACCCTGCACGCCCACGTCAACCGGCAGGCGTTGGCCCGCATCGAGCGCGCCCCCCTGCCACGCCGCTACTTTCGCGCCCTGGCCAAGGCCCTGGAACAGGCCACCATCTACCACAACGTCGTCATCCTGGATTTGGGCGAGATGGACCGGCCGGACTTGGGCGCCGAGATGGCGGACCTCTTCTTGCGGCTGGAGCGCACCGAGTGGGTCATCAGCTTGGGCATCTACGAGGCCACGCTCATTGTTTCTGTGCGCACGAACACCGCCGATCCAAAGGCCGGCCACCTGGTACGACGGGCTGTGGGCCGGCGGGGCCGTGCCGGAGGACACGGCACTATGGCCGCCGGCCGTATTCTGTTGGACCACCGCGACCCCGATGAGGAATGTCGTCGGCTGCGCCATCGGTTCCTTGAGCTCCTGGGCTTAGCCAATGTGCGGGGGCGCCCACTCTTGGGCCGCTGAAGGCACCCATGACCTCCTTGCGTGACCTGCTCAACCAGATTGCCTACCTCGTCGGCCAACTCGACTGGCTCACGGCTGTTGACTTGCTGCTCGTCACGCTCACCTTCCACCTGGCACTGGCAGCTCTGCGGCGCAGCCGTGCCGCCACGCTCCTGCGCGGCGGCCTGGTGTTGGTGGCCGTCCTCTTTCTCTTCACCGTGCTCCTCCCCTTGCCCACCTTCGTGGCCATCCTGCGGGGCTTCCTGGTGCTCGTGCTGATCGCCACGCCGGTCATCTTCCAGCCAGAGCTCCGCCGGGCCCTGGAGCACTTGGGGCGGATCGTTGGCTTCACCTCCCTCGAACGCCACACCTTGGCGTCCCAAGTCATTCAACCCATCATCCGGGCCGTGGACACCATGGCCGGCAATCACATTGGTGCCCTCATCGTGTTGGAGGGCGAGGAGCGGCTGGACCACATCATCGAGACGGGCGTCCCCGTGCGCTCCGTCCTGACCACCGAGCTCCTGGAGACCATCTTCTTCCCCAACAATCCCCTCCACGATGGGGCAGTCATCATCCGCGACGACCGCGTGATGGCGGCCGCCTGCGTGTTGCCCCTCGCCGAGCGCTTCCTGGTGGCCGGGCGCCGGCGGGGCACACGTCATCGCGCGGCCCTGGGCATCTCCGAAGTCAGCGACGCCCTGGCCATCGTGGTCTCCGAGGAAACCGGGGCCGTGGGCGTGGCCCGCTTCGGCGAGTTCGCCCCCAACTTGGACGAGGCCAGCCTGCGCGACCATCTCTTCCGCTTCTACACGCCCCAGCGCGACCGGCCGCACGGTTGGGCCCACCTGCTCGCCCTCCTGCGCCGCGCTTTGGCGCCCCCACGCCGTCGGGACTGGCAGTGGGGCGTGGCCCAGCTCGGAATGCTCCTCATCTCCGCCATGTTGGCCGTGGCCGCGTGGCTCATCGTCACCTTCCAGTTCAACCCACCCCAAGTGGTGCGTTATACGAACGTGCCGCTCCGGGTGGAGGGGGTGCCGGCCAACATGTTGATCGTCACTCCCCTGCCGGAGGCCGTCTCCGTCACCGTACAGGGCCCTGTGGACGTGCTCCGGCTCCAGGACCCCGACCAACTGCGCGCCGTGGTGGACGTTTCGGGGGGAGCAAACGGCCGATATGCCGTTCAGGTCCAGGGGCTGCAACGCGAGCTCCGCGTGATGGACGTGCAGCCCGATACCGTGGAGGTGGCGTTGGAGCCGAGGGCCCAACGGCGGGTGCCCGTGCGGGTGGAGTTGGTGGGCACCGACACGTTGCCCCTGACCGTGGAGATCGGCGACGAGCCCACGGCCACACCTCCCAACGTGTTGGTCAGCGGCCCTGTGTCGGCGGTCGAGCGCGTGGCAGCGGCCGTGGCCCGGGTGAACTTGGAGGCCGCCCGCACCTCTTTTCGTGGCGAGTTTCCGGTCATCCCTGTGGACGAGGAGGGCCGCCCTGTCGGCCGGCTCACCGTGGACCCACCCAAGGTCGAGGTGTTGGTCTCCATTCGCCCCCAACTGAACACGCGCGAGCTCGCCATCTTCGTGCCCCTCACCGGCGAGCCGGCCGAGGGCTACTGGGTGAGCCAAGTCTCTGTCACGCCCCCCAAAGTGACGCTGCGCGGCAGCCCCACCGTTCTGGAGACGTTGGGCGGTTTCATCAACACCCAACAGGTGGACATCACCGGCGCCTCGGGCACGCTGACGCGCAGCGTGCCCTTGGACCTCCCCTTCGGCATTGTGGCCCTGAACCAGGAGGGCCGGCCCGTCGGCACGGTCGAGGTGACGGTCACCGTAGAGCCCTTGCAGGTCACCCGGTCCATCCGCCGGCCGGTTGAGCTGATCAACGCCGTCCCGGAGACATCAGTGGCCCCGGCAGAAGTGGCCGTCCTGCTGACCGGCCCACAGCCTATCCTGGACGCCATCCTGCAAGACCCCTCCCTGGTGCGGGTGCTGTTGCAGCCGCCCCGGGAGCCGGGCACCTACCGGGAGGAGCTGGAGATCATCGTGCCCAACTTCGTGCAGGCTGAAGTCATCCCGCGGGAAGTGGTGGTAGCCGTGCCCAGCGCCTCGGCCACGCCGACGCCCACGCCGGCCGTGCTCCCGCGCACCGTGCCGAGACGATGACGGATCACGGCCCGAGAGGCACCCTCACCGTGCCCAAAGGATACCACGCTTCGCCGTCCAGCCGGGCCATCACGCGAAACGGTTCGGCCACGTAGGCCCCCACGAGGAGCCGGTATGTGCCCGGCTCCAGCCCGTCGGGAAGCCGGAGGGGAAAGCGATCCACGACCAGGGGGTCCGACACCCACGTGCGCCACAGGAATGTTGGAAAGCGCCCGTCGCCCACTTCCTTGTCCACCTGGGCCACGTGCTCGCCCGTGGAGTTGACCAGGTGGACGGTGAAGGTTATGCGCTCCTCCACCGGAGCCCACGTGCGCCAGGCCAGCCACACGTGAATCACCGGCGCCGAAGCGTGCTCCACCCGCGCTCCGGCCAGCTCCACGCCTCCCTCAAAGGGGACGTTGACGGGCCTCAACACCACATCGGCCGCGCGTCCTCGATACTGCCAAATTTCTAGCCCGCCCGGCAGGTCCTCAACCGGCTCGAAGCGGGGCACGCGGATCGGTTCCCCCTGGGATGCCGCGAGCAGCCACGGGTACATCGGCGCCACGGCGCCCCCCGGGGGAAGTTGGCGGGCAACCACGTAGTCGGGCACCCGCTCCGGTGCTGCCAGGAGGAAGGGCGGACGGTGGCGCACGTCCACGAGGCGCCTGTTGGCCACGTGGGGCAACACCTCCCAGTCGGCCGCGACAGCGGCCTCACGTGGCAGGCGGTGCAGCACCATCTCCCAGACACGTTGCTCGGGGCCGGGCCGAAACCGCTGGGGCTGGTAGGCCCGCGCGCCCGGCAGGGGACTCCACCACCAGGCGGCCACCACAAGTGTGCCCAGAAATGCCGCGCGGACCCCCCGGCGAACCCACGGCCGGCCAGCGAGAGCCATCAGCCGCTCGAAACCCACCACGCCTCCCACGAAGAGCAGGGGGATCAGAGGGGCCGTGTAGTGATACTGGATCATGTAGTGGAACTTGTAGTTGGAGAGCAGCAAGTACCCCAGTGTGGGCACCATGAGGAGCAACGCCGTGGGGCTGAGCAGGGGCAAGCCCATCAGCGGCGCGCCCATCTGCCACAGAAAAGCCATCTTCTCCCGGTCTCCCGCCAGGCGCATGGCCGTCGCGGGCGAGGTGAGCACCGTGCGGGCCGCCTCGGCCGGAGTGCGCCCCAGTGCCGAGTAGCGGTCCATGAAGGCAAACGAGGTTTCAGTGGTGGAGAGAAGGGGCATGAGCGCGCCGAAGAGCAGCACCACCCACGCCAACGTCGCCGCCGTCCACCACATGCCCGGCCGCCACCGGCGCTGCACAGCCCACACCGCCAGCCCGAAGGCCACGGCGATAAGGGCCACTTCCTCCTTGACCAGAAGGGCCAAGGCCAAGTTCGCGCCGGCCGCCCGGTACCGGCGTTCCACGAGGGTGGCCGCCGCGGCCATCAACAGGGGCACTGCCAGCGCAATGGCGTGAAATTCGTTGAGGGCCAGGTAGTGGAGGGGCGGGTAGAGCAGGAAGGCCATTCCCCAGAGAAGGCCGCCCACGCTGCCCACACGGCGCCGGGCGAACCGGTAGAGCAACAGGGCGGACGAGGAGAGGATGAGCGCTTGGGCGACGAGCAGCGTGCGGGCGTCGGGCCAGATCATGTAGAGGGGCACCAGCGCCGCCAGGAGCGGGGAGAAGTGGTACCCGAGGAAGAAGGTGCTTTCGCCGATCAAGGAGGTCCAGAAGGGCATGCCGGCAGACGTGCTCCAGAGGAGCTGGGTGAACACGGCCAAGTCAAAGCCGGTCCGAAAGGCAGCGTGTTGGCGCAGGGCCAAGGGGATGAGCAGGCCGTTCCACGCCGCCACGGCGACCAGGAGGATCACCGTGGGTGCGCCGATGGCCGCCGGCTTTCGCTCTCCTTGCTTGCGCCAAGAGCTCGTGGGGCTTGCCGTGTCACCCGCGCACACGTCTCCCGTCCACACAGTACAGACTCCCGGCTCAGCCGACATGCACCGCAGGCGATTGTACTCATCATCGGTCCCACGACAAACGGCCAAAGAAGAGCCACGCCGACGGGAGGCAGGCCGAGACTTCCATCGCGTTCCCGCAGCACGACTCGTCTCTCCCGCACCGATTGGCCCCGGCAGCCTCCCTGTGGTATAGTTATGAAGCGTGCCGCCGGCAACCAACTTGGGCCAGGAAGGCCCACAACGCGCGAAAGGAGCCACGCCATGGGCGCCGAAGCCTTGCGCGACAAAGTGGCCATTATCGGCATGGGGTGTACCCGTTTTGGAGCCCTCCAGGACAAAAGCTTCGCCGAGCAGGGGCTCGAGGCCGTGAACGAGGCCCTGGCCGACGCCGGCATCGAGAAGGAGCGCATCGAAGCCGCCTGGCTGGGCACCTTCGACCCAACAGTGGGCGGCAGCTTTCCCGGCTACGCGGGAGACTTCATAGCCGACATCCTGGGCCTGCCGGGCCTTCCCGTCACGCGGGTGACCAACTACTGCGCCACCGGCATGGACGCCCTGCGCAACGCGGCCATCGCCGTGGCCGCCGGCCTCTACGATGTGGTGCTCGTCCTGGGCAACGAGAAGATGCGGGATGTGGCCTCCCGTGACAGCCTGATCCGCCAAGTTATGGTTACCGGACACCCCATCGTGCAAAAGGGGCTCACGGCCCCGGGCCTCTTCGCCCTCATGGCCCGCAAGCACATGGCCGAGTACGGCACGACACGGGAGGATTTGGCCCTCGTGGCCGTCAAGAATCATCACAACGGCAACCGGCACCCCAAGGCCATGTTCCACAAGGAGCTCACCGTCGCCGATGTGCTCTCGGCCCCCATGATCAGCGAGCCCCTGGGGCTCTACGACTGCACGCCCACCAGCGACGGCGCGGCCGCGGCCGTTCTCTGTCGAGCTGACTTGGCCCCTCAGCTCACCGACGAATACGTGCTCATCGAGGCCATCGAGATGGCCACGGTCAGCGGGGGGCGGTACGGCCGGCGGCGCGAATCCCTTCTCGGGTTCGAGGTGACGCAAATTGCGGCCCGCCGGGCTTACGAGGCGGCCCGCATTGCCGAGCCCCTGGAGGCCATCGACGTGGCGGAAGTTCACGACTGCTTCACCATCACCGAAATCTTGAACTACGAGGACCTGGGCTTCGTGCCCAAGGGGCATGGAGCCGCCTTCATCCGAGAAGGGCGTTCGTCCCTGGAGGGCGACTTGCCCGTCAACCCGAGCGGCGGCCTTAAGTGCTTCGGCCACCCCATCGGCGCCAGTGGCGTCCGCATGACGTACATCATTTACGAGCAGCTCCTGGAACGGGCCGGGCCAACGCAGGTCAACGTCAGGCGCAACGGCCGCGGCCTGGTCCACAATTTGGGCGGGCCGGGCTCCGTCTGTGTCGTCGGCCTCTACCGCCGGCCATGATCATCAATGCCATCACTGTCACGAGGACAGCGGGACTGTAGTATGTCGGACTTCACTTCCAACGCCCAGCACCCCGGCATCTCCCTCGACGTGGCGGCCGACAGTGACATCGGCCTCATCCGGGCGTCCAACCAGGACGTGGCCCTCGTCTACATCTCCCCGGAAGAGCCCTCCAGGGCCCTCCTGGCGGTGGCCGACGGCATGGGGGGGCACCGGGCCGGCCACTTGGCCAGCCGCATGGCAGCCGAGGCTCTCTTCGAGCACGTGCAAGCGTTCCTCGACGGCGATGGCCTGGGCGACCTCCCGCCCCCCGAGCTCCTCAAGCGGGCCGTCGAGGTGGCCAACCAGGTCGTGCGCCGCTACGCGGCCGAGCACAGGGAGGAAGCCGGCGACATGGGGAGCACCCTCACCTGTGCCCTGGTCGCCGACAACGTGGCCACCATCGCCAACGTGGGCGACAGCCGCGCCTACCACTTCTCCAAGGGCATTCTCTACCAGGTCACCCAGGACCACTCCTTGGTGGCCGAGCTCATCAGGCGGGGTGAGCTCCCGCCCGAAGCCCTGCTCCTCCACCCTCAGCGCAACATTATCACCCGCGCCCTGGGCATGGAGGAACACGTCCTGCCGGACATGTGGGTTCGCCCCCTCGAGCCCGGCGACTGGCTCCTGCTGTGCAGCGACGGCCTGTGGGAGATGGTGCCCGAGGAGCAGATCACCTCTATTTTGGAAAGCTCCCACAACGCGGCCATGGCCGTTCGCCGGCTCATCGATGCGGCCAACGAGCGCGGCGGTTTCGACAACATTGGGGTCGCCGTGGCTCGCATCTGGTAGAGATGGCGGCCGTCAGGTCAGCGCTCCTCAGGAGGTGGTGGCGTCGGCGCGCTTGGGTCACCCCTGTGCTGCTGCTGATCCTCCTCCTGACGGCTTGGACACGCTGGTCTCAAGCCCGCCCTCTAGTCCTTCCCGCTTGGGTGGACTCGGTCCACCACGTCATGATCGTGCGCCTCCTGCTCGAACACAGGGGCTTGCCGGCCACCTATGATCCCTACATCCCCCAGGGGCGTTTCTTCTACCATTGGGGATACCATGCCCTCGTGGCCCTGGTGGCCTGGCTGCTCGGGTGGACCGATTCCTTCCAGATCGCCCGGCTGGTGCTCATTTCGGGCCAAGTGTTGAACGCGCTCACGCCCCTGCCCATGTACCTGGCCGGCCGCCACCTCTTCCAGAGCCGGCGGGCCGGGCTCTACGCCGCCACGTACGCGGCCCTGGTCTCCTGGATGCCGGCCTACTACGTCTCCTGGGGGCGATACACCCACCTTTTTGGCACACTTCTCCTTCCCCTCTTCGCCCTCTCGCTCTGGCGTCTGGCCGTGCGCCCGTCGGCGCGGCGGTGGGGCCTTGCCGTGCTCTGGGGGAGTGTGCTCTTCCTCGTCCACGTCCGCGTGGCCTTCTTCGGCCTCACGTTGGCCTTGGTGCTGGCCGGGTGGCTGCTGTGGCGCCGCTCCTGGCGAGCAATGCTCCTGTGGGGGAGTGCCGGGTTGATGACGGCGCTTCTGGTTTCACCCTGGGTGTGGTATATTTTGCAGACGCCAACTGTCTACCGGATGGCAACAGCGCCCCTTTCGCCTGAGAACCGGTGGGCGGCGTACAATGCCGTCCCGTGGGGGCTCGTCTGGGTGCCCAGGAACCGTGAGCTGATGGCCCTGGCCACCGGAGGGCTCAGCGGCCTCATGGGATGGGGCGGGGCGCCCATGTGGTTGCGCGTTGCCGCCGCCGCGTGGCTGGTGAGCCTGGTGGTGCTCATCAGAACACGGCCGGCCACGGCGCGGCGGTACGCAGGACCAATCCTCGGGGTGTTGCTTCCGTGGTGTGTGCTCACCGCCCTCGCGCTCAACTTGGAAAAAGTGGGATTACGCCCCCTGCGCTTCATCACCAACGGGGCCGGCGTGATCACCCTCTTCATGCCCCTCAGCCTGGCAGCCGCCGGGTGGAGCGCCTTTCTCACCGGCGTGGTGGTGCCCCAGCGGCACCAGCGCCTGGTCACGGGCATGCTTGTGTTGGCCGTGGGCGCCTGGGGCGCGTGGGGAATGCGCTCCATCGTCAACCCGGTCACTGTTTTGGCCTACCCGGCCGACGTGCAGGCCATGCGGTGGATTCGGGACATGGTGCCGGCCGACGCCGTCTTCGCCGTCAATGCCTGGCGCTGGCAGGGCAACACCTTTGCCGGCCAGGACGGAGGATATTGGATCCACGTGCTGACCGACCGGCGCACCGTTCTGCCGCCGGCCCTCTACACCGTGGCCGCGCCCCGCGACGTGGTCGCGCGCACCAACGCTTTCCTGGAGCAGTGGGCCCAGGCCGATTCCCTGGAGGACCCCCGCCTGCGCGCCATGCTCAGGGAACAGGGCGTCACTCACATTTACATCGGCGCCAAGGGCGGCCACATGAAGCCCGACAAGCTGCTCAGCAGCCCCTACGTTCGCCTGCTCTACGAGAACGCCGGCGTCTACATCTTCGAGCTCGTGGACACTGCTCCTCCGTGATCGGCCTGCTCTCCTTGCCCACGCTCCCGTTTCCACCACACAGGCGACGAAAGCGATGATGAGTTCACAACCTGCTCCGGACACCAAATCGGCCACCACCCTCGAGCTTCCCAAGATCCTGGCCCATGTGGCCCGCCACACAGCCTTCTCGGCCGGGCGCGAGCTTGCCTTGGCCTTGACGCCCAGCACCGACCCCGGCGAGGTGCGACGCCGCTTGCGCCTCACGGCCGAGGCCAGGCGCCTCCTGGCCACTCGTCCCGCCGCCACCGTCGGCGGGGCCCGGGATGTGCGCCCCCTCGTAGTGCAAGCCAAGAAGGCCGGCGTGCTCCAGCCCCACGAACTGCTCGACATCTGCCAGACCCTCAAGGCCGGCCGCCACCTGCGCCGCATCATCCTCCACGGGCGGGACGAGTTCCCCGGCCTCTTCCGCATTGCCAACCGCATCGAGCCCTGCCGGGCCCTCGTGGAGACCATCGAGGCCGCCGTTGACGATGCCGGCGCCGTGAAGGACACGGCCAGCCCCCGCCTGCGCAACATCCGGGAGGAGCTCGCCGCCGTCCACGACCGCCTTCTGGACAAGCTTCAGCGCATCATCACCAACCCGAACAACCAGAGCTGGCTCCAGGAGCCCATCATCACCCAGCGGGCCGGGCGATACGTGGTGCCCGTCAAGGTAGAACACCGGGGGCGCGTTCGGGGCATCGTCCACGACCAGTCCGCTTCCGGTGCTACAGTCTTCGTGGAGCCCCTGGAGACGCTGGAGCTCAACAACCGGTGGCGGGAGCTCCAGTTGGCCGAGGAGCGGGAGGTCGAGCGCATCCTGCGTGAGCTGAGCGCGCTGGTGGCCGAGAACGGCGACGAGATCACGTGGACTGTCGAAGCCCTTGCCCAGCTCGACCTCCACATGGCCCAAGCCCAATACGCCGAAGAGCTCCGGGCTGTGGAGCCGGAGCTCACATCCCCCTTGGACCGAGGGGGCCGGGAGCCCTACTTGCTCCTGCAGCGGGCCCGACACCCCCTCATACCGCAGGACCAGGTGGTGCCCGTGGACATCTGGCTGGGGCCGGACTTCCACGCCCTGGTCATCACAGGCCCCAACACGGGGGGCAAGACCGTCACCCTCAAGACGGTGGGGCTTCTCTGCCTGATGACCATGTGTGGGCTCCACATCCCGGCCGACGAGGGCTCCCGCGTGCCCGTGTTCGACAATGTTTTCGCCGACATCGGCGACGAACAGAGCATCGAACAGAGCCTCTCCACCTTCTCCGCCCACATGACCAACATCATTCGCATCTTGGGGCAGATCACGCCCCGGTCCCTGGTCCTCATCGACGAAATCGGCGCCGGCACCGACCCCGTGGAAGGGGCCGCCCTGGCCCGCGCTCTGCTGGCCCACTTGGTGGAGCGGGGCACGAGCACCATCGTGGCAACCCACTACTCGGAGCTGAAGATGTGGGCCCACACCACGCCGGGCGTGCAGAACGCCAGCGTGGAGTTCGACGATGAGACCTTGCGCCCCACCTACCGCCTAACCATCGGCCTGCCGGGCCGCTCCAACGCCCTCACCATTGCCGAGCGGCTGGGCCTCTCGCCCCAGATTATCGCCCGCGCGCGCCAGCACTTCTCCCACCACGAGCTGGAATTGGAGGCCCTGCTGCGCGACATTCGGAACGCGCGCGAGCGGGCCGAGCAGGAAGCCCGCGCCGCCGAGGAGGCCCGCCGCCAGGCCGAGGCCATGCGCGCGGAGCTCGAGGAGCGGCTGGCCCACATCGAGCAGGAGCGAGTTGAAGTGCTCAACACCGCCCGCCAGGAGGCGCGCCGTGAGGTGGAGGCCGTGCGCGCCCAACTGCGCCACGTCGCGCGCCAACTGGAACGGTACGGCCAGCAGGTGACTGAACTGCGCACCATGCGCGACGAGTTGCGCCGCCTGGAACGGGAGCGCCTGGCCCCCGTGCGCCGGGCCGCGCGCCAGCCCGAGCCCACCCAGGAGCAACGACCACTCCGGGTGGGCGACCGCGTGTGGGTGCCCTCCTTGGGGCGCGAGGCGCTCGTCGTCGCCCTGCACGGCGACCAGGCCGAGGTGGCCGCCGGCGCCTTCCGCCTGCGAGCCCGGGTGGACGAGCTCGAACGCCGCGACGAAGAACGACCCACGCCGCCCCCGCTCCCGCCGGGCGTGCGCGTCGTCCGACAGAGCACCCGGCGCCCGTCACGGGAGCTGGACCTGCGCGGCCAGACAGTGGACGAGGCCCTGGCGGCCTTGGACGCCTACTTGGACGAAGCTTACATGGCCGGCCTGCCAACGGTGCGCGTCATCCACGGCAAAGGCACCGGCGCGCTCCGACGGGCCGTGCGCGAGGCGCTCGAAGGGCATCCTCTCGTGGCCGCCTTCCGGCCGGGCGACCGGCACGAGGGGGGCAATGGCGTGACGGTCGTCGAGCTGGCCGTTTAGAGGGGTGAGGGATGAGGGGTGAGGGGTGAGGGGTGAGGAGAAGCCGTCGAAGTGGCCGACTGAGGAGGACAGCTCAGCACAGTGACTGAGACGCGGTTGCCTTCGTGAGCACAGCAGCAGCGTAGAGACCAGGAGGGAGAAGTATGTTCGACTTACCACGCGATCCCAAAATCTTTCTCACCTGGAGGTGGGAGGACGTTGTCCCTTACTACGAGGACCTGCGACGCCGCCCCCTCACTGCCGAAACCGTGGAGGAGTGGCTTGCCGACTGGTCCAATCTGGCCGAACACCTCTTCGAGCAGTACGCCCGCCTCTACGTGGCCACGACCCTCGATACCCAGGACCAGGAGGCCGAGCGGCGCTACAAGGCCTTCGTCGAGGAGGTGATGCCCAAGGCCAAGCTCGCCGAACAGCACCTGAAGCGCCGGCTGTTGGAAAGCGGGCTGCGGCCGGCGAACTTCGAGCTGCCCCTGAAGCGCATGGAAGCCGACGTGCGCCTCTTCCGCGAGGAGAACATCCCCCTCATCGTCGAGGAGCGCCACTTGACCAACGAGTACAACAAGATCACCGGCGCCCAGACTGTGGAGTGGGAGGGCGAGGAGCGCACCCTGCCCCAGATGCGCCCCCTGCTGCAGGAGCTCGACCGCGACACGCGCGAGCGGGCTTGGCGGGCCATGATGGAACGCCAGCTCGCCGACCGCGAGGCCCTGAACGCCCTGTGGCAGAAGCTGCTCGACGTGCGCGTGCGCCAGGCACAGAACGCCGGCTGTGCCACCTACCGCGACTACCGCTGGCACCTCATGGCCCGCTTCGACTACACGCCCGAGGACTGCCACACCTTCCACCGGGCCATCGAGGCCGTTGTGGTGCCGGCTGCACAGCGCATCTACGAGCGCCGGCGGCGCCGCTTGGGCGTGGAGACTCTGCGCCCCTGGGACCTCAACGTGGACCCCGACGGCCGCCCCCCGCTGCGCCCCTTCACCACCGAGGAGGAGTTCGTGGAGACGGCCACCCGCATCTTCCACCGGGTGGACGAGACGTTGGGCGGTTACTTCGACATCATGCGCGAGGAGGGCTACTTGGACTTGGCCAACCGGAAGGGCAAGGCGCCCGGCGGCTACTGCATGGACTATCCCGTCTCCCGGCGCCCCTTCATCTTCATGAACGCCGTGGGGCTCCAACAGGACGTGCGCACCCTCATGCACGAGGCCGGACACGCCTTTCACGCCTTCGAGTCCTTGGCATTGCCCTACGCTCACCAGCGGGAAGTGGGCATGGAGTTCGCCGAAGTGGCCTCCATGGCCATGGAGTTGCTCTCGGCCCCCTACTGGCGTGAGGAGGAAGGGGGCTTCTACGGCCCGGACGAGTACATTCGAGCCCGCGTCGAACACTTGGAGAACATCGTTCTCTTTTGGCCCTACATGGCCGTGGTGGACGCCTTCCAGCACTGGGTGTACGAGCATCCCGACGAGGCCCGCGACCCGGCCGCCTGCGATGCCACGTGGTCGGCCCTCTGGGACCGCTTCATGCCGGGCGTGGACTGGAGTGGCCTGGAGGAGATCAAGGCCACCGGGTGGCACCGCAAGCTCCACATCTTTGAGATTCCCTTTTATTACGTGGAGTACGGCCTGGCGCAGCTCGGCGCGGTACAGGTGTGGGGGAACGCGCTGAAGGACCAGGCCGATGCCGTGCGGCGCTATCGCTCGGCACTGGCCTTGGGGGGCACACGTTCATTGCCCGAGCTGTACAGGGCAGCGGGAGCCCGGTTCGCCTTCGACGTGGAAATCATGGAGCGGGCCATTGCCCTCATCGAAGCCCAGCTCGAACGCCTCGGCGCCGGCGTGACTGCTCCCACGGCGTGACACCTGTGCCGGTGACGGCCGGGGCGAGAAGTGCCCCGGCCGTCACAGCACGTCGAACTCGCAGGAGACAATCACCACGTCGGGGCGCTCTCGTTCCAACCACGCAATGGCCTGTTCCAACACGCCGCGGGCATAGCGGCCGTTGCGGTTGACCGTCACCAAGCAGATGGCCGCCGTGCCCGCCACATTTTGAAACTCCATTTCGGCCACGGCCACGTTGAACCGCTGCCTCATGCGCGTGAGAGCCGACTTGAGAATGCGCCGCTTCTCCTTCAGCGTGCGCGATGGCAGGTCGAGCTCGATCCAACACGAGACGATCATGGCCGCCTAGAAGAGTCCCTTGGTCATTCCTCCGTCCACTTGGATCGTTACCCCGGTCACGAAGCTCGCGTTCTCCGAGCAGAGAAAGGCGATCACGTCGGCGAGCTCCTCAGGGCGCCCCAAGCGCTGCATGGGGATGGGCGCTGCCCACCGGGCACGCGCCTCCTCCGGCGAGATGCCCTCCCGCCGCACGGCCGCCTGCATGAGCTCCTCGATGCGCGGCGTGGCGATGGGACCCGGCCCCACGTTGTTGACGGTGATGCCCTTGGGCGCCAAGTCCGTGCTCAGCGTCTTGGCGAAGGCGACCAGGGCAGCCCGGGTGGCGTTGCTCAGCACCAGGCTCTCTATCGGCTGTTTGACCGAAATAGAGGTGATGTTCACGATCCGTCCCCACCCTGCCTCTTCCATGTAGGGCACCACCAGGCGGATGAGCCGCAGGGCGGAGAAGAACACTTGGTTGAACGCCTCCCACCACGCCTCATCTGAGAATGAGAGCGGGGGGCCGGAGGGAGGGCCGCCTGTGTTGGTCACCAGGATGAGCGGAGGACCAAGCCGTTCCGCGGCCACGCGCACGAAGCGCTCGATCTCCTCGGCCTTGGTCACGTCGGCGGCGATTGGGAGCAGGGTGGCGCCAGTTTCGGCCGCGATCTCATCGGCCGCCCGGCGAATGCGTCCCTCGTGGCGCGAGCAGATGGCCACGCGCGCTCCTTCTTGGGCCAACCGGCGGGCTGTGGCCTTGCCCAACCCACTGCTGGCCGCCGCGACGAGCGCTACCTTGCCGGCAATGCCCAAGTCCATCGTTCTCCTCCTCGTGGTGTAGATGAGCCAAGGGTGATGGAAAGAGCTACGACGCTATCGACTGGCCAAGACGTGTCCGAAGGCGCGCTCAATGGCCTCACGCCCCGGCCACCCCGACACATTGGCCAGCACTGTGCCGTCGTCGTCAATCAACACGAAGGTGGGCACGCCGCGCACCCGATATTTCCGCAAAAAGGGGCGGGTGGCGTTGTGGTCCACGTTCATGCGGATCACCGCCAGCCGCCCCTCTGCCACCTGTGGGAGAACGTCGAGCTCGGCCCCCACCTGCTGGCAGACTGGACACCACTCGGCGTAGAAGAAGATGACCGCCGGGCGCCCCAAGCGCCCGGCCTCGGCCGCCCTGAGAGCGTCCGGGTTCGTGTCGGACAGGTCAAAGGTAATGGGCTGCTCGTCGGGGGGAGAAGCAGGGGAAAACCACGCGCACGCCGTGACGGCTAGGCCCAACGCGCAGAGGACCAAAAACGCCGCACGTCCACAGTGTCGAGTGCGCTTGCTCCAGCCCATCGGACCTCACCTGTTGTCCCCGTTGTTGGACCTTGTGCCAATGAGAAGGGAGTGGAGGAAGGTCAGCCCCACGCGGAGCTTGATGCTGATGATAGCACAGACCAACGCACGGGGGCTAATCCGACGGCGGTCACCGGTTGCCCTGCCCGCCGGATCAGTGGTATCATAATGGCCGCGGCGTCTCGTACCAAGAGATGTGGAATCAGCGGAGAAAGGTGGTCGATATGGCTGTGCAGCCGGTGCGCCACAAGTTCACCGTGGAAGAGTACCACAAAATGGCCCAGGCCGGCATCCTCTCCGAGGACGACCGCGTCGAGCTCATCCGAGGAGAAATCGTAGACATGACTCCTATCGGCAGCCGCCACGCCGGCACGGTGAAACGTCTGGTAGCCCTCTTCATCCCGGTCCAAGTGGCCGGAAGGGCTATCCTCAGCGTCCAAGACCCCCTGCGCCTGAGCGCGGATTCGGAGCCCCAGCCCGACGTGGCCCTGTTGCGGCCCCGCGAGGACTATTACGCCTCGGCCCATCCGGGTCCCGAGGACGTGTTGTTGGTGGTCGAGGTAGCCGAGACCAGCGCCTCCCAGGACCGCGCTCTCAAGGTTCCCCTCTACGGCCGGCACCGCGTGCCCGAGCTCTGGCTGGTGGACTTGGAGGCGGAGGCCGTGGAGGTCTACCGGGAGCCCACAGCGCACGGGTACGGCCGGGTCGAGCGCGCCGGGCGGGGGGGCGTGCTCACCCCCCTGCTCCTGCCAGAACTGGCCGTGCCCGTGGAGGCGATTTTAGGGTGGTGAGCAGTGGTCGCGAGAGCTCTGTGAGGAAGCGCGAGGAGGATGGGGTGACAGTTCAACCGGTGCGCCACAAGTTCACCGTGGAAGAGTACCACAAAATGGCCCAGGCCGGCATCCTCTCCGAGGACGACCGCGTCGAACTCATCCGAGGAGAAATTGTGGACATGACTCCCATCGGCAGCCGCCACGCCGGCACAGTAGATTTTCTCGCGGATTTCTTCTTCCGACACGCCGCAGACAAAGCGCTCGTGCGCGTACAAAGCCCTATTCGCCTGAGCGTGGATTCGGAGCCCCAGCCAGACGTGGTGCTCCTCAAACGACGACAGGATTTCTACCGACACGCCCATCCGGGTCCCGAGGACGTGTTGTTGGTGGTCGAGGTAGCCGAGACCAGCGCCTCCCAGGACCGCGCTCTCAAGGTTCCCCTCTACGGCCGGCACCGCGTGCCCGAGCTCTGGC
>JALSKA010000056.1 GCA_026989095.1 Ardenticatenaceae bacterium
TCCCGTGGCAGGCGCCGGAAGAGAAGCCCCAAGGCCACGTTGTGTTCCACGCTCGTGTCGAGGAGCAGGGGGGCTTGCATGACTACGGCCAGGTGGCGGCGGTACCAGAGGGCCGCGCGGGGGCCAATGGCCCGGCCACGGAAGCGGAGCGTGCCCCGGTCGGGCCGCCTGAGGCCGGCCAACACGTGGAGCAGGGTGGACTTGCCGGCGCCGTTGGGGCCGATGATGGCCAAGGTCTCCCCGCTGAAGACGTCCAGCCGGGGAACGTCCACCACGACCTGCGGGCCGTGGCAGACGCGAAGCCCCTCGGCAGACAGGAGGGGCGTGTGGGTCGATGGGCTCTGCGCGTTCATCGTGGCAGCCCGGCGCGCTGTTGGAGTGTGGTCAACACCAGGGTGACCAGCCAGGCCAACAGGAAGAGCACGGTGCCCAAGGCCATTGCCAGGGCGAACTCCCCCTTGGCCGTTTCCAGCACAATGGCCGTGGTGAGCACCCGGGTTTGGTGGGCGATGTTCCCCCCCACCATTATCGAGGCGCCCACCTCGGAGATGGCGGCCCCGAAGCCGGCCATCACGGCGGCCAACATGGCCAGCCGCGCCTCCCACAGCAGGGCCACCACCATCTGTGCGCGCGACGCCCCGAGCCCCAGGAGTTGCAGCCGCAGCCGGGGGTCGAGCTGTTGGAGGGCCGCCAGCCCCAGGCCGGTGACGAGGGGCAGGGCGATGATGGCTTGGGCCGCGATCATGGCGGCCGGCGTGTAGATGAGCCCCAGGGCGCCCAGCGGGCCGCTTCGCCAGAGCAGGAGCGCCACCACGAGCCCCACTAGCACAGGCGGCATCCCCATGCCCACGTTGATGAGGCTCACCAGCAGCGTTCGCCCGGGAAAGTCGGTCAGGGCTATCAGCGTGGCCAGGGGCACGCCGACCACCACGCTGACCACCGTGGCCGTGCCCGAGACGAAGAGCGTGAGCCCCACGACCTCCATCACGGCGGGGTCTCGCGACACGATGAGGCGCGTTGCCTCGTAGATGCCCTGCACGATGCTCTCCACCTGTGACCTCCTTTGCCGCCGGCGGCAGCACCCCGGCCCAACGGGGCTGACGCGCGGCAGCGTTCACGAACGCGGCAGCCCACACCCTGCCCCATTGTAGTCCTTTGTGGCAGGCGCACAACCTGCCCCCGCTGAGCGCGCCCGGCCGAGGTGGGGGCCTCGCGGGTTAGTCCTCTTTTCGCGGGCCACTGGTAAAATAAGCCTATTGTCAAATCGGGCCCACGCGAGTATGCTGGGAGTACTCAGGACGTTGCCAACGTGTCCAGATACGTGATGTTGGTGGGTGAAAGGGGGAGAGGGCAGCAGGGGAGCCGGACATTTGACAGCCAGGGGGGAGCTGACTACTATATTTTACACTCATTTGTTCCAACTTCGCCGGAGGAGGACCGCGAAGAACGAAGGAGGGCGAGGGTATTTTCTGACCATTTGGTCTCTTTGATGATCTGAATACCTTTACAACAGGAGCCGACCGTCACAGTGAACACGTGAGGTCGGCTCCTGTGCTTGAGAATAGGATGTCTTTTCGTGTCCGCGAGTTGTTCCCCCCAACGCACTAGAGCGGTGGGGGGTTTTTGTTCCCGTCCCGGCGGGAGATGGGCCGGCCTCGCCGGCCCCGAGCAGCCGTTCACGCGGCCACAGTGGAAGGAAGGTGGAGAAAGGTGGGCTTGGCCGAGCCAAGAGAGGGCCCACCGCACGATAGGGAGGGGCAAGAACCATGACGGCACCACGGACGGACGAAAAGAGCCGCCAACCGGCCGCCGATCTGCTCGCCAAAATCCGCACTATGCAGGACCGGCAGGCCTTCCGGGAGCAGCACTGGGAGGGCACTTTCGCCGAGTACTTGGAGATCGTGCGCCGGCGCCCCGAGGTGGCCCGCACGGCCTTCCAGCGCATCTACGACATGATCCTCTCCTACGGCTACGAGACGTATGAGCAGAACCGGGAGACGCTCATCCACTACAAGTTCTTCGACGACCCCATTGACGACGGCAAGGATGCGGTCTACGGCATTGACAAGAGCCTCATGGAGCTGGTGGACTTCTTCCACAGCGCGGCCAGGCGCTACGGCACGGAACGCCGCGTCTTGCTGCTCCACGGCCCTGTGGGTTCGGCCAAGAGCACCTTGGTGCGGTTGCTCAAGAAGGGGCTGGAGCACTATTCGCGCACGGAGGAGGGCGCCCTCTACACCTTCCGGTGGGTAACGGAGGAGGAGAGCTTCGACTGCCCCATGCACGAGGAGCCCTTGCACCTCATCCCGCCCGAGTGGCGCGGGGCCATCCTCGAGGAGATCAACGCCGGCCTGCCCGAGCACCGCAAGATCGTCGTGG
Organism: Ardenticatenaceae bacterium; assembly: GCA_026989095.1. Classification (GTDB taxonomy): domain Bacteria; phylum Chloroflexota; class Anaerolineae; order Ardenticatenales; family Ardenticatenaceae; genus WFWG01. The sequence goes on from JALSKA010000056.1 coordinate 2,380, forward strand.
AGGGTGACTTGTGCCCGGCGTGCCGCTTTATGTACAACCAGCTCATGGTGCGCTACCAGGGGGACTGGACCCGCATGATCGAGCACGTGCGGGTGAGGCGCCTGATCCTCAGCGAGAAGGACCGCGTGGGCATCGGCACCTTCCAGCCCAAGGACGAGAAGAACCAGGATTCCACCGAGCTGACGGGCGACATCAACTACCGCAAGATCGCCATCTACGGCTCCGACAGCGACCCGCGGGCCTTCAACTTCGACGGCGAGTTCAACATCGCCAACCGGGGCATCATCGAGTTCATCGAGGTGCTGAAGTTGGACGTGGCCTTCCTCTACGATTTGCTCACCGCCTCCCAAGAGCACAAGATCAAACCCAAGAAGTTCGCCCAAACCGACATCGATGAGGTGATTATCGGCCACACCAACGAGCCCGAGTACCGCCGGCTGCAGTCCAACGAGTACATGGAGGCCCTGCGGGACCGCACGGTCAAGATTGACATCCCCTACATCACCCGCCTCTCGGACGAGATTCGCATCTACGAGAAGGACTTCGCCCAGGAACGCATCACGGGCAAGCACATTGCCCCCCACACCATCGAGCTGGCCGCCATGTGGGCCGTGCTCACCCGCTTGGAAGAACCGAAACACGCCGGGCTCACCCTCATGCAGAAGCTCAAGCTCTACGACGGCCGGGCCATTCGCGGCTTCACCGAGGACAGCATCCGCGAGCTCCGGGAGGCCGCCCCGCGCGAGGGCATGGAGGGCATCTCGCCCCGCTACATCCAGGACAAGATCTCCAACGCCCTGGTGGACCCCAAGTACCGCCGGCCCCCGGAGGAGTGCGACCCCCGCTATCCCGAGGGGTGTGTCAACCCCTTCATGGTCCTGGCCGAGCTGGAGGAGGGCCTGCAGCACCACTCCCTCATCAGCAGCGAGGAACAGCGCCAGCGCTACCGGGAACTTCTGGCCCTGGTGCGCGAGGAGTACGACGAGATCGTCAAGAACGAGGTCCAGCGGGCTATCACGGCCGACAAGGATGCCATTCAACGCCTCTTCGCCAATTACATCGACAACGTGAAGGCATACGTCCAGCGGGAGAAGGTGCGCAACCCCTTCACCGGCGAGGACGAAGAGCCCAACGAGCAGCTCATGCGCTCCATCGAGGAGAAGATCAACATCCCCGAGAGCCGCAAGGACGACTTCCGGCGCGAGATCATGAATTACATCGCCGCCTTGGCCCTCGAGGGCAAGAAATTCGACTACACGTCCAACCCGCGCCTCCAACGCGCTCTGGAGCTCAAGCTCTTCGAGGACCAGAAGGACTCCATTAAGCTGACCAGCCTGGTGAGCAGCGTCATCGACCGGGAGACGCAGGAGAAGATCGACATCGTCAAGAGCCGGCTCATCAACGAGTACGGGTACTGTGAAGTGTGTGCCACGGACGTGCTCAACTACGTGGCCAGCATCTTCGCCCGCGGTGACACCAAGCGGGCGGCCTGAGCCGGGCCACAACCGACTCAAGGGCGAGCGGGGGGACGCGCTCTCGGGTGAGGCGCGTCCCCCGGCGTACCGGGACACGTAAGAGGTCGATGCCAAAGCGTGTGGCCCATCTGGGGGGAGTTATGGACACGGTGAGCCGTATCGAACGGGACAACCGGCGGTTCAAGGAGATTGCCCGCGGCCACATCAAGAAGCACCTGCGCCACTACATTTCGCGCGGCGAGTTGATCGGCCGGCGGGGCCGCCACCTGGTGAGCATTCCCATTCCACAAATTGACATTCCCCAATTTCGCTTCGGCCGGCAAAGGCGCGGCGGCGTGGGCCAGGGAGAGGGCGAGCCGGGCACGCCCATTGGCGTCGGCGAGCCCCAGCCCGGCCAAGGCCAAGCCGGCGACCAGCCGGGCGAACACATCCTCGAAGTGGAGCTGACCTTCGAGGAGTTGGCCCAGATCATGGCCGAGGAGCTGGAACTGCCCCGCATCCAGCCCAAGGGCAAGAAGAACATCGTCAGCGAGAAGGACCGCTACAGCGGTATCCGGCGCGTGGGCCCCGAGAGCCTGCGCCACTTCAAGCGCACCTACCGCGAGGCCCTCAAGCGCGAGATCATGAGCGGCACCTACAACCCCGCCAACCCCGTGGTCATTCCCATCCGCGAGGACAAGCGCTATCGCTCCTGGAAGGAAGTGCGCAAGCCCGAGAGCAACGCCGTCATCATCTACATGATGGACGTGAGCGGCTCCATGGGGGACGAACAGAAGGAGATCGTGCGCATCGAGGCCTTCTGGATCGACACGTGGCTGCGCTCCCAGTACGAGAACATCGAAACCCGCTATATCATCCACGATGCCGTGGCCCGCGAAGTGGACCGCCACACCTTCTTCCACACCCGGGAGAGCGGCGGCACCATGATCAGCAGCGCTTATGAGCTCTGCCTCAAGATCATCCAGGAGCACTACCCGCCCGACGAGTGGAACATCTACCCCTTCCACTTCTCCGACGGCGACAACTGGGGGGGCGGAGACACCCAGAAGTGCATCGCCCTGTTGGAAGAGGAGCTCTTGCCCGTGGTCAACCTCTTCTGCTACGGCCAGGTGGAGAGCTACTACGGCAGCGGGGAATTTATCCGCGACTTGCGCGACCACTTCGGCTCCGACCACGAGGTGCTGGTGCTGAGCGAAATCGAAGGGCGCGACGGGATTTACGATTCCATCAAGACCTTCTTGGGCAAAGGACGGTAAGGAGTCAACTATGCTCGGCTCGACCACGTTGCCCCCGGAACTGGAGGCCGCCCGGGACGAAATCCGCCAACGGGCGCTCGACCTCGGCCTCGACTTCTTCGAGGTCATTTTCGAGATGGTAGACTTCAAGCAGATGAACGAGCTGGCCGCCTACATGGGCTTCCCGCGGCGCTACCCCCACTGGCGGTGGGGCATGGAGTACGAGCGCCTGAAGCGCAGCTACGAGTACGGCCTCCACAAGATCTACGAGATGGTCATCAACAACGACCCCTGTTACGCCTACCTGTTGGCCAACAACGAACTGGTGGACCAGAAGATCGTCATGGCCCACGTCTACGCCCACAGTGATTTCTTCAAGAACAACCTCTGGTTCGCCCACACCAACCGGCGCATGTTGGACGAGATGGCCAACCACGCCACCCGCATTAGCCGCTATATCGACCGCTACGGCCTGGAGGAGGTTGAGGATTTCCTCGACATTTGCCTCTCCCTGGAAAATTTGATCGACAGGCACAGCGTGGCCATCCGCCGCCATCCCCAGCCCTCCCCCAAGCCGGCCGACGAGGACGAGGACGAGGAGGACCTGGCCGTCCGCCGCCCGGAGGTCCCCCGCCTCCACGTGCCCGGGGCCTACATGGACCGGTACGTGAACCCGCCCGAACTCCTCCGCGCCGAGGCCGAACGCCGGCGCCAGGAGGCCCGACGGCGCTCCGAGCGCTTCCCCCCCGAGCCGGAGCGCGATGTGCTCCTCTTCCTGCTGGAGCACGCCCCCCTCAAGTCGTGGCAGCACGATGTGCTGAGCATCGTGCGGGAGGAAGCCTACTACTTCGCCCCCCAAGGCATGACCAAGATCATGAACGAGGGGTGGGCCAGCTACTGGCACTCCACCATCATGACCCAGACGGGCGTGATGTCGGACGCCGAGGTGGTGGACTACGCCGACCACCACGCCGGCACGGTGGCCATGAGCCTCTACCGCATCAATCCCTACAAGATCGGCCTCGAGCTCTTCCGCGACATCGAGGAGCGGTGGAACAAGGGGCAGTTCGGCAAGGCGTGGGAGGAGTGTGACGACATGCAGGCCCGCCGCGAGTGGGACTTGGGCCTGGGCTTGGGCCGCCAGAAGATCTTCGAGGTGCGCCGCATCTACAACGACGTGGGCTTCATCGACACGTTCTTCACCGAGGAGTTCTGCAATCGCCACAAGCTCTTCACCTACAAGTACAACGAGCGCACCAACCAGTACGAAATCGACTCGCGCGACTTTCAGGCCATCAAGCAGAAGTTGCTCTTCTCCCTCACCAACTTCGGTTATCCCATCATCTACGTGGCCGACGCCAACTACCGCAACCGGGGGGAGCTCTACTTGGTCCACCAGCACGAGGGCGTCGATCTGGACTTGGACTACGCCCGGCCCACGTTGGTCAACCTCTACCGCATTTGGAAGCGCCCCGTCCACGTGGAGACGGTGGTGGGCGACGTGCCCCGCCTGTTGAGTTTCGACGGCAAGGAGCACTCGTTTCGCAAGCTCGAGCGAAGGCGCACGGTGTAGCACGGTGTAGAAGGTAAAGGAAGAAGGGGGGATGCACATGACATGGGGACAGGAGATGGTGACACGGTGGCGGAGCCATGTGGCCTCCGGGGGCGACAGGCCCTCCGTCGAACACGGGGGATGGCACCTTCACGTCGAGGCACACGCCTCCGGGCCCGTGGGCCTCTCGGCGGGGCGGGTTGTCGTCCGCACTCCGGCTGCGGCCGACCCGGGCCGAGCGGCAGCGGGCGTGGCCCGGCGCGTGACCTACTTGTTGGAGCCCCTCCGGCTCATCGAGGCAGGTGACGGCCGCGCCCTGGTGCGCAGTGCGCCGGCCGAGAAAGGGCCCTTCGGCGAGGTGCGCGACTACTACGAGATGTGGATCACGCGGGCCGACCGGGGCACAGAGGTGGAACTCCGGCGGTACCGGTACAGCCGGGCGACGCGCCGGCGCACGCCGCTACCAATTGACATAACGTGGGAAGTGGCTGGCCGGCTGCTCGATGACGTGCGCGACAGTCTGCTGGCCGCCCTCGAGGAGGCAGAAGGGTAAACTCGCCTCTGTCAGGGCGAGGGCCGACCGCGTTCCGCCTGTAAGCTCGGGGAGGCGCCCCACGAGCCGGGCCGGCCCCGGCTTCAGGAGAGGTCCACGGCCTCGCCCTCGACGTATGTGGCCGCGTTCGTGCTCCCGCGCTCCTCCCGCGTGACGGTGCCGATCATGGGCGGCGTGGCGTCCAAGTAGACCCACGCGGCGCTGGTGGCGCTGATCAGGCGCGTCGAGGCCGTGGCCTCGATCAGGTAGGAGCCGCTGGGCAGCACATTTCCGGCCTCGTCCCGCCCGTCCCAGAGGCGGTAGTGTTCTCCTGAGCTGTGCTTGCGCTTCTCCACAATGGTGGCCACCAGCCGGTCCTGCTGGTCGTAGACCCGCAGCGTCACCCGTGCCCCGCGGGAGAGGTCCAGCCGCATGATGAGGAGGCGGGAGTCGTCGGGCCGGAAGGGGTAGAAGACGGGGTTCTCCACCGAGAGGGAGAAGCGGAGCGGCCGCACCCAGGCCACGAGGAGGAAGAAGAGGGGCAGCAAGCCCAAGACGGTGGCCAGCAGCAGGCGGCGCCCGGCCACGTCGGCCGGGATGGTGATGGGCAGGTCGGCCAGGGCGGGGGCCGGCTCGTAGGTCACCAGCCGTTGCACGGTGGAGGTGTTGCCGGCCAAGTCGGTGGCCGTGATGGTGATCAGGTTCTGCCCCTCTTGGAGCGTGATGAGCGTGCTGAAGAACCCCCTGTTGTCAACGGGCACTTGGCGCCCGTTGACCGTCAGGGCAATGCCCGGCTCCACTTGGCCGGCGATGCGGAAGGCAGGGTCGTTCACGGTGAGCCCGTCGGGCAAGTTGGAGAGGACGATCTCAGGCGGCTGGGTTCGCAGGTGAACCACCCGTTCGAGGCGGGCCGTGTTGCCCACCTCGTCGGCGGCCTCAACCACGATGACGTTGTCCCCCTCGTTCAGCACCACGTCCACGGCGAATGTGCCGTCCTCGTTCACTTGGGCCGGGGTGCCGTTCACGGTCACCTCGGCGTCGGCTGGCGCTTGGCCGCGCACGGTGATGGGGTTCTCGTTGAGCCACGCCTCGGGCTCCGGCTCCAACAGGGTGATGTCCGGGGGGCGGGTGCGCAGGACGATGGTGTAGTCGGCGCGCGTCTCGTTGCCGGCGTTGTCCACGGCCCGCACGGTGATGGTGTTCTCCCCCTCTTGCAACTGGCGCACCACCCGGAAGACGCCGTTGTTCTGCACGGGAATGGGCTGGGGCTCGTCGTTGATCCACACCAGGGCGTCGGGGTCGGTGGTGCCCTCGACGGTGAGGGTGGATTCCCGGACGGTCATCTGGGGCTTGAGGTTGGCCACGCTCAGGGCCGGCGGGGTGGTGTCCACCTCGACGGGGAGGGTGTGTTCGCTCCGCCGCGCTGTGCCCACGGCCACCACGCGCAGGCGGTAGGTGCCGTCCGGCACGATGTTGCCCCCGTCGTCCCGGCCGTCCCACGTGAGGGCGTGTTGTCCGGCCACTTGGGGTTGCTCCAGCATGAGTGTGCGCACCCGTTGACCAGCCCCGTTGAGCACTTCGGCCGTCACGTTGGCCTCTTCCGAAAGCACGTAGAAGGCGGTCAGGCTCTCCAAGTAGCCGTCTCCGTTGGGGGAGAAAAGGGGCTGGTCCACGGCCAGGGTGACGCGGGGCGCCCGCACCCACTCCAGGGGGAAGAGCACCACCAGCAGGCCGATCACGGCCAGCCCGGCTGCCACCGAGAGGAGGGAAGGCAGCCAGGAGGAGGCCAGGGACGTGTGCCTACGGTAGACGCGGGTTCGGGTCACGTGACGTGGCTCTTCCATAGCACTAATCCAGTTCGATCATGATCAGGTCCTCTTGGCCGTCGGCCGATGTGGGCCTTGGGGGGGGCGTTTGCCCCTCCCGCTGGATGTTTCTCACAGGCCACCCCCGCCGCACGCGCACGGCCTGCGCGCGCGGAAACACCGGCCTGCGGGCGGCGTGGTACACGTTGTAGATGGCCAGCGTGAGGAGGGCGGCCGCGGCCAAGCCCACCAGCGTGCCGGGCGTGCGGCGCATCTCTTGCAGGGTGGCGAACTGGAGCCAGGCGGGCAGGGCGTAGAGGCCGCCCCACGCCGTGGCCGTGCCCGCGACCACGGCCACGGCCGCGCCGGTCCAAGGGGCCCGTTCGGTCCACGCGGTGCCGCGCACCCGCCCCACGGCGTACCCCACGAGCCCCCACGCCAGAATCTGGAGCAGGTGGAGCAAGAGGACCACGCTGCCGGCGGCGAAGGGGGCAATGAGGAGCCGCAGAGTTTCCAGCGAGTTGGCGCCGGCAAATCGTTGGGCCAACAGGTTGGCGTCGAAGGCATACTCGTTGAGGGCCAGCAGGTCCACGGGGAGCCCTCCCATGCCCCCGAAGAGCTTGGCCCACAGCGCCGCCAGGAGGCCCACCCAGAGCCCGGCCGTTGGGCCGCCCAAGAGGCCGGCGACCAGCGGCGGGAGGGCAATCAAGTACCCTTGGGCGAGGAGGGGGGTGGCCACGACCAGGAGGGCCCAGGGCAGGTTGTCCAGGATGGGGCCGCGGGCCAGCACGGTCACCGCCAGGAAGAGGGCCATCAGGTAGGGCGAAATGTGCCACAGGGGCCACAGCAGGGTGATCACGGCGGCGCCGTACCCCCACGACGGCGACCGCGTGCCCAGGAGAAAGATCCCGATGAGCAACACCGTCACCCACTGGGGCGGGTAAACGGCTGCCACGGACGACTGGAGCACGAGGCCCGTGAGCACGGTCAGCCCAAGGGCTTGGAGCCCGTTGTCCACGAGATGGCGTTGGGTCTGGTAGAAGAGCAGGGCGCGTTGCCAGAGGATCACGCCGGCACCTCCCACGGTTGCTGCCACCCGGCCGAGCTGGCCGAGCGGGCGTTGGTGCGCGCCCAGAGGCGCAGCGCGCTGATCTCCTCCCGCATGGTGTGGGCCAGGGGGACTGTCTGGGTCAAGTTGCGCAGGAGGTCGTGCATCTGGAGGTCGCGCTCCTCGTCGAAGGCGTCGTAGAGGGCGTTGATCACCACTTGCTCGATCTCGGCCCCGCTGAAGCCCTCGCTTTCCACGGCCAGCCGTTCCAGGTCGAAGTGAATGGGGTTGCGCCCCCGCCGGCGCAGGTGAATGCGCCAGATTTCCTCCCGTTCCTCCAACGTGGGCAGGTCGATGAAGAAAATTTCGTCGAAGCGCCCCTTGCGCAGCACCTCCGGCGGCAGGCGGCGAATGTCATTGGCCGTGGCCACGACGAAGGCAGGAGCCTGTTTCTCCTGCATCCACGTGAGAAAGGTCGCCAACACACGGGCAGCGGTGCCGGCGTCGGAGCGCCCGCCGCCAGCGCCGGCCAGCCCCTTTTCCAGCTCGTCCAGCCAGACCACGCAGGGCGCCACGGATTCGGCCAGGCGCAGGGCTTGGCGCATGTTGTGCTCCGAGGCGCCCACGAGCTCGCCGAAGACGCGCCCCATGTCGAGCCGCAGCAGGGGCATCCGCCACTGGCGGGCGATGGCCTTGGCCATGAGGCTCTTGCCGCTGCCCTGCACGCCGATGAGCAGGAGCCCCCGGGGCTCGGGCAGCCCGAAGCGGCGGGCGCGCTCGCTGAAGGCGTGTCCTCGTTTGCGCAGCCACTCCTTGAGCTCCCCCATGCCGCCCACGTCCGCGAAGTCCTCCTGGGCCTCGAAGTACTCGAGCACGCGCGACTTGCGGATGATGGCCTGCTTTTCCTGGCCGATCAGGTCGGGTTTCAACCGGCCGGTGAGCACCAGGGAACGGGCGAAGGCGTTTTCGGCCTCGGTGCAGGTGAGCCCTTGGGCCGCGCGCACGATTTCGGCCCGCGCCTCGTCGTCGAGCCGGAGGCCGCGCAGCCGACCGCCCAACTGCCGGGCCGACCGGAGCACGCGCTCCAAGGCCACGTCGAGCTCGGCTGGCGTGGGCAGGCTGTAATCGAGGAGCGTCACGTCTTTCTCCAGTTCCGGCGGAATGACCACCACCGGGGAGAGGAGGACCAGGGTCTTGCGGCTCTCCTTCAGGTCGGCGGCCAAGTCGCGCAGCCGGCGCACGGTGACGGCGTTCTCGACGGGCAGGCGGGCGGTGTCCAAGTAGGGGTGGAAGTCCTTCAGGACGAAGATGGCGGGCTCGTCGGCGTCGGCCACGTAGTCGAGGGCCCGCAGGGGATCGCGCACGTTGGCGGCCACGGGCGTGGCCCTGGGGGTGGAGAGGTCGAGGAACCCACAGGTCACCGTCCAGCCCAGCAGGCGCTTGTGGCGCCGGGTGGCTACCTGGCGCAACATGTCCTCCACCCGCCGCTCTTCGGAGGAGAGGATGTAGAGGAGCGGGTACTTGGCACGGATGAGAGTTTCCAGCTCGGAGACGCTGCGCCCGTTCATGAGCCTCACAGGGATGTTGAGCCGACAAGTTGTGTAAGGGAGTATACCATATTCCACACTATATTGCAACCAAATCTTGTGCAAAAAAATGAACAAACCGCCGGCGGGTGCCGTTGAGGTCGCAAGATGGGCGGCAGGCGCACAATTTGGAGGCCACGGGGGCGATGTCTAAGATATATTTGCTATCATCAGGAAACATTTGGAGGGGGGAAGGATGCGCCATCTTACACGTCGAGACATATTGCGACTGTCGGCCGGTGCCGGAGTTCTTGTCCTTTCGGGGTGTGTGCCCAGGCTGGGTGCTCGCCCCGAGACATCTCAGGTGAGCTCACCATCTCCGACGAGCCCACCTGCCTCGCCCACCGCCGTGCCCGCGGAGGCCGCTGCCCCCTCGCCGGCGCCGGCCACGCCCGTGGTGGTGCGAACTGACGACGTGCGCGTGACGCCGAACGACGAGTTCTACACGGTGGACATTGGCCGGGGCATTCCTTCTCTGGACGTGGAAACCTACCGCCTGAAGGTCACCGGGCTTGTGGAGCAGGAGCTCACCCTTTCCTTCGAGGACCTGCGCGGGCTCTCGGCCGGGGCCCACATGCGCACGCTCGAGTGCATCTCCAACCCCGTGGGGGGGAACTTGATCGGCAACGCTGTCTGGGAGGTGGTGCCCCTGCGGGAGGTGTTGGAGATGGCGGGGCCCTCGCCTTCGGCCGTGGAGGTGATCGCCCGCGCGGCCGACGGCTTTCACACCAGCATCCCCATGGAGTTGGCCATGGACCCCTTGGCCTACTTGGCCATTGCCATGAACGGGGAGCCCGTGCCCCCTGAACACGGCTACCCGGTGCGCTGTCTCTGGCCGGGCCGCTACGGGATGAAACAGCCCAAGTGGCTCCTGGAGCTGGAGTTGACGGACACGCCGTACTTGGGGTACTGGGAGCGCAAGGGGTGGAGCAACGAGGCCACCATCAAGGTGAACTCCCAGATCGAGACGCCCGAGAACCAGGCCCGCATCAAGAGCGGCACTCGCGTGGTCATCAGCGGCCGTGCCTTTGCCGGCCGCTCCGGCGTGCAGCGGGTGGAGGTGGGCATCGGCGATGCCTGGTACGATGCCGAGCTCACCCAGGCCCGCGAGTACCCCGAGGTGGTCTGGACGCTCTGGCGCTACGAGTGGGACACCACCGGCCTCCAAGGGAGGTTCGTGATCAAGGCCCGGGCCACCGACGGCAACGGCGTGCGCCAGGAGGGCGTGGGCGGCGGCCTGTTGGACGACACCTTCCCAGATGGCACGTCCCGCATTCATGCCATCACGGTCGTGGTCGAGGCATAGAGATTTCAGGGGCTTTCCCGTGCGCGACTCCCTGCGACGACAACGGCTGCTGCACTGGTTCGTGCTCATCGTGGTGGTCTCCGGCGCGCTGGCCCTCACGGGGGTCGGCGGGGCCATTGCCCTGGAGCAGAACAACGAGTTCTGCGCCGCCTGCCACACCGAGCCCGAGGTTACCTTCGTGCGCCGCTTCGCCGAGGCCAAGCGCGATGGGCTCGCCTCCACACTCGCGGCCGCCCACGCCCTGGCCACCGACGGGCGCCCCGACGGCGTGCTGTGCATCGACTGTCACGGTGGCGTGGGCGTCCGGGGGCGCGCCGAGAGTTTAGCTCTGGCCCTTCGGGACACCTACGCTTTCATCACCGGCGATTTCGAGCAGCCGGCCAAGATGGACAAACCCCTGCCGGACGAGGTGTGCATCCAATGTCATCGCACGTGGGCCGACGACCGGAGTTTCGAGAACCACATCCACTGGTACTTCCTGGAGGAGGGAGCCCCCACGACGATCCGCTGTGTGGATTGCCACGTGAGCCACATGTTGGGCAACGAGTTCGAGTTCTTCATCTCCCGCGAAGTGGTCTTCCCCCAGTGTGAGGCGTGCCACAAGTTCATGGGGCGGGGACCCACCCAGATGACCCCTTGACCACAGAGGAGGAGGTGTGCGGTGGACGTGATCGATTTGCGCAGCGACACGGTGACGCACCCCACGCCGGCCATGCGCCGGGCCATGGCCGAGGCGCCCGTGGGCGACGATGTCTACGGCGAGGACCCCACCGTCAACCGGCTGGAGGCCCTGGCCGCCGAGCGGCTCGGCAAGGAGGCGGCCCTCTTCGTGCCCAGCGGCACCATGGGCAACCTCATCAGCCTGCTCGTCGTCTGCGGCCGCGGCGACGAGTACATCGTGGGCGACAACCAGCACACCTACATCTACGAGGCCGGCGGTGCCTCGGCCGTGGGGAGCATTCACCCCCGCGTGGTGCCCAACTTGCCCGACGGCACAATGGCCTTGGAGGCCATCGAGGCGGCCATCCGCCCCGAAAATGTCCACTTCCCCCGCACCAAGCTCATCGCCCTGGAGAACACCCACAACCGCATGGGCGGGCGCGTGCTGCCGCCCGACTACGTGCTCCGGGTGCGTGCCCTGGCGGACCGGCACGGGCTCTGGCTCCACGGCGACGGCGCCCGCCTCTGGAACGCGGCCGTGGCCTTGGGCGTGCCCCCGGCCGAGCTGGCCGCTCCCTTCGACAGCGTGAGCGTCTGTCTGAGCAAGGGGCTGGCCGCGCCTGTGGGCAGCCTGGTGGCCGGCTCCCGCGATTTCATCGCCGAGGCACGCCGCGCGCGCAAGGTGCTCGGCGGCGGGATGCGCCAGGCCGGCGTCCTGGCCGCGGCCGGCATCGTGGCCCTCACCGAGATGATCTCCCGCCTGGCCGAAGACCACGCCAACGCCCAGCGCTTGGCCGACGGGCTCGAGGCCTTGGGATACCGGGTTCACCGCCCTGTGGAGACCAACATCGTGGTCTTCGAGCTGCCCGAACCCCGCCCCGAAGAAGAGGTGCTGGGAGCATGGCGCGAGCGGGGCGTGCTCATCTCCTCCTTCGGCGGCGGGCGCTTCCGCGCCGTGACCCACTACGGCATCGAGGAGCACCACATCGGGCGGGCCTTGGAGGCGTTGGCGGCCACGGCGTGATGCATTGCCCCGGCATGTAACCTCCCACGTGACCCAAACGTAGAAGAGTTGTGCTGGGCGTTCACACCCGGGCCTACAGGCCGACGAATTTCCCCGTGGCCGTGCGTTCATGCAGTGTGGGCCGATGACCGCGCGGGTGTGAACCCCTCCCCGCTCCCGGCAGCGCCAGCGGGCGCACGGGAGGCTTCTCTGCACTGTGCTCCGCGCTGTCGGGCTCTGCTCGGCAGCCTTCACCTTATCCCACAACACGAACAGAACAAAAAAGCAGCACCAAAAGGAGGAGGGAATGATGAGGCGACATGTGGTTGTGCTCATGTTGGTGTTCGTGTTCTTGCTCGCCGCCTGCGGCGGAGGCGGAGGACAGGATGCCACCATGCCGGACGAATACGGCGGCGGGGCCGTGGAGCCCGAAGCCCAGGCGCCAGCGCCCACGCCTACGCTTCCTCCCGCGCCGCCTACGCCCACGCCAGCGCCTACGCCCACGTCAGCGCCGTCCGGAACGGAGGGCCAGGCTGCTGAAGGGGGCGGATTGCTTTCCTTCTTCTTCCCCACGGAACGGAAGGCTGAGGAGATCAGGGACTTCCGCGTGCGCTACACCCAGCGCGTGAAGGTCGAGGGCGAAGGCGTGCCCGAGGAGTTCTCGGCCCAGTACCGTGATGGCCTTGTCCTCATGGACATGACGATGGAGGTGACCACGGAGCCTCCGGCCAGCCGCACCGTTGTGCGGGGCCTCTACGCCATGATGGGCGGCCTGGCGACCGGAGGACCTGGCCAAGGCGAGGAAGGCGGCGAGCCCGTGATGGAGATGATCCAGATCGGGAACGATGTCTGGTTCAAGATGGGGGAGAACTGGACCTACTTCTCCCAGGAGGAGAGCACGTTCGACCCCGAATCGGTGCTCGCCGACTTCAAGGAGTACGCCGGTGTCGAGGGCTGGGAGCAGGTGGGCACCGAGACGGTCAACGGCTTCGAGACGGTCCACTACCGAGCAAGCCTCTCGGCCGACGGCCTGGGGGAGATCGTCCAGAGCCCGCTCGCGGACATGATGGGCCTCATGGTCACCGAGTTCCTGCCCTCGGACTTGCGCTTCGAGGGCTTCACCGGCGACCTCTACGTGACCGAGGACGAGCTGCTGGTCAAGGCGATGTACGCCACCACGTGGCGCGGCACGAACGAGGAGGGCCAGGAGGTCGCGGTCACGTCCGAGTTCTCGTATGAAATCGAGGGCGTCAACTTGGGCATCACTGTCGAGCCGCCCGAGGACATGGCCGAGGCCGAGCAGGTCGTGCCGCTCCCCGAGGGCGCCAAGCGCACAGGTGCCTTCGGCGGCATCCAGTCCTACACGGTGAGCGACATGAGCCTGGAGGAGGTAATGGCCTTCTTCGAGGAGGCCCTGCCGGCCAACGGCTTTACGATCACCCAAACGTTCACAGTTCCCAACGGCGGCATGTTCCAGGCGTCCAAGGATGGGAAGACCTACATGATCTCCGTCGATGCCCAAGGAGGCCAAGTCAGCATCAGCATCATAGAACAGTAGCGCCGCAGTGCCGTTTCTCCCGTGAGGCGCGGCCGTCCTAACAGGGGCGGCCGCGCTCTTTTTTCGGCGATGTTGGCCCTCACAGGCCTTCGGCGCCGACGGCGCTGCGGTAGTCCTCCGGCGTGTCGATGTCCTGAAGAATGGCCGGCTCCTCGACGGGCACGCGGAGGAGGCGGTCGCGGTGGCGCTCGAAGAGAGCCCGCCCGCCCGTGTCACCGGCCAGGGTTTGAATGTCGGCGAAGAGGGCGCGGTCGAAGAGCACGGGGTTGCCCCGCCTGCCGTCGTAGGTGGGCACAATGATGGAGGCCAAGGTCTGCCGGTGGGCCTGCACGAGCCGGCGGATGACGTCGGGCGTGATGCCCGGCTGGTCGGCGAGGAGGAAGACGGCCGCGCCGCAGGAGTCGGGCAGGGCCTCCACGCCCCGGCGCACCGAAGTGCTCTGGCCGCCGGCGTACTCGGGGTTGAACACCACGCGGACAGGCCGGTTGGCCACGGCCTCGGCCACGCGGTCGGCCTCGTGGCCGACGACGACGATCACGGGGAAGAGGCCGGCCTGCAACGCCACGTCGGCCACGTGGCCTACCATCGTGGTGCCCCGCCACGGCAGGAGCTGCTTAGTGGCCCCGAACCGCGTGGCGCGGCCGGCGGCCAGCACGATGCCGGCCACGCGCTCCCACACTTCGTGGACCGGCGGCTCGCCCCGCACGGCGGCGATGAGCGCGCCGTCAACGTTCTCGCGGGCCAGGAGCAGGCCGGCCAGCTCGCGGGCTGCCGCGAAGTGCTCCGGCCGCTCGACGCGGTTGATCAGCGGGAGCAGGCGGGCGCCAACCGGGCGCCCCTTGGCACCTCCCAGCGGATGGGCCAGCACGCGGGCCACGAGCTCGGCCCTCACGGGCGTGCCGCGCGGCGCGCCCGTGAGGGCCGTAACCCGCTCCGGGCGATGGACGTGGTTTTCGTCGAGGGGCCGACCGACGATGTCCACGCCTACCACGGGGACCAGGTGGGTGGTCGAGGCCGGCACCACGGGCTCGAAGTGGGCCGGCGCCTTGAAGGGGCGCCGGCGGCTGCCGTCCGCCTCGACGATGACGGCGTCCACGTCCGGCCGGGCCGCCAGTGCGTCCGCCAGCTCGGGGGCGATGCCCAGCCTCTTGGCGTCGCCCGTCGGCGGGGCGGCCACGAGCACGTGGCCGTGGGCCTCCAAGCGGGCCGGAAGGGTTTCCAGGGCGTCTGTGGAGACGATGGCGGGCGCTTGGGCGGCTTGGGCCTCGAAGAGGCGGGTGGTGGTGGTGGAGATGACGCGCCACCCACGGGCAGCCAGTTCGTCGGCCAGGCGGAACATGGCCGTGGTCTTGCCGCCGCCGCCCACGAAGGTGACCACGGCCTTGCGGCCCACGCGCAGGGCCTGGGCCAAGTTCACCGGTTGCCTCCTCTGTTATCCCGGCGGTTGAGCCAGGTGAGCACGGCTTCCAGGACGCCGCCGCCCACGGCCAGCGCCTTGTCGGAGACGGTGAAGCAGTGGTCCCGCCGGCCACGGGGGTCCACGTCGCCGATCTTCAGGCCGGCCCGCACGGGCGTGCCGTCGGCGATGAGCCCCCGCACCACGCCGGCGAAGGGGGCGCGGACAGGCACGCCGGCCACTTCGGCCACCACGTCGCCGGCCCGCACGCGGTCGCCGATCTCGGCGTGGGCGCGCACAGTGCCGTCCACGGGCGCCCGCAGCACCCGTTCGGCCCCGCGGCCGGCCACGGGGCCGGGCGTGCCGGTGTCGGGTTCGGCGTGGCCTTGCCAGTAGACGCGGCCCAGGAAGTGGCCCCGGTTCGTCTCCACCACGGCGTGGCAGTCACGGCCGGCCTCGAAGCCCGGCCCCAAGGCCACGACGAGGGGAGCTTGTGCCGGCGACGTGTCCACGTTGCGCTTGGCCATGCGGGCGTCCACGAGGACCACGGGCTTGAGGGCTCTCAGGCTCCGGCCGGCGGGGTCCACGAGGACGGGCACGGTGGCCTCCTCGCGTGCCAGCGTCAGGGCCTCCTGGGGCGAACGGACGCGCTGCCCGCGGAGCCCCTCCACGTCCACGGTGCCCGCGAGCACGGCGCCGGCAAGCGCCACGGCCCGGCGCACGACGAGGGGGCGGGGAAGTTCCAAGATCACGAGAGGAAAGCCGGCCCGCTTGAGCCGGAGGGCAGCGCCGGTGGCCAAGTCGCCACCACCTCGCATCACCACCAGGGTTTCGGGGAAGAGCATGGGGGACACCCGCGTGTTCGACCTACCCGAGCAGGAAACCGGGCACCCACAGGTCCGTCAGGCCGACGACGTTGGCCCACGTGGTGAGCACCAGCGCGCCAAAGGCCACGGCCAGCACCGCGTAATCGGCCGGCCGGTAGCGGAGCTCCACGATCCAAGTGCGGCGGGGCACGGCCCCGAAGGCGCGCAGGTCCATGGCGTCCACGATCTCCTCGCCGCGCAGCAGGGTGCCGATAGTCACCGGGATGATGAGCGGGGCCAAGTTGCGAATTTGCTGCACCAGGCTCACGCCGGCCCGCCGCTCCAGCTCGTACCCCCGGGCCCGCTGGGCGTCCAGGGTCACTTGGAAGTCGTGGGCCACGGTGGGCACCAGCCGGAAGGCCAGGTCGGTGGCCACGGCGAACTTGTCGTTCAGCCCCAGCCGGCGGAAGGTCACGCCGTAGTGGGCCGGGTGGATGGTGAAGGTGACCAGCAAGCCCATGGCCGCCATGCTGAGCATCCGCACGAACTGGCCGGCCGCGTAGAGGAGTTGTTCGGCGCTCACGTCGAAGAGGCGTTCGCCCAGCAGGGGAAGGGTGAATCGCCGGGCGTAGATGACGTGCTCCACCTGGTAGGCCTCCACGCCACCGCGCCCCGTGATGGCCGTGATGAACACGAGGAACGAGACCAGGGGGAGCACGAAGAGCCAGAAGCGCCGCGTCTCCTGCCAGGTCACTTTGGACGTGACGAAGGCCAGGGCGGTAAGCGCCAGCCACCCCAGGAGGATGCGCAGGTCCCACGTCTGGATGATGGCGAAGGTGGCGCAGATGAAGAAGATGATGCGCGTGCGCGGGTCCAGCCGCTGGATGAAAGTATCCCGGTCCCGGTAATTCCACGTGACAATCATCGGGCTCGCTCACGGTTCTCCGCCGAGCAGGCGGCGGAGGCGGTACTCGCTCACCCGGCCGGCCAGCACACCCCGCCCTTCCACCTCCACCACGGGAATGCGGTCGGCGTACTGGCGGAGCAGGTCAGGGTCGTCCTCGATGTTGACGGCTTCCCACTCGATGAGCCCTTGGGAGGCCAAGCGCTCCAGAATGGGCACGGCCCGCCGGCACAGGGAGCAGCCGGGCCGGGTGTAGAACCGAACGCGGTGGGCCATCGTCTTCCCCCTTGCTGGCCTCATTGTGGACGCGTCGGAGTATAGCACGTTCGTCCCACAACTTCAACGCGAGTATTCCGGCCACATGACCGCGGTCGCAGCGGCGTTTGGGACATGATGCTCGTCTTCCTCCGCGCCCACGGCCAGCCCGTTCTGGAAACAGGTCAGCGCGTGGCCTGGGGTCAACTCGACCCGCACCCGGGTGCCGGGCGCGTAGTGCTCGGTGTGCAGGGTCAGGCAGTGGACGGTTCTGCCCGAGGGGAGCACTACCCGGTGGAGGTGGTGCATTCCCTGGAAGATGCGGCGCTCCACGCGCGCGGTTCCCGTGGGGTCTGGCCGGAGGGTGAGGTCGTCGGGACGCACCAGCATATCCACTTGGGTGCCGGGGGGCAAGGGGAGGCGCTGGGGCAGGAAGCCCAACTCCGTCTCCAGCCCGTCGGCGGTCACCCGGGCCGGCAGGAAGCCGGTGTGGCCCATGAACTCGGCCACGAAGCGGGTGGCCGGGTGGTGGAAGATCTCCTCCGGCGTGCCCACCTGCTCCAGCCGGCCGGCGTTGAGGATGGCCACCCGGTCGCCCATGAAGAGGGCTTCCTCCTGGTCGTGCGTGACCAGAATGGCCGTGGTGCCCGTGGCCTTCAGGATGTCCAGCACCTCCTCGCGCACCTGCTTCCGCAGGCCGGCGTCCAAGTTGGAGAAGGGCTCGTCCAACAGCAACACGTCGGGCCGGGGGGCGAGGGCCCGTGCCAGGGCCACCCGCTGCTGCTGGCCGCCGGAGAGCTCGTGGGGCAGGCGGTCCGCCACGTCGCCCAGGTCCACGAGGGCGAGCATGTCCCGCACCCGCGCTGCCTGGCCCTTTCCCCGCCCGAGCCCGTAGGCCACGTTCTCGGCCACCGTCATGTGGGGGAAGAGGGCGTAGTCCTGAAAGACCATGCCCACCCGGCGCCGTTCCGGCGGCAGGAAGACCCCCGGCCCGCTCACCAGCCGGCCGCCGATCTCCACCCGGCCGGCATCGGGCACCTCGAACCCCGCGATGAGCCGCAGGACAGTGGTCTTGCCGCAGCCGCTGGGGCCCAGCAGCGCCAGGATTTCGCCCTGTTGGACGGCCAGCTCCAAGTTCTCCACGGCGCGGATCTCGCCGAAGAATTTCGTCAGGCGTGTGCACTGAACTGCGGTGATGTGGTTCATGTTTCTTCCCCGTGCTCTTTCAGGATGAAGAGAGTCATGGGCACCGACGAGACGAGGATCAACAGCAGGGCCGGCGCCGCGGCCTGTGCGAAGAAGGCCTCGGACACCGCGGACCAGACCAGAGTGGACAGGGTCTTGAAGCCCAAGGGGCCCAGGATGAGGGTGGCAGGGAGTTCCTTCATGGTGGTGAGGAAGACCAACCCCATGCCCGCGGCAGCCCCAGGCCACACGAGGGGCATTGTGATGGTGGTGAAGACCTGCCACGGCCGCCGGCCGAGGCTGCGGGCCGTCTCCTCGAGGCTGGGATGCACTTGGAGCAGCGAGGCCCGCACGGCGCCCACGGCCTGGGGCAAGAAGAGGATGACGTAAGCGAAGATCAGCATGGGCAGCGTCTGGTAGAGGGGGCGGGCGTAGCGGGCGCCGAAGAAGACGAGGGCCAGGGCGATCACCACGCCCGGCAGCGCGAAGCCGGTGTAGGTGAGCCGTTCCACCAGGTGGCTCAGCCGGCCGGGCCGGCGCACGTTCAGCACGGCCACCGGCAACGCGGCCACAAGGGTGGCCACGGCTGCCGCGCCGGAGGCGAGGACGGAGTTCCGCGTGGCCAGCCACAGCGGGGTGAGCTCCTGGCCCGCCCGCAGCCCGCGCACCAGCCAGTACAGGAGCACGCCGGCCGGCAAAACCAGGGAGACGCTGACCACTGTCGCGCAGAAGAGGAGCGCCGGCCAGCGCCAGGGGCCTAGGCGGGTCACGGGCCGGGCGCGCGCGCTCTTCCCCCTGCTCCGGTGGTAGCGCGCCCGCCGTTGGGTGCGCACTTCCAGGACCAGCACTCCCAAGGAGAGGGCCACCAGCACCAGGGAGAGGGCTGCCGCCGCCGCCCGGTCGAAGGTGGATTGGTATTGAATGTAGATGACGCGGGTGAAGGTGTTGTAGCGCATGATGGAGACCGCGCCGAAGTCGCGCAGCGTGTAGAGGGCCACCAACAGGCTGCCCGCCGCCAGGGCCGGCCGCAACTGGGGCAGCGTGACCCGCCAGAAGGTGGTCCACGGGCCGTACCCCAGGCTGCGCGACGCCTCCTCCAGGGCCGGGTCCAAGCGCAGCAGCGCGGCCCGCACGATGAGCAGGGTGTAGGGGTAGCTCAGCATAGTGAGCACCAACAGCGCCCCCGGAAAGCCGTAGATGTCGGGCAGGCGCGAGATGCCAACGAGCTCCTCCAACCACTGCTGGACCATGCCGCGTGGGCCCAGGGCGGCCACGACCAGGTAGGCGCCCACGTAGCTGGGGATCACTAAGGGCAGGGCGGTGAGCACGGCCCACAGCCGGCGGAAGGGCAGGTCGGTGCGCACGGTGAGCCACGCCAGCGGGACGGCGATGGCGGCAGAGGCCACGGTGACCGTCAACGCCAGCCAGGCCGTGCGCCCCAGAATCTGTGCCGTGCGGGCCTGAAACACCAGGCCCCAGGCAGCCGTGCCCGCGTCCAGCGTGCGGACCAACAGGTACGTCGTGGGCAGCAAGACGGCTCCGGCCACCATGATGGCCAGGCCCCAGAGGGCCAAGGTCATCCAGGACGCGGGCAGGGGAACCCGGCCAGGCCGGGCTCCCCTGCCGAACGAGCGTGTTCTGCTGCGGGTGATGGTGAGTTCTGCCATGTTACGGTAACGCTCCTACCTCGCTGAGCAACCGAACTGTTCCCTGGAGGTCGGCCAAATCGGCCAAGTTGATCTGGATGACGTTCAGTTCACTCAGGGGAGGCAGCTCCCGGTGGGTGCGCACACCTTCGACCAGTGGGTACTCGAAGGTCTGGGTGGCGAAGTACTGTTGGGCCACAGGGGAGAGCATGAAGCGCAGGAACTTGTACGCCGCCTCCTTGTTGGCCGACGACTCGAGCACGCCGGCGCCGGCCACCATCACCAACGAGCCCGGCCCTCCCCCGGGGAGGAAGTAGTTCCTGGCCGGAAAGCTCTCCCCCTCCTCCTGGAGGAAGCGGTAGAGGTAGTAGTGGTTCACGAAGCCCACGTCGATCTCCCCCGCGCCGGCGGCGGCCACAATGGGGGTGTTCTTCTCGTAAACCTTTGGCTCGTTGGCCAAAATGCCCTCCAACCACTGGCGGGTTTTCTCCTCGCCCCAGGCGACCCGCATGGCCGTCACCATCGTCTGGAAGGAGGCGTTGGTGGGGGCCCAGCCAATGCGCCCCTTCCACGTCGGGTCGGTGAAGCCCCACAAGTCATCGGGCAAGTCCTCGGGGCGCACCCGCTCGGTGTTGTAGACGATCACGCGCGCCCGGCCGGAAATGCCCACCCAGCGCCCCTCGGGGTCGCGGAAGCGGGGGTCCACCCGCTCCAGGATGTCCTCAGGCAGCGGGGCCAACATCCCGGCCACGGCGCCCAAGCCGCCGGGGTCCTGGGCGAAGAAGATGTCGGCCGGGCTGTTGGCGCCCTCCTCCAGCAGGGTTGCGGCCAGCTCGGCCGTCTTGCCCCAGCGCACCTGCACGTCGATGCCGCTGGCCTCCCGGAACTGCTCGATGATGGGGCCCACCAAGTTCTCGCTGCGCCCCGAGTAGATGGTCAACGTCTGAGGCGTGGCACCTTCCACCTGGCGCACGGGCTCAGCGGCGCCCTGCGCCTCGTCCGCCGGAGCAGCCTGCGGTGTGGGCTGAGCTGCCGACGCGCAGGCGACGAGCAACCAGCCCAGGACAGCGAACATCACCTTCGCGATGTGGCGACTCATAGATGTGCCTCCTTGTTGTTGTGGTGTTTAGTCGGCTCCCCGTGGCGATGCCGGGCTTTCGGGCCATTTATTTCAGTCTCAAGGCCTCGGCGACTTTTTCCAGGTCGGCCTCGATGTCCCGCTGGAGAGCCCGGAGCTCGTCCACAGGGGCACCGTCCTCGATCTTATCGCGCAACTGCTGGAACTGAACCTCAAGTGCTCCCACCAAGTCGGTGTAATTGGCGGCTTCCAAGTATTTTTCCAGGCGCTCGAACCCGTCGAGATAAGCGGCGGAGGCCAGCTCATACGCCTCGTCGGTGTTGCCCGCCTCATATGCGGCCACGGCCCTTTCCAGTTGGTCGTAGGTGAAGGCGAGAATCTCAGCGGGCGTCTGTTGGCGCTGCCCAATGCCGAAGATTTCGGCCAGCTCGGCTTGGATGGTTTTGATCTCGGTGGAGACCAGGGCTGGGTCGGCCGGCGGCGTGGGCGGCGATGCCGTGGCCGGCAGCAGGGAGCCCAGCCTGTCGAAGGCTTCGGTGACGTTGAAGTATTCCCCAACGTCGTCCTCCCGCACGTCGTCGGCAATGTGCTGGAAGAGCCGGCGGGCGACCACCAAGTACCCGTAGGCGTCCTGGTATTCTTCCAGGTTGACAACTGTGCCGTTGTCGATGGACTCCCGGTACTCCCGGCGCGTGCTCTCCAGCAGGGCGATGATCACACTGGCGAGGAAAGCCGGCTCCTGCAGCTTCTCTCCCGCCAGGACAACAGCGGCCTCCTCGATGGCCGCAAAGGCCGCTTCATAGGCAGACCGCACCTCGTCGGTCGATGCACCTGGATCGCCCACGATTTCGGGCAAGGGCTGGAGCCTCTCGAGAAGGCGGGTGTCGCTTCCCGGTTGGGCGGCAGCCAGATCGTCCTTCACGAGGGAGAAGAGCTCGGACTGTGGGTGGGCGGCATGGGCCGAGGCGACCGGGAGCTGCTGTCGTCCTCGGAGCTCTTGGCTGGTGATCAAATGGCCTTGTATTTCGTAGAGTTGGGCCACCGCCTCGGCGAGCTGCGCGTCGGTGTCGTCGGACGCACCGACGTCCGGCGTCTCTCTCCCGGCGACCGGCGTCGGCCGGGACGACGTGGCCAGTTCACCGCCACATGCGCTTAGGAAGAACACCACCACACTTCCCAGCAGCAGAAGAAGAGGAGAGAAGTGCTGCTTCGTGTACATGCAACGCCTCCAAGTGTACTTGACAATGCAAGTCCTTTTGGTAAAGTCTTACCACCAACCTCCGAGCTCTCCCCGCACCGGTGCGGCCAGGGCCCATTGTTGACTAAATTTGTCAACTTTCACCAAAGAGTATACAGTGGAAGTGTGAGGCAATCAAGCACCCTCGTTGAGAGCCCGGTATCAACCAGGGTTATGTGAAAAATTGAACAAGGTTGAGGAATGGCTACCCCGGACCGAGAGATCACCGAAGCCATGCAGCGGTACGCTGCTGAGATTTTCCGGCTCCAGCAGGATTACGACTTCGTCTCCCCCTCGCTGTTGGAGTTGCACCTGGCGATTTCCCCGCAGGCCGTCTCCCGCATGTTGCGCCGCATGAGGGAGGCCGGCCTGGTGGAGCATGAGCCCTACCGAGGCGTGCGGCTGACGCGCGCCGGCGAGCAGGTGGCCCTGCCCATCATCCGCCGTCACCGGCTGGCCGAGGTCTTCCTCGTGGAGGTGATGCGCTTCGGGTGGGAGGAGACCCACGACTTGGCCGATGTCTTCGTGAACGGCCTCAACGCCGACTTGGAGGAGCGCATCGACGAGTTGACCGGCCACCCTACTCGTTGTCCCCACGGGGAACCCATCCCCGCCCCGGACGGCACCATGCCCGTGCTGAACGACGTGTGCCTTGTGGAGTTGGAGCCGGGCTGCACCGTGCGCGTGAGCAGGGTGCGCACCCACGACGTGGACAAGTTGCGCTACCTGGGAGAGCTGGGCCTGAAGCCGGGGGCGGAGCTGGAGTTTGTGGCCCAAGCCCCCTTCAACGGCCCCCTCCGCCTGCGCAAGGGGCGCCAGGAGATCGTCCTGGGCCGCGAGCTGGCCGCGGTCCTGTGGGTGGAACAGGTGTCAGAGCGCGACGGGAGAACATGACATGGCCAACGCCGAGGCAATGCCGAAGCGCAACCTGGGCCTGGACTTCGTGCGGGCCACCGAGGCAGCCGCCCTGGCCGCCGGCCGCTTCATGGGCATGGGCCGGCCCGAGGAGGCGGACCGCGCGGCCACGGAGGCCATGTACGCCGTGCTGAACGCCCTGGAGGTGAACGGCTCGGTGATCGTCGGCGAGGAGCAGAAGTTGGGGGCGCCGTCGGCTCTGAGCACCGGCAGCGCCGTGGGCAGCGGGGAAGGTCCTGCGGTGGACGTGGTGGTGGACCCCATCGACGGCCGGCGCCTCGTGGCCCAAGGGCGCCCGGGGGCCATTTCGGTGGTGGCCGTGGCCCCCAAGGGGAGCATGTGGCGGCCCCGGCCGGCCATCTACATGGAGAAGCTGGTGGTGGGGCCCGACGTAGCCCCCGCGCTGGTGCCCGAGTGCTTGGACGCGCCCGTGGCCTGGACACTGGCCCTCATCGCCCGCGTCACCCAGAAGTCAGTGCGCGACTTGGTGGTCTTCGTGCTCGACCGCCGGCGCCACCGCAATTTGATCTGGGAGATCCGGGCCACCGGCGCCCGGGTGATGCTGCGCATTGACGGCGACATCGCCGGCGCGGTCATGGCCGCCCTGGGCGACGGCAAGGTGGACGCCCTCATGGGTATCGGCGGCGTGGCCGAAGGGCTGATCGCGGCCTGCGCGGTGAAGGCCCTCGGCGGCGGCATGTTGGGGCGCCTGGCGCCCCAGAGCGAGGCCGAGCTGCGCGCGGTCGAGGCGGCCGGACTCGACGTGAAGCGCATCGTGCGGTGTGACGACATGGTGAAGGGCTGCGATATTTTCTTCGCCGCCACGGGCATCACCGACGGCCCCCTCCTGGACGGCGTCGTCTACCGGGGGACGTGGGCGGAAACCCACTCCCTGTTGGTGCGGTGCGAGACGCGCACCCGCCGCTTCATGCACACCCTCCACTGGCTGGACCCCGGCGGCGAAGGGGCCTTCAGCGCCTGACGCAGCTCGCGGGGATCACGGGAGCTGGCGCATCAGGGTGGCCATTTCGATGGCGGCCAGCGCAGCCTCGTAGCCCTTGTTGCCGGCCTTGGTGCCCGCCCGCTCGATGGCCTGTTCCACGGTGTCAGTGGTGAGGATGCCGAAAACCACGGGCACCCCTGCCTGCACGGCCACATTCGCCACTCCCGCGGCCGCCTGGCCGGCCACGTAGTCGAAGTGGGCCGTGGCCCCGCGAATCACGGCGCCCAAGCAGATGAGGGCGTCGTACTTGTTGCTGCGGGCCAGGCGCTGGGCCACCAGGGGAATCTCGAAGGCCCCGGGCACCCAGGCCACGTCCACGTCCTCCGCGGCCACGCCGTGGCGCCTCAACCCGTCCAAGGCGCCCTCCAGCAGTTGCCGCGTGATGAACTCGTTGAAGCGCGAGACCACAATGGCCACGCGCAGCCCCGTGCCGACCAACGTGCCCTCGAAGGTGGTGCCCATGTCGTGCCTCCGTGTTCACCCCGTTTCCACATCGAGCCCCATCAGGTGGCCCAGCTTGCGCTGTTTGGTGGCCAAGTAGAAGTGGTTCTCCGCGCCCGGCGTCACCACCAGGGGGATGCGCTCCACCACTTCGATGCCGTATTCCTGGAGAGAGGCAATCTTCTGTGGGTTGTTCGTCAGCAGGCGCACGCGGGAAATGCCCAAGTCCTCCAAAATGCGGGCACAGACGGCGTAATCGCGCATGTCGGCCGGGAAGCCCAAGCACGTGTTGGCCTCCACCGTGTCGAGCCCCCGGTCCTGCAGGGCGTAGGCCTGGAGCTTGTGGAGCAGGCCGATGCCCCGCCCCTCCTGGCGCATGTAGAGCAACACCCCCCGGCCCGAGCCGGCAATGTGGCGCAGGGCCATTTCGAGCT
>JALSKA010000057.1 GCA_026989095.1 Ardenticatenaceae bacterium
AAAGTGCCCGGGTCAAGTCCTCGTCCTCCATCGAAGGCCGTCCGGGAGACGTTCCGATGACACACGTTGCCGTCTCCCTGCGCCGTTGGCCGTGGGTCGAGCTGGGCCTCCTCGGCTTTCCCCTCGTCTTCCTGGCCTTAGGGTTCTGGCTGCTCCGACAGCTCGACGTGCCCACGGCCAGCGGTCACCTGTGGCCGGCCGCTGTGGCGGCGGCCGGCCTCATCGCGGCCCACGTTGCCCTGGGCGTGTGGTGCCCGCGCCACGATCCCGTGCTCCTTCCCCTGGTCGCCATGCTCAACGCCGTGGGGCTGGTGATGATCGAGCGCTTGGCGAGCAACTTCACGGCCCGGCAAGTGGTGGCCATGCTCGTGGGCCTGACCTTGGCCGTGGTGCTGGCGGCCTGGCCCCACGCCCTCTCCACCCTCAGGCGAGTGCGCTACAGCCTCATCCTGCCCGGCATCCTCGTGCTCCTCATCACGGTGCTCATCGGCCTCAGCCCCCTCGGCGGCGGCCAGTCCATGTTCCTGCGCGTGGGCCCCATCGGCTTCCAGCCATCGGAGCCCCTCAAGCTCCTGCTCATCATTTTCCTGGCCTCGTACCTGGACCAACACCACGAGAAGTTTCGCGCCGTGCGCCTGAGCCGCCTGTGGCGCGAGCGGCGGTGGCTGTGGGTCTACTTTCCCATGCTCTTCATGTGGGGCTTTGCCATGATCCTCCTGGTGTTGCAGCGTGACCTCGGGGCGGCCCTGCTCTTCTTCGGCATTTTCCTGAGCATGACCTACCTGGCCACGGCCCGCCGGGACTACGCCCTCATCGGGCTGGGCCTCTTCGCCGTTGGCGCCTCGGCGGCAGTCCAGCTCTTCGCCCACGTGCGCGCCCGCCTGCTCATCTGGCGCAACCCCTGGCCGGAGGCGGACGAGCGCGCCTTCCAAGTGGTGCAGGCCCTCCTGGCCGTGGCCGCCGGCGGCGTGCTCGGCCAAGGGCTTGGCCAGGGCTACCCCGACTTCGTGCCCGTCGTCCACAGCGACTTCATCCTGGTGGCCGTGGCCGAGGAGTTCGGCGTGGCCGGCGTGTTGGCCACCGTGGGGCTCTACCTGATGCTCATGGAACGGGGCTTCCGCGCGGCCTTGCGGGCACGGGACGGCTTCGCCCAACTGCTGGCCGGCGGCATCACGGTGATGCTCTGCCTGCAGGCGTTCATCATCATGGCCGGCACCCTCAAGCTCATCCCGCTGACCGGGGTGACGCTCCCCTTCGTGAGTTACGGGGGCAGCAGCCTGATGACCAGCTACGCGGCCACGGGGCTCCTGCTCAGGGTTTCGGCGGACGAGCCATGAGCGGCGCGCGCGAGGCGTTTCGGCACGTAGCCCTGCTCCTCACGGCCGGCTTCTTGGCCGTGGCCGTGGGCGCCGGCTACTGGGGCGTGGTGCGGGCCGGCGAGCTGAACGCGCGGGGCGACAACGCGCGGCGGGTGGAGCGCGAACGGCGGGTGTGGCGGGGCACCATGTGGGCCCGCGACGGCACGACGGCCCTGGTGGAGAGTTCCTTGGACGAGCAGGGATTCGCCCGCCGGCAGTACCGCTACCCGCTCCTGGCCCCGGTGACCGGCGTGTGGAGCCTGCGCTACGCCAACACCGGCCTGGAGGCCACTTACGACCCGTGGCTGGCCGGCCGGCGTGGCGACCCCCTGGACCAAGTGTTGGACACCCTGCTCCACCGCCCCGTGCGCGGCTATGACCTGGTGCTCACCGTGGACCCGAAGCTCCAAGCGGCCGCCGATGCTCTGCTCGGCGACCGGGCCGGCGCCATCGTGGTGCTGGACCCCCGCACGGGGGACATCCTGGCCCTGGCCAGCCACCCCACGTATGACCCCAACACCTTCGACGAGCAAGCGGAGGAACTCCAGCGCAGCCCGGCCCACGTCTTGCTCAACCGGGCCACCCAAGGGCTCTACACGCCCGGCTCGGTCTTCAAGATCGTCACCCTCGCCGGCGTGTTGGAACACCGCAAGGCCCGCCTGGACGATGTCTTCGAGGACACGGGGCTCTTCGTGGTCAACGGCTTCCCGGTGCGCGACTTTCAACCCCCGCCCCAACCGCGGCTCGACCTGGCCCGCGCCCTGGCCTACAGCAGCAACGTGATCTTTGCCCAGCTCGGCCTCGAACTGGGGCCCGATCTGATGCGCCAGACCGCCCAAGCCTTCGGCTTCGGGGAGGTTCCTCCCGTGGACCTGGAGGCCGAGGCCAGCTCGCTGGGGCCGGACGAGTTTCTGCTGGACCAAGTGGGCCTGGCGAACACGGCCTACGGCCAGGGCCGCGTGCAGGTGACGCCCCTGCACATGGCCCTCATCGTGGCCGGCATCGTCAACGACGGCGTGATGCCCCGCCCCCGCCTGGTGCAGGAGATCCGCACGGCCGAGGGCAAAGTCCTGCGCCGCGTCGCGCCCGCGGGGTGGCGGCGGGCGACGAGCAGGCGCACGGCCGCCCAAGTGCGCGAGGCGCTGGTGATCTCGGCGCGCGAGGGTTACGCCCGTGCCGGGGCGCCGGCGGGCATTGCCATCGGCGGCAAGACGGGCACGGCCCAACTGGGGGGCACCCAATCCCCTCACGCCTGGTTCGTGGCCTTCGCCCCGGCCGACGAGCCCCGCCTGGTGGTGGCCGTCATCGTGGAAAACGGCGGCATCGGTGGCCTCGTGGCCGCGCCCATCGCCCGCCAGCTCATCCAACAGGCCCTCGCGCCCTGACGTGACGCCGCGCCGACACTTCGCCCCCCGGCTCCACCGCATCCTCCTCCTGATGTCCCACCAGGCCGGCCGCCCCGGCCAAGGCCATCATGAGCCAGAAGTAGCGGATGTAGGCGAAGTGGAGAAAGAGTCCCGTGGCCAAGTAGGCCACCACGGCGAAGAAGTAGCCGGCCATGAGCGCCGAGCGGTCCGGGTTCCGGGAGGCCCACCGCCGGCGCGCGCGCTCCAGGGGGAGCAGCGTGAGGAGGATCACCCCGCCCAAGGCCAGCACCCCAAGGAGCCCGTTCTCGGCGGCCACGCCCAAGTAGAGGGTGTGGGGCTCGCGAGTGCCGGCCAGCACGCGGATGCCCACCCGTTGGGCGTAGGTCTGGTAGAAATACTTGTACATGCCCGGCCCCACGCCCAAGATGGGCGCGTCGGCGAACATGAGGGCCGCCGCCAACCCCTCGGTCAGGCGGCTCTGCACGGCGCCGTCCGCGCCGGCAATGCCGGCCGTGTCCGGGTCGGCGAAGAGCCCGGTGAAGGCCACGCCCAGCGAGGAGAGGCGGACAGTGTACTGGGGCACGGCCACGAGGACCAGGGCCCCGCTCATGAGCACGACGAGGAGCTGCCGTGGCTTGATGTACCCCATCAGGCTCATCATCGCCACGAGCAGGGCCAGGCCCACGGCCGCGCCCCGCGAGAAGGTAAGGGCCATGCCCAGCGTGATGAGCAACGTGCTCCCCAAGGCCGCGAGCCGCAGGGCCGGCGAGCGCTCCCCCCAGAAGCGGAAGAGCCCCAGCGGGAAGAGCATGAGCATGATCTGCGCGTATCTGTTCTGCTGGCCCAAGGGACCGCCCAAGCGCGGCTGCTCGACCTCGCCCCCGAGCCGCTCCACGCCCGTGCCGAAGGCCGCGTCGCTCACTTGGGCGAAGCCCCAAAAGGTGTTGTCGAAATCGCCCGTCACCTGCTGGTAGGCCGAGAGCCCGCCCAAGAACGCCCCGGCGACCAGCAACGTCCACGTGGCATAGCGCAGCGAGCGCTCGGAGCGCACAGCGTTGAGGAGCAGAACGTAGAGGACGACTCCCTCCAGGGCCAACGTCGTCACCTTGGCCGTGGAAACAGCCGGGTTGGAGGAGAAGAGGGCCCCGAAGACGTTGACGAGAAAGAAGGCGAAGATGGCCCCGAGGGCCGGGTGGACCACCACGCCCCTCCGCTCGACGATCACGTAGCGCAGCAGGGGCACCACCAACGCCAGGGGCACGGAAGCTCCCACAATGAAGGGCAAGCCGTGAACTTGGACGGCGATGACGGCCGCGTTGGTGTAAATGAGGAAGAGCACGGCCAGCGTGGCCGCGTCGGGCCACGCCAACACGGCCCACAAGCTCCCAATCAGCAGGAGCAAGAGGAGTGCCGCCCCGGGAGCGTGACCGGCCACGGCCCCGTAGAGGAGTGCCCCCACCACCCCTGCCGCGAGCGCTCCCGTCGTTCTGCCCGGCAGGCGGTGCCCTTTACTCAGCCTGGCGAGCACGGGGCTCTCCTCCGCCGGCCGACGCCGGGCCGGCCACCTCGCGACGTTGGGGCTCCCAGCGCACAATGGTGTGGCCGCGCACCACGTTGAACGTGGCCACGATGACGGCCACGTTGACCAGGCAGAAGAAGAAAGGCCATGCCAGCACCTTCGAGCGCCCCGCGCGGCTCCCCCGGAGCAGGAAGCCCGCCGCCCCGGCAGCGTAGAAGGCCACTTGGCCCGAGGCCGCCAGCCGGTAGACCCCGCTCTCGGGCCACAGGCTCAGGCTCAGGGCGAAGAGGGCCAGCAGCGGGAAGGCCACCAGCCGGCGCAGCACCTTGTGGGAGAAGAGCTGCACGGCGTAGAAGCCGTATCGCCGAGGGTTCAGGAGCGCCCGCATGACCCACACGCCGCGCAGGCCGCGCGTGATCACCCGCACCTTGCGCCTGAACTCGCCCCCTTCGGTCGGCGCCACCGGCTCGTAGGCCACGGCGTCGGGCGCGAAAACCAGCCGGTAGCCTTGGGCGATCACCCGCACGGAGGTGACGAAATCGTCGGTCACCCCTTCGGGCACCGGCACGAAGAGCTCGCGGCGGATGGCGTAGATCGCGCCGGTGGCCGAGATGGCGTTGCCGGCCTCACTTTCGTGGACCTTGAGCCAGCGGT
>JALSKA010000058.1 GCA_026989095.1 Ardenticatenaceae bacterium
CGTCCAGCGCGAGGGCGTGGCCGTGACCCACCCGGCCCGCTTCATCCTCATCGGCACCATGAACCCCGAGGAGGGGGACCTGCGCCCCCAGCTCCTCGACCGCTTCGGCCTGATGGTGGAGGTGAAGGGGCCGCAAGACCCCCAACTGCGCGCCGAGGTCGTGCGCCGGCGCATCGCCTTCGAGCAGGACCCGGCGGCCTTCGCCGCCCGCTGGGCTGAGGAGCAGGCCGCCCTGCGGGCGCGCGTCGTCGAGGCGCGCCGCAGGCTTCCCCGCGTGGCGCTCGACGAGGCCATGCTTGCCCTGGTGACCCTCCTGTGCAGCCGCTTTCAAGTGGACGGCTTGCGCGCCGACATCACCCTCCACAAGGCGGCCCGTACCCTGGCCGCCTGGGAGGGGCGTGACCGCGTGACCGCCGACGACGTGCAGCGGGCGGCCTTGCTCGTCTTGCCCCACCGCCGCCGGCGTCAGCCCTTCGAGGAGCCCGGCCTTGACCCCAACCAGGTGGAGGAGACTGTGCGGGAATGGGAGGCTGACCACGACCCCGGAAACGCGAGGGCGGAGGAAGGAGGAAGGTCGGGAGAGGGCAGCGCCGACCCTGCCGAGCCCGACCACACACCCGGCCCCGGCGGGCGAGAAGAAGTCTTCGCCGCGCCGCCGCCCCAGGCAGTGCGTCCCGTGCGCGTGCGCCCCGAGAGCTCGCGGCCCAGGGCCGCTCGCGGGCGGCGGAACCCCACGCCCACCGCGGGGCGGCGTGGCCGCTACGTGCGCGCCCTGCCCGATCCGGCGCCCTCCGACCTGGCTCTCGACGCCACCGTGCGCGCGGCCGTCCGCCGGGCCGGCGCCTCCGGAACGACGCCGGCCGTCACGCCTGCGGACTTCCACCGCAAGGAGCGTGTCGGCCGTGTGGGCACCCTCATCCTCTTTGCCGTGGACGCCTCCGGTTCTGTGGGCGCCCGCCGGCGCATGGAGGCCGTCAAGGGGGCCGTGCTCAGCCTGCTCCTCGACGCCTACCGCCAGCGCGACCGGGTGAGCGTCGTGGCCTTTCGGGGAGCTCGTGCCGATCTCCTGCTCCCACCGACCGACAGCGTGGACGTGGCCCGTCGCCACCTGCACGCCCTGCCCACCGGCGGCCGCACGCCCCTGGCCCACGCCCTCCTCCTGGCCCGCGAGACCTTCCGCCGCGCCCGCCGCAGCGATCCCGACCTGCTCAGTCTGCTCGTGCTCCTCACCGACGGCCGGGCCAACGTTCCCCTGCCCGGCACCGAAGGTGACCCGTGGGAGCAGGCGCTGGAGGCGGCGACGGCGCTGGCCGGCGACGGCGTGCCGGCCCTGGTGCTCGACGTGGAGGAGGGGTTCGTGCGCGTGGGCCGAGCCCGCCACTTGGCCGAGGCCCTGGGCGCCGACTGCTTGTCCCTGGAGGAGCTGTCCGCTGAGACCTTGACACTCACCGTTCGCCAAAAGGCACCCGTGCTGGCAACAGACTACAACGCGCACCAGGAGGAACGCCCGTGACCGACGCCCCACATGCCCTCGTGCTCGTGGGCCACGGCAGCCGCGACCCGGAAGGCGTGGCCCAGTACGTCCGCTTTGCCCGTGCCGTGGCTGCCCGCCTGGCCGTGCCCGTCTACCCCTGCTTCCTGGAGCTGGCCGACCCTCCCATAGCCGTGGCCCTGGAGCAAGCCGTGAGCCAAGGCGCCACACACGTGGCCGTCGTACCCCTCTTCCTGGGGCCGGCCGGCCACCAGAAGAACGACGTGCCCGCCTTGCTCGCGTGGGCCCGGGCCACGTGGCCCGACGTGACTTTCGTCTACGGCACCCCTCTTGGCCCCCACGGGCTGCTCGTCGAGGCCCTCGCCGACCGCGTGCGTTGCGCCGAACGCGACACCCCGACCCACGTGTCCGCCGACGAGACGGCCGTGCTGGTCGTCGGGCGGGGCAGCCGCGATCCCGACAGCAACTCCGACCTCTTCAAGGTCGCCCGCCTGCTCTGGGAGGGACGCGACTACCGCTGGGTGGAGGTGGCCTTCTACAGCCTCACCGGCCCTCGCGTGGCCGATGGGCTTGCCCGGTGCGTGCAGTTGGGGGCTCGCCGGGTCATCGTGGCTCCCTTCCTCCTCTTCACCGGCGGCATTCACAAGGGGACGGTGGCCCAAGCCCGTGAGGCCGTGGCCCGTTACCCTGGTGTAGAGCTCCTGTGTGCCGATCCCCTGGGCGATCACGAGGGCGTGCTGGCCGTCGTGGCCCAGCGGTACAGAGAAGCCCTGGAGGGCACAGCGGCCATGACGTGCGATCTCTGCAAGTACCGCCACCGCCTCACCGGATTCGAGCACGAGCACGGCCAGCCCCAAACCTCGGACCACCACCACGGGCTGCGGGGCGTGGATGGGGTTCACGTCCACCACCATCACCACCACGGGGGGCACCATGACCACGCCTGACCCCGGGGCGCGCATCACTGCCCGCTCCATGGCCATTGTCCGCCGGGAGTTGGCCCGCCGGGGCATTGCCGTCTCCCCGCCCCTGGACGCCGTGGTGGAGCGCGTGGTCCACAGCACGGCCGACGTGGAGTACGCCACTCTCCTGCGCGCCTCGCCCGGCGCGGTGGAGGCCGGCGTGGCCGCCCTGCGGCGGGGGTGTGCCGTCGTCACGGACGTGAACATGGTGCGCGTGGGCATCAGTGCCCGCCGGGTGACGGCCTTGGGCGCGCGTGTGGCCTGTTTCGTGGGGGAGCCGGGCGTGGCCGAGGCCGCCCGCCGGGCGGGCCTCACCCGGAGCGCGATGGGCCTTCGCCGGGCCGCCGAGCTGGGCCTGTTGGAGGGCGGCCTGGCCGTGGTGGGCAACGCGCCCACGGCCCTCGACGAACTCCTGCGCCTGGTCGCCCAAGGCGTGCGGCCGGCCCTCATCGTCGGCGTGCCCGTGGGGTTCGTGGGCGCCGCCGAGAGCAAGGCGGCGCTGATGGGCGTGCGGGCGGTGCCCTGGATCACCGTGGAGGGCGTCAAGGGCGGCTCGGCCGTGGCCGTGGCCGTCGTCAACGCCCTCCTCATCCTGGCCGAATCCCACGGCCTCGAGTGACCGTTGTTGGGGGAGAAGGGAAATGAGCCGCTACGCCGTGCCACCCCGCAACAAACGTGGCGCGCGAACCGGATACACCACTGGCACCAACGCCGCGGCGGCGGCCAAGGCTGCCACGCTGGCCCTGCTCACCGGGCGTTGGCCCGAGCAGGTGACCGTGACCTTGCCCATCGGCGAGACCACCGCCATGCGGCCTGTGGAGCAGCGAATGGGCGAGGGGTGGGCCTTCTGCTGCACGGTCAAGGACGCGGGCGACGACCCGGACGTGACTCACGGGGCCCTCATCTGCGCCCGCGCGTGTCTCACCGACGAGCCCGGCATCGCCATCAAGGGCGGGCCGGGCGTGGGGGTGGTCACCAGGCCGGGGCTGGGCCTGCCCGTGGGCGAGCCGGCCATCAACCCCGTGCCCCGCCGGCAAATTCACCAGAACGTGGCCGACGCTGTCTCACAGGTCCGGCCCGAGGGGCTCGCGTTCCTGGAGCGCCGGGGAATCGAGGTGACTATCAGCGTGCCCGCCGGCGAGGAGCTGGCCAAGAAGACCCTCAACCCCCGCCTCGGCATCGTGGGGGGCATCAGCATCCTGGGCACCACCGGCAAGGTCTACCCCTACAGCACGTCGGCATGGCGGGCGAGCGTCGTGCAGGCTGTCGAAGTGGCTGCCCGCAACGGCCTCGACCACCTGGTGTTGACCACGGGAGGGCGTTCCGAGCGCTTCGCCATGCGCCTCTTCCCCCACCTGCCCGAGCTGGCCTTCGTGCAGATGAGCGTCTTCACGGGCGCTGCGCTGAAGACGTGCGTGCGGGAGGATGTGCGCCGGGTGACCCTCGTCGGCATGATCGGCAAGCTCATCAAGACGGCTCAAGGCCACATGACCACCCACGTGGCCGGCAACCAAGTGGACTTCGCCTTTTTGGCCGACCTCTGCCGGCGCGCCGGAGCGCCGAGCTCCTTGGTGGGGGCCGTGGCCGCGGCCAACACCGGTCGGCACGTGCTGGAGCTCTGCCAGGCCGCGGGCGTCATGGCCCCCGTGATCCGCGTGGTGGAGCTGGCCGCCGACGCCTGTGCCGACTTCGTGGCCCGACAGGGGGGCACCATGCGCCTGGACGTGCTCTTGGTGGACTTCGACGGCACCCCTCTGGC
Source organism: Ardenticatenaceae bacterium (assembly GCA_026989095.1). Classification (GTDB taxonomy): domain Bacteria; phylum Chloroflexota; class Anaerolineae; order Ardenticatenales; family Ardenticatenaceae; genus WFWG01. Next base: position 4,214 of record JALSKA010000058.1, read on the forward strand.
GCGTGCCTGTCGGCAAGTGACGGCCACGGGAGCGCTGCTGCCCCGGGACGGACGTGCGCTCGTGGAACGCTTGGCCAACGGTGAGGAGCGGTTGGAGGAGGAAAGATGAAGCTCGGCGGGCCGCCTGTGCTCGTGGTGGGGCTCACCGAAGCCGGCCCTTCTGGGCTGCCGCCCCACCTGCTGCGCCGCGCCCGTGAGGCCGATCTGCTCGTGGGCGGCCGGCGTCACTTGGCCATGTTCCCGCAGGCCGGGCGCGAGCGGCTACTCCTCACCGCCAACGTGGACGAGGTGGTTGCTCGCCTGCAACGGGCGCTGGCCAATGGCGAGCGGGCTGTCGTCCTCGCCTCGGGCGATCCCCTCTGCTACGGCATCGGGGCCACGTTGCGCCGCCACCTGCCCGCCGAGGTGCTGGAGATCGTCCCGGCTCCTTCGGCCTTTCAACTGGCCTTCGCCGCCTTGGCCGAGCCCTGGCACGACGCCCTCCTGCTGAGCGCCCACGGTCGCCCCCTGGAGGACGTGGTGGCCCGCTTGCGGGCCGCCCGCGTGGGCGCCGTGCTCACCGATCC
>JALSKA010000059.1 GCA_026989095.1 Ardenticatenaceae bacterium
ACTCTGAGAGGCGTTGACCGCGGAGGAGACGTGGTCGGAAAGGAGCGGAGGAGATGGCTGCACCTGTGCCGCCGGTGATCAGGCGAGCGTGGGGGGACGAGGTGGTGGCGGCGTTCGTGCCGTGGATCGAGGAGCGGCTGCACGAACTGATTGCCGAGAAGAGCGTGTCGCGGGACGAGTACCGGGAGATCGTCTCGCGGCTGGAGGGGATAGAGAAGGACATCTCGGTGATCAAGGAGGAGCTGGGCCGGATACGCGGCGAGCAGGCGCAGATGAGGTCGGAGTTCCAGGAAGCGCAAGCGCAAATGCGCTCGGAATTTCAGGAAGCGCAGGCGCGGATGCGTTCAGAATTTCAGGAAGCGCAGGCACAAATGCGGGCTGAATTCCGGGAGGAGCTTGCTCAGTTGCGGTCTGAAATGGGAGAGGCGCAGGCGCAGATGCGCTCGGAGTTTCAGGAAGCGCAGGCGCAGATGCGGGCCGAGTTCCGGGAAGCGCTTGCTCAGCTGCGCTCAGAGTTTCAGGAAGCCCAAGCGCAGATGCGGGCTGAGTTCCGGGAAGATGTGAACGAACTTCGCCGGGAGATGCACGAGCGCTTCGACTACGTGAACGAGCGCTTCGACCGCATGAATGAGCGGTTTGACCGCATGAACGAGCGGTTGGATCAAATGTATTACCAGATGGTCGTGCAAACCAGGTGGCTGATTGGTGCGTTGGCAGTGATCGGCACCATTATCAGCCTGCTGCTGGCCATTGCCCAGTTCACGTCGTAGGCACCCTGTTCCATCCCTTGTGTTCTGGTATCATTGTCCCCTGAAGACGGAGGAGCCGGTCAAGGTGTAGGTGTCGATGGGCCACACAAGCCGGACAAAGTGTCCGGTTTTTTTCGTCGTGTTTGGGTGTTGGCAAGAGGAGCAGAGCATGTTACAATAGAAGTGAAGGTGTCCTGGGCAGGTCAACGCGGGGAATCAGCGAATGGAAAACGAAGAGATCAAGCAGCTCATCATCCGGGAACTGCCTGACATCCTGAAGCGTGACCCCGAAGTGCAGGAGTTCATCCTGCGCCTGTCACGGGAGCACTTTGCCGACAAGACGGAGACGGAAAGCCGCTTTGACCGCCTCTTGGAAGAGCTGCGCCGCGAACGGGAGCGATCGGATCGCCGGTGGGAGGAGAATCAGCGCCGGTGGGAAGAGAACCAGCGGAAGTGGGAGGAGAACCAACGGCGGTGGGAGGAGAACGAGCGGAGGTGGGCTGTGAACCAACGGAGGTGGGAGCAGCTCGAGCAGGAGCGCAAGCGGGCTTGGGAGGAGAACCAGCGCCGGTGGGAGCAGCTCCAGGAGGAACGCAAACGGGCTTGGGAGGAGAACAGTGCACAGATTAGAGGGCTGATAGAGGCCTTGAAGGCCCAAGCCCGCAAGCACGACCAGAGCATTGGAGCACTGGGGACACGGTGGGGGCTGCAGACTGAAGCGGCCTTCCGAAATGCATTGGCCGGCATTTTGGGCGACCTCTTTGGGCTGGAGGTCACCCATGTCACCGAATATGACGCCACCGGAGAAGTCTTCGGCCGGCCCGAACAGGTGGAGTTGGACCTCATCCTCAGGAACGGGACGTTGATTATCGGGGAGATCAAGTCCTCCATGAGCAAGGCGGACATGTACCTGTTCGAGCGCAAGGCCCGCTTTTATGAAAAGCAACACGGCCAGAAGGCCGACCGCTTGATCGTCATCTCGCCGATGGTGGACCCGAGCGCGCGTGAGGTCGCCGAACGGCTGGGGATCGAGGTGTACAGCTACGCCGAGGATGCCGGCGAGGCGCTGACCGGCGGCGCCTCGAATGACCACGGGGAGAAAGAGTAAACGGTTGTCTACGTCAAACCGGACGTGCTGTCTGTGAAGTAGCCCCCTTCCCCGAGTGCCGGGCGTGATACCCCGCGCCATCCCCGTGTTCTGATCGATGTGTGTCCTCCGTCCGGTTGCCCCTGGACGGGATGGGGGCGCTGGTGAGCCGAGTGGAGGGAAGCCATGCTCCGCGGCCTCGGACGACGTCGGCTGCTCCTGCTCTTCCTGGACATCTGCTTCACGGAACTGGCCCTTCTTCTCGCCTGGCAAGGGCGCTTGCGCCTCCCATTGGGGAGTTCCCTTGATGCCACACAGGCCCGTGTGCCCCTCTGGCTTTTCCTTGTCGTGGCCATCATATGGGCTGGCACATTTGCCGTGGCCGTCTACCGGAACGGCTTCATCAACGGCAGCATCCTGGATCACCTCTTCCGCGTGCTCCACGCCGGTTTCTTCTCAGCCCTGCTCTTCGCCGGCGTACTTTACCTCACCTACCGCGATCTCCCCAGGCTCCTCTACGTCTACTTCGTGCTCCTCAACTTTCTCCTCCTCGGCACCTTTCACTCAGTTGGCCTGTGGGCCCTGCGCCGGTGGCGCCTGTGGCCGAGGCGTGGGGGGCGCAGGGTGGTCGTCCTCGGGGCGGGCGAGACGGGGCGCATGGTGGCGGAGAAGGTGCAGGGATACCGCTGGGAGGGGCTGGAGTTGGTGAGCGTGTTGGACGATCACCCTTCCCTGTGGGGACAGCAGGTCGCCGGTGTCCGCGTCCAAGGGCCCCTGGAGAGGGTGATGGAGATGGCCGCCCGTGGTCAGGTCGAGGAGGTGGTCTTCGCCCTGCCCATGCGGGCCCACAAGCGGCTCATCGACTTGGCCCTGGAGCTCCAGCGTTACCCCGTGCGGGTGCGCGTGGTGCCCGATTACTTCGACCTGGCCTTCGTCAAAACGACCGTGGAGAACTTCGGCGGCCTGCCCATGATCGGGCTGCGCGATCCGGCCATCGACGGCTTCCAGCGGCTGGTCAAGCGCACGTTTGACCTGGTGGTCACCGTGGGCGCGCTCCCCTTCGTGCTCCCCATCATGGGAATCATTGCCCTGGCCATCAAGCTGGACTCGCCCGGTCCGGCCATCTTCAAGCAGGAACGGGTTGGGGAGAACGGCCGCATCTTCACCATTTACAAGTTTCGCACGATGGTCGTGGACGCCGAACAGCGCGCTCACGAGGTCATCGAGGTTACCGAGGACGGCAAGATCATCCACAAGCGCAAGGACGACCCACGGGTTACCCGCCTGGGGCGGTTCCTGCGCCGCACGAGCCTCGACGAGCTGCCCCAGCTCTTCAACGTGCTGAAAGGGGAGATGAGCCTGGTCGGCCCGCGCCCCGAGCTCCCCTGGTTGGTCGAGCACTATGAGCCGTGGCAGCGCAAGCGCTTCGCCGTGCCCCAGGGCATCACCGGCTGGTGGCAGGTGAACGGCCGTTCGGACCGCCCCATGCACCTGCACACCGAGGACGACCTCTACTACATTCAGAACTATTCCTTTTGGCTCGACTTGAAAATTCTGTGGATGACGTTCAAGAAGGTGCTCAGGCGGGAGGGCGCCTATTGACACCTCAACCTGTCCGCCGTTCGCCTGCCCGACAGGAGAGACGAGCCCGCGGATACCCCGCTCCCTCCACAGCGAGGGTGGTGCCAATGGCGCGGAGGCTGGGATGACACAGGGCCAACACCACCTCCAGGCAAACGTCCACGTGCGGCCGGCCTCGTGGGACGACGTGCAAGCCTGCTTGGCCGTGGAGATGGCCTACGTCACCTCTGAAGTGTGGCAACTTCGCGTTGATTCCGGCACCGGCCCGGACGGCGTCACCGTCCAGTTCCGCGCCGTCCGGCTGACTCGCCAGGTGGAGGTGCCCTACCCGCGCACTTCCGACGAGCTCCAAGCCCTTTGGCAGCAGGGTGTGACTGATCTCCTCGTGGCCGTGTGGGAGGAGCGCGTGGTGGGCTTCGTGGACTTGGCCGTTCGCCCTTCCCAAGATGCCGTTTGGCTCCACAACCTCGTGGTGGACCGTCCCTTCCGCCGCCAAGGGGTGGGCAGCACGTTGTTGGGCGCGGCGGCCGCTTGGGCGCGGGAGCGGGGCGTCCGGCGCTTGCTCCTGGAGGCCCCAACCAAGAACAGCCCGGCCATTCGCTTCTGTTTCTCCCACGGCGCTGAGTTCTGTGGGTTCCGCGACCGCTATTACGCCAACCACGACATCGCCGTCTTCTTCGAGTACCGCATCATGTAAAGGGCGACGTTGTTCATCCTCGCGTTCTCGCGTATAATGGGCCCGCCAGCGTGGTGGCACTGGAACCCGAGGTTGCGCGCGAGGGAGAGGTATGAGGCCATGACAGCCGTGCTGCTCTTCTTTCTGGGCGTAGGAATGGGGGTAATCTGCGGGGCATTGTGGGTGCTCTACCGGCAGGAACAGGAAGAACGTCGCCGGCAGGCTGCCTCCGAGGGCCGGTCGGCTGACTTGCTCAAGATCTCCCAGAGAAGCGTAGGCTATCCGCTCCTCATCGAGATCGAAGGCACCCGCTATTGGAGCGTCTCTGAAATCGTGGAGCCCGATCACCGTGCCCTCCTCTTCGCGGCCGCGCGCACACTGCTGGCCCAAATTCCGCCGGACCAGCTCGATGCGCTGACGGCACAGCCCGTTCCTGAAGCGGAGGAGGAGCAGGGAGCCTCCAAGCCCCCTGTGGCCCCTCCCGCCGAGCCCCAGCGGCCGCCCGCGGGCGAGCCGGCTCCGGCCGTCTCTTCGACACCGTCTCCAGGGCGCGCTTCACCCTCGGCTGCCCCCGGCGGCATGATCCGCGAAATCGACGCCATCTTCCAGGCCATTTTGCAGACCACCCCCGATGCCCCTGAAGCCAGCCTGCTCTCA
>JALSKA010000060.1 GCA_026989095.1 Ardenticatenaceae bacterium
CAATCATCGTGGATTGCCTCACCCTCCTGGTGGCCAACGTGCTGGAATCGTGGGCGGACCCGTGGGCGCCAGAGGCCGCCGAGGCCGTGCGCCAGGAGGTGGAGGCCCTGGTGGCGGCTGCCCGCGCCCTGGAGGCGCACGTCTTCGTGGTCTCCAACGAGGTGGGCATGGGCCTTGTCCCCCCGTCGCCCCTCGGCCGCGCCTACCGCGACCTGTTGGGCGAGGCCAACCGCCGCCTGGCCGCCGCTGCCGACGAGGTCTACCTGCTCGTGGCCGGCATCCCCCTGCAGGTGAAGTGAATGAGGAGGAAGTAACGTGAGGAACAGCCCCTTCCCGCGCATCGTCTCCCTGGAGCCGAGCGTCACGGCGACCCTGTTCGCCCTGGAGCGACACCACCTCTTGGTGGCCGGCAGCGAGCATGACCGGCGCCTGCTCGGGGAGCGCGTGGCCCACCTGCCCGTGGTGCCCTCCACGTGGGCCGTGCGCGCCGCCGACGTGCTCCGGTTTCGGCCGGACGTGGTGGTGGCCTCCGTGCCCTTCCGCGAGCAGAGCCTGGCCGAACTGCTCAAGGCCGGCCTGCACGTGCTCAGCCTCTACCCGCGCGACCTGGCGAGCGTCTACCAGACCGTCCGCCTGCTCGCCGCCCTGACCGACGCCCGCGAGGCCGGGGAGCGCGTTGTGGCCGAAATGGAGCGCACGTTCGAGGAGGTGCGGGCCCGCGCCGGCGGCCGCCCTGCTGTGCGCGTCTACGTGGAAACGTGGCCCCGCCCCCTGATGAGCGCGCCCCTCTGGGTGGCCGAGCTGGTGGAGGTGGCCGGCGGGCGCTTCGTGCCCGGGAACCCCGGCCGGCAAATTTCCGAGGATGAAGTGATGGCCGCCGACCCCGAGGTGATCGTGGTGGCCTGGCCCGGGGTGGACGATCCGCCCCTGGAGCGCGTGTGCGCCCGCCCCGGCTGGGAGCGGATAACGGCGGTCCGCGAGGGCCGGGTGGTGGCCGTGGACGAGATCGTCCTGAACGCGCCCGGGCCCAACTTGGCCCAGGCTGCCCACATGCTGGCCCAAGCCATTCGGCCGGAGGAGTGAGCAAGGGGCCTCGCCCCGCTGGGGGAGCCTCACGCGGAGCTGCGGGGAGCGCGGAAGGTGTGCTATGGGCCGTGCGGATTTCCTGACCATGCCGTCCGAGTTCCCCGTGGCCCCGTGTGCAAGGGCCAAATCTTCACGTTCCAGGAGGGAATGACATGACGCTTGAATCCCTGATTGCCCGCATTGGCGACTTGGACGCCGAAGCGATGGCGGCGGCACGGGCCCGCCAGGAGACGCTCACCAAGCCGCCCGGCAGCTTGGGCCGGCTGGAGGCGCTCTCCGTGTGGGTGGCCGGCATCACCGGCCAGCTCCGCCCGTGCCTGCGCCACAAGGCCATCATCACCATGGCCGGCGATCACGGCGTGGTGGCCGAGGGGGTGAGCGCCTATCCCCAGGAGGTGACGGCCCAGATGGTCTACAACTTCCTGCGGGGCGGCGCGGCCATCAACGTCTTGGCCCGCCACGTGGGCGCGCGTGTCGTGGTCGTGGACATGGGCGTGGCCGCGGAGCTGGAGCCGCACCCCGAGCTGGTGAACAAAAAAGTCGCCCCCGGCACGGGGAACATCGCCCGCGGCCCCGCCATGAGCCGTGAGCAGGCCGAGCGGGCCCTGTTGGCTGGCGCGGCTGTGGTGGAGGCCGAACTCGAGAAGGGGCTTGACATCCTGGGCGTGGGCGAAATGGGCATCGGCAACACCACGCCCGCGGCAGCCGTGGCTGTGGCCATCACGGGACGCCCCGCGGGCGAGATCGTGGGGCGGGGCACGGGCGTGGACGATGCCACCCTGGCGCGCAAGGTGGCCGCCGTCCAGCGGGCTGTGGCCGTGAACCGCCCCGACCCTCGCGACGGCCTGGATGTGCTCGCCAAGGTGGGGGGCTTCGAGATCGGCGGCATGGCCGGCGCCATGCTGGCGGCCGCGGCGCACCGGGTGCCCGTGGTGGTGGACGGCTTCATCTCGACGGCCGCGGCCCTCATCGCCGTGACCGTGGCCCCCAAGGCGCGATCCTTCCTCGTCGCGGCCCACCGCTCACGGGAGAAGGGCCACCGCATCATGCTCGACTGGCTCGGCGCGGAGCCCGTCCTCGACTTGGACATGCGGTTGGGCGAGGGCACCGGCTCGGCGCTGGCCATTGGCGTGATCGAGGCGGCCTGCAAGGTGCTCGACGAGATGGCCACTTTTGCCGAGGCGGGCGTGTCGGAGAAGGTGGAGCCTGTGGGGAAAACTCCTTCGTGTCATGAGGAAACACAGATGAAGCCAAGGCGCGAGAGCACAAATACAGTGAGGGGCTGATAGTGTTCAATGCCCCCTTGGTTTTGTTGCCAAGGGGGCATTGTATGATATGTCTTCGATTCTTCGACAGCGGACACCCCGCACATCCAAAGAGCCTGATTGGGAAAGGAGCACTACCTCGCGCATAGCATGAGAGGCAAACTGGTGTGAGATGTCCAAGGAAAAGTGTCAAAAGTGTTGGATGTGATCAGGGAGAACTAACTTATGTTTTCTGATGAACTCGATAAATGACGACAAATTTTTTCGGCTAATTCTTCAATGGTGAGTAATTGTTTCGGGATATTCGTGATCCATTCGTACTTGCTTTCCCTCTCCTGATAAAGAGCTACACCGACCCCGTTGGTGTACTCAGTTACTCCAACAAGCTTTTCAAGAATATGTTCCAATCGATCACGGGTGCTCAAGCGCATCAGCCAGGCGGTGAAAAATGCTGGCGGGATTCTCCCGATAAACTCGGCCCATCCCTTGCTCACCTGGGGATCAAAGCGTCGTTTCAGGTCGATTGAGGTGTACTTCACTTCCTTGATGCGCTTGTCGATGTCAACAGTGAGCGGCCGTTCGGGGTAACGTCTGCCGCCTCGCTCGTGTTGCGGACTGCCCATCGCCTTCGCCTCGCCGGCGAGCAAAACGAAACCCCGTGTAGGGTCATCCGCATCCTGCAGGTAGCTCAGGTCCACCCGGTGCACATCCGTCTTGCCCGGAATCTCGCGTTCACGAAGTTCAAAGCCGCAGCGAGCCTTTACCAAGGCGATGACCGTGTCGCGAAAGAAATTGCCTTTCTGCCGGTACCTTCCCCCTGGGATGTGGTCTTTGCGTCGCAGTTCATCCAATTCGGCCAGCAGATCGAGGAACTCGACTTCGATGTCCCGCCATCGAAGTCGTTCGCGAGAGATACGCTCGTTCAGCGTTTGCCATCTGGGGGTGGGCATTCTGCGTCTCTCGTTTCGTGAGAACTGGCAGTCGCTCAGGAGTAGGCTTTAACCCGCACGGGGGAAAAGAGTTGAGTTTCCTGCTCCAGCCGCCGGCGGGCCAACTCGAAGTATTCGGGGTCGATCTCGAACCCGATACTGTGACGGCCCCAACGGCTGGCGGCCACATTCGTGGTTCCGGTGCCCATAAACGGGTCGAGCACAACGTCGCCGACGAAACTGAACATGCGCACCAAACGCTCGGCCAATTCCAGCGGAAAGGGGGCCGGGTGTCTCCGTGTTGAGGCCCCTGGGAGTTGCCAGATCTGCTGAAACCATTCCCGGTGGGCAGGCTCGGGGATGAGGCTGAGCAGACGAGCCGCCGGGCTCGGCCGACGGTAGCCGCCGGGCTTGCGCTGCATCAGGATGTATTCCACGTCGTTTTTGATGATCGCGTTCGGCTCGTAGGGCTTGCCCAGGAAACGCCCGCCGTTTTCCACCTCGAGCTGAACGTTGGCGATCTTGTACCAGATGATCGGCGTCAGGTTGTCGAAGCCCAGCTTGCGGCAGCGCTCCTGGATGCTGGCATGGAGGGGGAAGACCACGTGGCGGCCAAACTGCCGGCGTGAAAGACACACGTCGCCCACGACGATCACCAGTCGCCCTCCGGGGACAAGGACCCGCAGGCAGTGCCGCCACACGTGATCCAACTCGTCGAGGAATTGCTCGTAGTCTTCAATGGTCCCCAATTGACCCGGGCGGTCGGGGTATTCCTTGAGCGTCCAGTAGGGGGGAGAGGTCACGACCAGATGCACGCTCTCGTCATCCAGCACCTCCATGTGCCGGCTGTCCCGGAGGAAGAGCACGTGGTGGGTGGGAATCTGTTGCACGGCAAACTCGATGGCCTGAATATAGGTGGGCTCTTTGGCCAGTGAAGGAATTTGCCGCCGATCCTTCCCCCCTGAGTGTATGAAATCGCGGCACTTAGGGGGAATGAAAGCATCAAGGTTGATCTCCGGTGGCCTGAGGTACATCGGTCTGTCTTCGTTTCCTTTCATGACCGTGACAAGAATTTCACGCATCACGAGTATACTTTGCTTGACTGCTTCCTGCAATTTTTGCCTTCCATAGGTATACTTCCACGGAGAAGTGTCCGATGGCACTCACACCAAAAGATGATGGGAAGCTGCGACAGCCCGTAGTCCCCCTCGTCGCCCTCCTGCTGGACCTGGCCCTGGGCGACCCCCCGAACCGCTACCACCCTGTGGCCTGGATGGGCGCGGCCATCGCGGTACTCCGGCGGCGGGCGCCGCGCCGGGGGCGTCTGGCCCGCCTGGCCTACGGCGGCCTGGTGGCCTTGGGCGGCACGGGGCTGGTGGCGTGGGCCGGGCGCTTGCTGGAACGGGCTTTGCTCCGCCTGCCCCGCCCGTGGTGCCGG
>JALSKA010000061.1 GCA_026989095.1 Ardenticatenaceae bacterium
CCCGTGCCCACGTCGGTGGTGATGAGGGGAAGGCCGGCGGCCATGGCCTCCACCAGCACGGTGCCGAACGCCTCGCTGCGGGCCGAGGCCGGCAGGACGAAGAGGTCGGCGGCGTGGTAGAGGGCCGGCAGCTCCTCGTCGGGCACATCGCCCAGAAAGCGGACTCGTGTCCCCACGTTCAGTGCTCCGGCCAAATCCCGCCACGCCTTGCCCATGGGGCCGTCGCCTGCAATGACCAAGCGCCCCTTCCTGACGCGGGGAAGAGCCCGCAGGAGCACGTCCAAGCCCTTGTAGTAGCGCAGGCGCCCCACGAAGAGGAGCAGCGGCTCTTCCCCAGGAGCCAACCGCGCCCGCCATGCGGCCACGCGCTCCGGCGGGGCCTCCAGGAAACGGTCGAGTTCCACGCCCAAGGGCACCACCTGAACGCGCTCGCGGAAGCGGCGCAGCACGGGGCTGCTCTCCGCGTAGGGTGGGCTCGTGGCCAGGATCGCGTCCATCCCTCCCAGAATGTGGTGCATGAGGGGCGTGTAAAGCCGCAGCCACCCCCGCTGGCGCACGATGTCGCTGTGGTAGGTGAGCACGCGGCAGGCGCGGCGCGGGCCGCAGAGCCACTGGGCCACCTCGCCCACGGGGTAGGGAAAGTGCAGGTGGATGACGTCACAGGCCAGCCGGCGCATGGCCCACGCCAGGCTCACGCTGATGGGGGCCGAGGCCACCGTGGCCAGGCGGCCGGCGCGGATGAGGCGCACGCCGTTGAGCTCGTCCTCCTCGGTGCGCCATCCCCGGGGATTGGTCACCAACACCGTGACGTGCAACCCGCGCCGCACTTGGCCCTCGGCCAGCAGGCGGATGTGGTTCTCGATGCCCCCGAGCACGGGGAAGTAATCCTTGTAGACGTGGAGGACGTGCATGGGGCTCACGCCGGCGGAAGGGCCGTGTGGCCGTACCACTCGGCCATGACGAAGAGGGCTTGGGCCGTCAACCATCGGCTGAAGTGGCCGGCCGTCTCGGCCGGGAAGTCGGCCGCTTCGTGGAGGCTGCGCTCCAGGGTCAGGCCGCCCCGCCCGTTGTGGCGCTGTTTGGCGACGATGAAGTCCACCCACGGCTGGAGGCGGGAGTCACGCACGCCGAGCTGGAGGAGGGCCCTGGTGGTGAAGAGCAGATCGGGGCGGTCGAAGGTGGGGGCGCCGAAGCGCAGCCACCGTTCGGGCAAGGTGTGAAAGGGGCGGTCGAGGAGGGCGTCGGCCAGCCGGGCCACGGCCGTGGGGTTGGGGCGGGGCACGAGCGCCAGGGTGGCGGCGGCTTGGGCCAGCCAGTCGGCCTGGGTGTCGGCGTCCGCGGGGAAGTGGCCCCGCAGGATGGTCATCTGGAGGGCGCGCACGCGCCGCTGCACGCGGTCATCGTGCACGAAGCCGAAGGCCAGGGGAATGTAGGTGACAATGGCGTCCAAGTGGACGGGCATGGCCTCCGTGTCCGCCCGGATGAGCTCGTCGGCCAGCGTGGGCGTCGTCAACTCCAGGAGCCTGTCGGTGGCCGTGGCGATGCGTTCGTCGTTGCCCGGCACCTGGAACTCGGCCAACAGGCGCAGGCGCCAGAGCGTGGCCGTGTACCGGGGCGTCCAGAGGGCGTCGGGCCGTCCCCACCAGCCGGCGGGGTCCATCGTGTCCACGAGCCGGCGGACGAGCGGCCACTCCCGGAGGGCCAAGTTGGCCTCGGCCATGACGGGCGTGCGCTGCGGTCGGGTCATAATGTGTTGCAGGGTGAAGGCCCAAGCGGCCGGGTGCTCTTGGGAGAGCAGGTGATAGAAGGGCTTGCCCCGCAGATGTTGCCACCATGCCATGATCGTGACCTCGGCGTCGGAAGTGGTGTGTTCCCATTCTAGCGCAAAGGAGGGCGACAGGAAATAGGAGAGGGGAACCATTTTGGGTCGCCACCTATTTGTCGCCCCACCCTTCATGCGCTAAGATTAAGGGACATTGGGGAAAAGGGCCAATCACGGCGCACACATCGTGTTAGGTGAGGGTATGGGGGAGACACGCCTCAGCCGGCTGGCGGAGAAGATCGTGGAAAGCGGGTGGCTGGCCGCGCTCGTCGTGGTGCCACTCCTCTTCAACGTCTACGACGAGCGGGTGTTCGAGGAGGACAAGGCCCCCCTGTTGCGCTCTATCGCCCTACTCCTGGCCGTGGCGGGCGTGATGTGGGGCGTGGAACGGGGACGACGTGCCCTCCGGGAGGAGGGGCGCCCCCTGTGGCGGGTGCCGCTGGTGCTCCCGTGGGCGCTGATGGTGCTGGTGTACGTCTTGACCACGGTGTGGAGCGTGGCGCCCGAAGTCTCTTTGTGGGGCGCGTACATCCGCCGGCAGGGCACGCTGACGAACTTGAGCTACATGCTCATCTTCATCCTCATCCTGCTCCACCTGCGCTCGCCCGAACAGGTCAACCGCCTGGTGACGGCGGTCCTGTTGGCCAGCCTGCCGGCGGCTCTCTACGGCGTGGTGCAGCGCTTCGGGCTCGATCCCTTGCCCTGGGGCGGCGATGTGCAGCAGCGGGTGAGCAGCGTGGCCGGAAACCCCATTTTCATCGCCGCCTATTTGATCATGGTCGTTCCCCTGACCCTGGCACGGGTGATTGAGCACTTCGGCCGCCTGATGGCCGAGCCCGAGGAGGGGGAGCCGGAGCCCAACTACTTGCCGCCCTCCCTGTTGGCCGGGGCGTATTTGTTCTTGCTCATCATTCAGCTCCTCACCATCGTCTACAGCCAGAGCCGTGGTCCCTTCCTGGGCTTGGGGGCGGGGTTGTTCTTCTTCTTCGTGGTCTTCGCCCTGCAGCGGCGAATGCCCAAGCTGGCCATGAGCGCCGTGGCCCTGGCCGTGGCCGGCGTTCTCTTCCTCGTCGTCTTCAACCTGCCGAACAGCCCGCTGGCGCCCCTGCGGGATGCGCCCTACATTGGCCGCATGGGGCGCATTTTCGAGCTGGAGCGGGGAACGGGGCGGGTGCGCGTGCTCATTTGGGACGGTGTGACCGATCTGCTCGCCGCCAATCCGGTGCGCACGTTGATTGGATATGGCCCGGAGACCCTGTACCTGGTCTACCCGCCCTACTATCCCCCTGAGCTGGGCAACTTGGAGGCCCGCAACGCCTCGCCAGACCGCTCCCACAATGAGACCTTCGACGCCCTGGCCATGCGGGGCATCATCGGGTTTGGCGTGCAGTTGTTCCTCTTCGGGGCCTTCTTTTACTACGTGTTGCGCTGGCTGGGCCTGATTCGCACGCGACGCCACCGGAATGCCTTCCTGGCCCTGGCCCTGGTGGGCGGCGTGGTGGGGTGGTTCCTGCCCTATGTGCTGATGGGGGAGTTCGTCCTCTCGGGCGTGGGGTTGCCCGTGGGGATGGCGGCCGGCATGATCCTCTACATGATGGGCTTTGCCGTGGCCCACCTTCGCGCCGAGCCGGTCGAACACCCGTATGCGCTCCTGCTGGTGGCCCTGCTCTCCGCGGTGATGGCCCACTTCGTGGAGATTCACTTCGGCATCGCCATCGTGGTGACACGCCTCTACTTCTGGACCTACGCGGCGCTGGCCGTGGCCGTGGGGGTGCCCCTGGTGCGCCAACGGGCCCCGACGCCGGCGCCCAGGGCGGCGCGGCGCAAGCGACACAAGCGGAACAAGCAGGGCGCGCCTCAACGTCGGGGCGGGGTGGTTACGCCCACGTTGGTGGTCCTCAGCATCATGGTGGCCCTGGTGCTCTCCGTGATGGTGGTGGACTTCATCACGCCCGAGTTCCGCGTGACCCGCAAGATGGTGGCCATCCCGTGGATGTTCATGGGCATGTGGGTCTTCGGCGGGCTGGCCGTGACCTCCGAATCGGCCTACGAGCAGGACCGGCAGGACGGGTGGGCCAAGCGGTGGGCCGTCTACGCCGGCATCACCCTGGTGCTGGGCGGGCTCTACTTGCTCCTGCACCGGAGCTGGCTGCGGTCGGCTGTGATCTCGGCCGACCGCCAGAGCATCTCCGCCGAGGAGCTGATGGCCCTGGTGGACCGCATGGCCAACTTGGTGACGCTCTTCTACGTTTGGGTGTTCCTGCTCATCGCCCTGGGGGCGGTGGCACTTTACATGTTGGACCCTGGGCCGCGGCCGCGGCGCCTCACGTCGGCCGGGCCGCTCGCCGCGGCCTACCCGCTCCTGGCCCTCGGGGCGCTGGCGCTGGTCGTGCAGGTGAACCTGAACATCCCCCGGGCCGACATTTACAGCAAACAGGCCCAAGCGTATGAGGCCTCCGGGCAGTGGGATGTGGCCCTCATGTTGTACCGGAAGGCGCTGGAGCTCCAGCCCAAGCAGGACCGCTACCTCCTGAACTTGGGCCGGGTCTACCTGAACAAGGTGCAGACCACGCAGGACCCGCAAGAGCGTGAGGCCCTGTTGGAGGAGGGGCTGGCCGTTCTCGAACGCGCGCGGGATACCAGCCCCCTCAACGTGGACCACTGGCGCAACTTGGCCAGCTTCCACCGCGCGTGGGCCGCCATGATTGACGACCCCGACGAGCAGCGGCGCCACTTGGAGGAGGCGGACCGGTACTACGCCAAGGCGCTGGAGCTCAGCCCCAACAACGTGACCCTGTGGAACGACTGGGCCACGCTCAAGTTCCTGCTCGGCGATAAGGAGGCCGGGCTGGAGGCCCTGAACCGCGCGGCCGAGCTCGACCCCAAGTACGCCCCCACGTTCATCGCGTTGGGCAACTTCTACATCGAGCAGAAGGAGTGGGAGAAGGCGTTCGAGGCCTTCAACACGGCCACGGAGATCGACCCGGGCAACGTCCAGGCGTGGAGCGGGCTGGCCTACGTCTACACCCAGTTGGGCGATCTCCGGGCGGCCGTGGAGGCCAACATTCAGGCGCTGGCCATCGAGCCCAACGACTTCATCACCCACCGCAACTTGGCCCTGCTCTACCGCGATCTGGGCGAGTGGGACAAGGCCCTCACCCACGCCCAGAGGGCCCTGGAGGTGGCGCCCGAGAACGAGCAGGCCGCCATGCAGGCGTTTGTCGTCGAGCTTCAACAGTTGGCCGCCGACCAAGGCCGGGGAGGATAGGGGGTGGCGACGGGCAATTGGCTGGTTATCTTCACGCTGGCCTTGGCCGTGGCCGTTGTGGGCACGCCGCTGATGCGACAGGTGGCCATTCACCTGGGAGTCCTCGACCGGCCGGCGGCGCGCAAGGTTCACACGGCCCCGGTGCCCCTCTTGGGGGGCGTGGCCATTTACGCCGGCGTGCTCGTGGCCCTGGCCTTCTACGCCGACCGGCGCGAGATCGTCCAAGTGGCGGGCATCCTGGTGGGGGCCACGTGGGTGGCCGCCACGGGCGTGTGGGACGATCACAGCGGGCTGCGCGCCTCGGCGAAGCTCTTGGCCCAGGTGGTGGCGGCGGGCGTGCTCTTGGCCGCCGGCATCCAAGTCAAGCTTCCCATCCCCGTGTGGATGAACGTCGCGCTGACGATCACGTGGGTGGTGGGCATCACCAATGCCTTCAACCTGCTCGACAACATGGACGGGCTCTCCAGCGGCGTGGCGGCCGTGGCCTCGGCCTACTTCCTCCTGTTGGCGGCCCTCAGCGGCCAATACCTGGTGGGCGCCTTTGCGGCGGCCGTGTTGGGCGCCTCGTTGGGGTTCTGGATCTACAACTTCAACCCGGCGCGCATTTTCATGGGGGACGCCGGCAGCCTGCTCCTCGGCTTCCTGATGGCCGTGTTGGGCATCAAGTTGCGCTTTCCCACCAACGTGCCCTGGGTGACGTGGATGGTGCCCGTTCTGGTGCTGGGCGTGCCCATCTTCGACACGACTCTGGTCGTCGTTTCGCGCCTGCGCCGTGGCCGAAACCCCCTGACGACGCCCGGCAAGGACCACGTCTCCCACCGCTTGGTTCGACTCGGCTGGACCAAGCGGGAGGCTGTCCTGCTCCTCTACCTGGCAGGGTGCGCGCTGGGGGGCATTGCCATCTTCGTCAGCGTGGCCACTGTGCGGGCAGCCTACGCCATTGCCACGTGGACAGCACTGGCGGCCGCGGCGGCGCTGATCTGGCTGGAGCGACACGCGCCGCCCCCGGACGTGGAGAAGCCTGGGTGAACGTTCAGCCATGCCGAGAGGCGAAAGGTGACGGAGAGGAACGCCGTGGAACACCGATCTAGGATGAGAACAATGTGGATCGTTATTGTGTTGCTCCTGGTGTCGGCAGTGCTCACGTATGCCCTGGTGCCCCCTCCACGGCCGGCGGGCTCGTCCGGGGCCTCGGGGGAATTCCCGCGGGCGCGCATCATCACGGAGAAGGGCGAGATTGTGGTCGAACTTCGCCCTGACGCGGCCCCGCGCCACGTGGAGAACTTCATCCGGCTGGCCCAAAGTGGCTTCTACAACGGCCTGCGCTTCCACCGCGTGGTGCCCGGCTTCGTCATTCAGGGGGGCGACCCCACCGGCACGGG
This sequence comes from Ardenticatenaceae bacterium, assembly GCA_026989095.1. Lineage (GTDB taxonomy): Bacteria > Chloroflexota > Anaerolineae > Ardenticatenales > Ardenticatenaceae > WFWG01. Next base: position 6,473 of record JALSKA010000061.1, read on the forward strand.
CACCGGCGGGCCGGGCTACACCCTGCCGGCCGAGATCGGCCTACCCCACACGAAGGGGGCGCTGGCCGCCGCCCGCCTGCCCGACGAGGTGAATCCCGAACGCGCTTCCAGTGGCAGCCAGTTCTACATCACCTTGGAAGCACAGCCTCACTTGGACGGCGGCTACACGGTCTTCGGGTATGTGATCGAGGGCATGGACGTGGCCGAACGGATCGAACAGGGCGATCTCATCGTTCAAGTGGTGGTCGAGGCCCGGAAGTAGGTGGCCCCTCTTGTGGAAAAGTTGGGACTACGGGGCTATATCCCTTTTTGTCAAGTTGGATTATAATGAAGGAAGGCTATGAGGAGACCCGACACTCGCCCACGACCTGCCACGTGAGGGGAGGTGCTGAGTTCCTCTGTTCGTCTGAGAAACGGACAGAAAGAGGGAGCCATGCCCAAGGCCACGATTTTGTACATTGAAGATAACCTGGCGAACCGCGAACTGGTGAAGCGCGTCCTGGAGGTCGAGGGGTATCACGTTGTGGAGGCGGAAGATGGGCCCACGGGCCTTCGACGGGCGGTGGAGTGTCGGCCGGACCTCATCCTCATGGACATCAACCTGCCGGAGATCGACGGGCTCACCTTGACGGCACGCCTCCGGCAACTGGACGAGCTCCGCGACGTGCCCATCGTCGCCCTGACGGCCAACGTGATGAAGGGAGACCGCGAGCGCACGTTGGCGGCCGGGTGTGACGGGTACATTCGCAAGCCCGTGGACATCGACGAGCTCCCCGTACAGATCGCCCGTTACCTGTCCGGGATGCGCGAACACGTGTAGGTGAGCAGGCAAGGTAGGACGGAGGGCGTACAATTCAACTGAGCCACATGCGTGGCGGCCTGGGCCGCACATTGCTCACAACATTTCTCGTGCTGACGATCGGGCCGCTCAGTCTCGTCAGCTTCTACGCGATAACGCGCACTCGGCAGGAAATCGAGCAATTGTCCCTTGAAAACCTACAGGCTGTCGTGCTCACGGTGCGGAGCGAGGCCGGCCGAAGCGTGGAACGCCACCGCACGCTTCTCCTCCGGTGGGCTCTGGCCCCGGAAGATGTGTCCCCCAGGTGGTCGTATTGGATCGTGGATGAGGACGGGCGGCCGGTGGTCCACACCGGGGGAGGGGAGCTGCTCCCGCCGGAAGATGTGCGTGCGCTGCGTTGGGAGGAGGCGCGCGTCGTTCAACAGGCCGGCCGGCTTTACGTCTGGATTGGCGTGAATTTGCCCGACGGACGGCTGGCTGTGGCCAGGGTGCCGGCCGAGGAGGTGTTCCGCCTGCCGGCAGGTGTGCCGCCGGTGGCCACGTCTCTCGTCCTGGGCGGCCGCGCGGTGCCCTTGGCCGGGGCGGAGCTTCCCCCCGAGGTGGTCGAGGTGCTCCCAAACGTGCCGGTGGGCGGACAGATTGTCGGCCGGCAGACGCCGTGGATGGTGGTGGCCGTGCCGGCTTGGAACGGCACGGTGTTGGTCGGGGTTCAGGCGCTGGACGGGGTGTTGGCCACGTCGGACTCCCTTGCCGGCGCGCTGATCGCGGCCACGCTTGCCGTAGCCCTCTTGACCACGGTGGCCGCGGCCATCATGATCCGTCGGATCACCCGTCCTGTCTTTGAATTGACGCGCACGGCGGTCCTCATCTCCCAAGGCGACTTGGACCGCCGGGCTTCCGTGGACCGCACGGACGAGCTGGGCATCTTGGCCTTCGCCTTCAACACGATGGCCGAGCGTCTCCAGGACCTGCTCGAAACTCTCGAGCAGCGTGTTGTCGAGCGCACCGAGCAGCTGGCCAGGGCCAACAAGTTGCTGGAGCGACGGGCCAACTCCTTGGAACTCAGCGCTGAGATCGGCCGGGAGATCGGCCGCCTGCCCTCCCTCCAGGCCGTGGCGGAGCAGGCCGTCGAGCTCATTCGGGAGCGCTTTGGGTTCGACTCCGTCCACCTGTGGCTCTTCCGGCGGCGGGCGCACAACAGCGGGGAGCCCGCGTTTGAGGAGCGGGGTGCCGCTGGCGAGCCGGGCGATCCTGACGGCGTTGCCCGGCTGGCCCGGGAGTGCGCTGACCAAGGGGGGGCCTTGTGGAAGCCCCTGAACGGCAAGACGGGCATGGCCCTGCCGTTGCGCTTGGGCACTCAGTTGATCGGCGTGTTGGTGATCGTCTCGTCCGAGCCCTTTGTTGAGGGCGATCTGCAAACTCTCCAGGTGCTGGCCGATCACCTGACGGTCGCCGTGGAGAACGCCCGCGCCGTCGAGATGGAACGGGCTGCGCTCGAGAAGTTGCAGCAACTGGAGCGCCGGCGGTCCGCTTTCCTCGGGCGCATGTCGCACGAGCTGAGCACGGCGCTCAACTCGATCATCGGCTTCTCCACTCTGCTGTTGAAGGAGATCGAGGGGCCCTTAACCGAAAACCAGCGCTCTGATTTGACCTACATCAACCGCAACGGCCAACATTTGTTGACTCTGCTCGACAGCATGTTGGAGTTGGTGGATGGACACGAAGGCGAGGAGACGCCAATTTCACCATCGTCCCTCGTACAAGAACACACGGAGCTGTAAGGTATGGCCACCCTGAGCCTTGTTGCAGCGGGCATCCAGCTCATCTTCGCCCTCTACCTCATCCAAGCGCGTCCCTTCCGGGAGGCGCCTTCCTTCGGCCTGGCGACGCTGGTGGCGGCGTTGGCCAACGCCGGCGCCGTGGCGGTCATCCGGTCGGAGCCGGGCACACAGGTGTTCATCGCCGCGGCGCTCGTCTATCTCTTCGCCTTGGCCACCGTTGTGCCCCTTTCCCTCTACGCGGCCCTCTCCTTCCTCCGGCGCATCGGGGTGCCGGCTTGGCCCGCCCGGCTGATGCTCCTGAGCACCGGCGCTGTGGTTGTGTACATCGCCTTTCTGCTGCGGGCCGGCGTCTGGCAGATCTTGCTCGAGGCCGAAGATGCCAACGCTGTGTTGACGACTGTGAATTCCCTCTTCACCGTGGGCCGGGAGGTCATCCGGGAGTTTCCCACGCCCACCTTCGGCCACGTGGTGACGTTCATGGCGGTGGTCACGGGCATCCCGCTGCTCTGGGGCATTGTCAACTGGTATCGCGGGAAGGGAACGCCAAGGGACCGGAGCACGGCGTCCTACATTCTGCTGACTGTGCTCTTCATGGGGCTGGTGACGCTGCCCGCGCAGGTCTGGTTCCGGACGAGCCAGCTCATTCTGCTGAACGCCATGCTCTTCACCACGGCCATCCTCTTCATCGTGCTCGACCTGCGGGGCCAGCTCGTCCGCCGCATGTTGCGCCGGGCCTCGGTGGGCCAGAAGCTCGGGTGGGGGTTCGGCTCGGTGATTGTGGTGGTCTTGGGGCTCTCTTTGGTCAGTGTGTTGGCCTTCAGCACCGTGAACCGGCAGGTTCAGGACGTGATCATCACCCATCACTTCATGCTCAAGTACAGCGACGAGATCCTCTCCAACGTGCGCGCTGCCCGGGCGGCCGAGCAGACGGCCTTGGCCGCCGTGGGCCGTGAGAACTTGCCGGCCATCATGTTGGGCCCGCTGAGCCGGTGGCGCAAGCACATCGCCATCGCCGAGCAACGCCTGAACGCCCTCGACGCTCTGCCTCTTGCGGAGGAAGACCAAAAGCGGGTGGATCTGTTCTTTGAGACGCTTGAGCGCTACGAGAACGATTTCGAGCTGTTCTCCAATACCCTCGTGGAAGTGGGCGATCCGTCCACGGGCAAATGGGGAGATTGGGTGGCCGCCAACCAGCGGCTAGAAGACCTCCTGCGCGTTTCCCCTGCAACCCAGGGGTTGTTGATCACGTTCTTCGAGATGCAGGAGGCCGAATACGAGTTCGTGATCACCCACCAGGAAGTCTACCTTCAGAACGCCCAAGTGCGCCAGGCCGAATTCGAGGCGTGGTTCGACGCCATCGAGGCCCAACAGTTGCCCGAGAACTTGCGCGAGGCCATCGATCAGGCCATCGAGGACGAACAGGCCGCTTTTTCGAGCTTCGCCGAGGCCGTCGGCACCCTCGACGTGACCACGCGCAGCCTCCAGGCCAACGGCGCCACCCTCCAGCGGCTGGCCCTTCAGCTCTCCGAAGTGGCCGAGGGGCGCTTTCAGGCCGGTCTGGATCAAGCGGTGGCCATCCAGGCCAACGGTGGCCTGGTCGTCATCGGCATGACGGTGTTGGCCTTCCTCGTGGCCCTCTTCGCGGTCCAGGCCATCTCCACCCAGCTCACCGATGAGGCCCTCACGCTGGCCGAGGCCGCGCGGCACCTGGCGGCCGGCGAGCTGGAGACGCGCGTGCGCTTGGAGACGGCCGACGAGCTGGGCCTGGTCGGAGGGGCGTTCAACCAGATGGCCACTCGCCTCCAGGACCTGTTGCAGACGCTCGAGGAGCGCGTGGCCCGCCGCACCAGCCACTTGGAGACGGCCGCCCTCGTGAGCCAAGAGGCTTCCGCGTTGGCCGATCTCGACCAGTTGCTCAACCACGCCGTGGAGTTGATCCGCCGGCGGTTCGGGTTCTACCACGCGCAGGTCTTCCTGTTGGACGAGGAGCGCAAGTGGGCCGTGCTCAAGGCGAGCACCGGGGAAGCCGGGCGCCTGTTGCTGGCCAGGGGCCACCGCCTGGAGGTGGGCTCACGCAGCGTGATCGGCAAGGTCACCTCCGAGGGCACACCGGTGGTGGCCCGGGACACGGACAAGGACCCCATCCACCGCAAGAACGAGCTCCTGCCGGAGACGCGCTCCGAGTTGGCCGTGCCCATGAAGTTGGGCGGCGAGATCATCGGTGCCTTGGACGTGCAGAGCACGCAGCCCAATGCCTTCGACGATGACGACATCGTGGCCCTGCAGATTCTCGCCAACCAGATTGCCATTTCCATCCGCAACGCCGAGCTCTTCAAGTCCCTTGAGGAGACGCTGTACGTCACCGAGACGTTGTACACGACGGGCCAGCGCCTCTTCCAGGTGGAGAGCGAGGAGGCTCTCTTCGTTCGCATGTTGCAGGGCTTGGTCGGGGCCGGGCGTCATCCCTTCGACTTGGTGGGCGCAATGGTCGTGGTCTTCCGTGACGGCGATCCTCGCGCTGGGCGCGTGGTGGCCGACTGGTATCCTGATGCGGGGATGCCGTCTTTACAAGGGGCTACTTTGGAGTTGAACGTCGATCCCGGTGAGTGTCGCGAGTGGTGCCTTACCCTGGAGGTGGACGCTCAACACCGTCTGCGCCTGACCGGATCCGACGGACACAAGGAGCACATAGTGCCCTTGCAGGAGCACCTGGCGCGCATTCGAGCCGCCTCGTCGGTCATGTTCCCCCTCCACGTAGGAGAACGGCTGGCCGGCGCTGTCTTCCTCCACTCGGCCCGTGTGGGCGCCTTCGAGTCGAGCCGCCTCGTGCCCTTCCGCGTGCTCGTGGACGAGGCGGGCACGGTGCTCCACAACCGCCGCCTCTTCGAGCGCACCGAGACCGCGCTGGAGGAGACCCGGTTGCTCTACCAGGCCACGTCCGGCTTTGCCCAAGCGGAATCCCCCGAGGACGTGGTCGCCGTGGCCCTCGAGGCTGCCCGCGCGCTGGGGTTTGACGCCGTTCACCTGGCTGTCCTGCCGGAAGTGCTCCCGGCCGACGTGGACACCGTGATGGCCCACGAGTTTCGGGTCTACGCGCGAGCCATCCACAGTGACCTGCGCGATGTGGACTTCGCCTTCCGCCTGGGCGATGAAGCCCGCCGGTACTTGCAACTCTTGCTGGCCGCCCGGGAGAGCGTCTTCGCCCTCGAAGAGGGGGGCAAGCAGGCGTTGGAGATGCTGGTGAACACGGACCTGGAAGTGCGCTTCGAGTCCCTCTTGAGCCGCCCCCTCATGACCCGTGACCAGGTCACAGGCATACTCAGCTTTCTCTCCGTCGAACCCCGCCAGTTCGACGAGCGCACCAAGCGCATCTTCTTGGCCCTGAGCGAACAGGCCAGTGCCTCGCTCGAGACCATCTTGCTCTTCGAACAGCTCAAGACGAACTTGGAGAGCACACAGGCGCTCTACAACGCTTCCGCCGCCCTCGCCGCGGCCGCCACAGTGGACGACATCGCTCAGGCAATCGCCCAACACCTGTTGCCCTCTCAGGATGCGTTCGTGGCCATCAACGAGCTTGATGTGGACCAACGGGGGAGGGTTCGGGGCTTCACCGTGGTGGCCAACTACTTGCCGGGCGGTCGTCCTAGCCCCCACGTGGGGCGCTATTTCTCCGTCGAGGAGTTCCCCTCGGTTCAACGCCTGCTCGAGCCGGGGTACCCGCCTCTCGTCGTGGAGGACATTGAAGCCGATCCCCGAATGACCGAGGCTGACCGCGTCTCCTACCGGCGCCAGCGCGTGCGCAGCATGTTCTCCGTGGCCTTTCCCCTGGGACGCGGGTATGGTATGCTGCACATCAGCTACCGCCACCCGGTCCACTTCAGCGAGGCCGACGTCCAGCGCTGGCGCACCATTGTGGGCCAGCTCGGGTTGGTCATGGAGAACCGGCGCTTGCTCGACCAGACGCGGGCAGCCCTCCAGGAGACTCGGCGACTGTATGAGATTACCAGCACGCTGGTGCGCAGCACCACAGTGGAAGATGTCTACGCCGGGCTCCTCAAGAGCGTTGCCGTGCTTGAGCCCCATTGGGCCAGCATCTGGATGTTCGACGAGCCTGTGTCCCTCGACGAGTACCCGCCGGCCGTGCGCTTGGTCCGGGCCGTCGGCGAGCTCTCGGCTCCCGTGCCGGAGGGCGCTCACATTGCCGCCGAGCACTTCCCCCTCGTCGTGCGCCTTTCGCCCGACAGGCCGCTGGTGGCCTCCGGCGAGGAGCCGGTGGCCGGGCTGCTGCCTCCCGAGTTCCTGCGGGCGTTGAGCGCTCAGTCGCTGGCCGTCTACGCTTTCCGAACGGCCACCCACTGGGTTGGCTTTACGCTTCTCACGTGGCAGACCCCGCGCACCTTCTCCGAGGCCGACATGCGCGCCGTGGAAACCGGCGTCTCCCAGGCCACGGTCGTGTTGGAAAACCTGCGCCTCTTCCGCCAAGCCCAGGAGGCGCTCGCCAGAACTCAGCGGCTCTACCGGGCAAGCCACTTGCTCAGCACAGCGGTGAACGCCCAGGACGTGGCCAATGCCATGTTCGAGGCCGGTGAAGCCTTCTGGACCTCGGCCAGCGTGTGGCTCTTCCCAGAGCCTGTCATGGGGGACGAGGAGTTGCCCGACGTGGTCATCAACGCTGCCGTTGCCTCTCTCGAGCTCCCTACCGTCGAGCCCGGCGCAGAAGTGCCGTGGCGCCAGGTCTTCCCCGAGGCCCATGTGCTCGGCAAGGGGCCCTACATCCTCTTCGAGGACGTGCGGGAAGCTCCCCTTGCCGAGCAGACCAAGGCCATGTTGGAGCAAATGGAGGCCAGGCGCCTGTTGATCGTCCCCCTGCGCACGGTGGAGCGGTGGCTCGGGTGGCTGGTGATGCGGTCAGGAGAGCCGGGGCCGGTGCCCAAGGTGGAGATCGAGATCTACCGCACCTTGGCCGACCAAGCCACCATCGTGCTCGACAACTTGCGCTTGTTCGAGACAGCTCAGATGCGCGCCTGGCGAGAGGAGATGCTCAACCGCATTGCGGCCCGGTTGCACCGCAGCGTGGACCCCAACTCCATCCTCCAGGCCGGCGTGAGCGAATTGCGCCAGGTGCTCCACGCCCGGCGGGCCGGGGTGTGGGTTGTCCCCCCGCAGCAGTGGGGAATGGAGCGTCGCGACGACGGCAACGGGCGCGGCGGAGATGGCCGAACGCCCCTCGGCGGACCGCTCTCGCGTGATGGCGAAAGCGATTGAGGGCGGCTCCACACAGGGAGCAGGTCTCGAAAGGTGTGAAGGGCCAACGTGGAGAGGGAGAACGCATGAACACACCACAACCTGCGAGCTCTTCGTGGGTGCCACAGGATGTGCCGTTGGACAAGCCGAGCCCGGCGCGGATGTACGACTACTATTTGGGCGGCCACCACAACTTCGAGGTGGACCGCCAGGCGGCCGAACAGGTGCTCCAAGTGGTGCCCGAGGTGAGGCTGATAGCCCAGGCGAACCGGGCCTTTCTGGTGCAGGCGGTGAAGTACCTGGTGGAGGAAGAGGGGATCGACCAATTTCTGGACATCGGGTCTGGGATACCGACGCGGGGGAATGTGCACGAGATTGCGCAGGAGGTGAACCCGGAGGCGAAGGTGGTCTACGTGGACATCGACCCGATCGCGGTGGCCCACGCGCGGGCGATTCTGGAGGGGAACCCGCGGGCCATTTCCATCCAGGCGGACGCGCGCGAGCCGGAGCAGATCGTCAACCACCCCGAGGTGCAGGGGCTGTTGGACTTCGGGCGGCCGGTGGGGCTCTTGTTGGTGGCCCTGCTGCACTTCATCACCGACGATGAGGACGCCTACGGCATCGTGCGGCGGTTTGGGAAGGTCATGGTGCCCGGGAGTTTTCTGGTGATCTCCCACGGCACCCACGAGAATTGGCCGGAGGAGACCTTGCAGCGCATCCAAGCCCTGTACGACCGTTCTACGGCTACCTTCAAAATGCGTTCTCGTGTTGAGATCGAGCGTTTCTTCGAGGGGTGGGAGTTTGTTGAACCAGGCTTAGTACCAGTTAACAAGTGGCGTCCTCTGCAGTCCATTGACTATGGAGATTTGCCGGCGGCCTATGCCGGCGTGGCTCGCAAGCCGTGAGGCCAACGGGAGACGAGAACTGAAGCCATCGAGGTGGAAGGGAATTATGGTGGTGCAACGCGCGTCCCAGGCACCCTTGGGGGCACATCTGCTGCGCGAGCAGTGTGACGAATTGGCGACGGCCTGGCTGAAGGCAATTCAGCCGACGGGGTTTGTTCCCCTCGATGAGGCGACCATTCATGCCCGGTTGTTGAAATTGGCCCACCAAGGCGTGGAGCTCCTCTTAAGCGATGAGGACCCCAGTGTGCCGGCCCAAGCCATCGGCCGGGCTCTGGTGGAGTTGGGCTACACCATGCCCGATGCTGTGGCCAGAACACAGGCCGTCTGGGCCGAGCACGTGATCGAGGTCGTGGGAGGCGAGGCCGCTGACTGGTGGTTGCCCAGACTGGCCGCCTTCTCTTCGGGCCTCGTTGTCGGGTTCATCGAGACGTTGCACCGCCGTGTGCTTCGAGAACAGGAAGTGATCCGTCAAGCCCTCGTCTCCGGCCTCCAGGCGGCCGAGGCCGCCTTGCGGCGGTACGCCGAAGTGGGCCACGTGATCGCGTCCGTGGCTGCCGGCTTGGTGGCCACGGAGGTGGAAGAGTTCCACAGCGGCCTCCAGAGCGCCCTTGGGCAGATCGGGGCTGCTCTGGAGGCCGACCGCGTTCACCTCGTCTTCGCCCTCCAGGATGGAGAGCACGTGGAGGTCTTGTGGCGCAAACGGGGTGAGCCGAAAAAGGTGGCCGTGGTGAACGCCCACGTCTTGCTCGATTGGGTGCAGCGTGCGTCTCTCGAGCGTTCATTCGTTTCACGCCGCTTGGGGGCGGAATTCTCCCCCCCATTGCCGGCGGCGGAACACATACGCTTTGCCTTGGAAAGCCGCACGCAGCTTTTCGTTCCCCTCCGCCAGGAAGAGGCTGTCCGAGGAGTATTGCTCCTGGAGGCGTTCGAGGATGAGCGCTCTGAGTGGCGTGAGGACTACGTTCACCTGCTTGCCAATTTGTTAGGCGGCCTCTTAGTAGGGCTCATTAGCCGTTGGGAGGCGAGCCGGCGTGTGGAGAGCTTGGCGTCCCAGCTCGACAACGCCCTCCACCTCATTGCCGACGGCATCTTCATTGGCGGCCTCGATGGCCAGGTCATCCTGCACAATCAGCGGCTTCTCGACATGTGGGGTGTGGCCCACGAGGTGCTCGAGGACGGCTCGGCGGAGAAGTTCTGGCAAGCCGTGCTCGAGCGGCTCAAGGACGCGGCCAACTTCAAGCGTCAACTCACCCGCTACGAGCGGCGCCCTGAGTTGGTCGGCCAGGGCTCGTTGGAGTTGGCCGACGGGCGGGTGTTCGAGTACGACACGCGCCCCTACACGCTCGGCGGGCGCGTGGCCGGCCGGCTGTGGGATTTCCGCGATGTAACCCAGCGCGTCCTGGCTGAGGAGCAGTTGCGCCGTTCCATGGAGCAACTCTCCAAGATCGCGCGCTTCGGCCAACTGGTGGCCTCGGACCTCAAGCGGGACGCGATTCTCGCCAAGGCCGTGGCGTTCTTGCACGACGAGCTGGCCCGCGGGGATTCGCTGGCCATCTATTTGGGCGACAGCCACGAGCTCTACTGCGAGCAGGCCAGGGGTGATTTCGGGTGGCCGAACCAGCTTTCCACCAACGTCCAGTTGTACAACGTGGCCGTTCACGCCCTCCGCCAGCGCACGTGGCACCTGGTCACCCTCCGCTCCGGCCACGTGTTGGCGCTTCCTCTGCTCGACCTGCCCATCACCATGCAGGGCGTGGTCATGCTCTTCGCCCAAGAGGAACAGAGCGTGGCCGACCGCCAGATGATTTCAGCCCTCGAGTTGGCCGTCGGCGCTCTGGCGCGGGCCTTGGCCAACGCTGAGCTCTACGCCGTGGTCCAGCAACAGCTCGAGGAGATGCACCGCCTGGAGCGGGAGCGCGTGGAGAGCAAGTGGCTCCAACACTTCCGCCGCTTCCCGCGCGGCGTTGTTGTGGACGACGATCACGTCCAAGTTGTCGATGTGGAGAGCAGGCCGTTGGACACCCTGCCGTCCGAACCAACGGCCGATGGAACCCGCGTGATCGCCCCGCTCATGTGGCGGGGAGCACCGGTGGGCATGGTCATGGTCGAGGACGACGCCCCTCGCACGTGGAACCCGGAAGAGGTGGAGCTGGTGGCCGCCGTGGCCCAGGAAATGACCCAGGCCCTGGAGGCTGCGCACCTCTTCGCCCTGGAACAGCGACGGGCCCGACAGCTTCAGGCGGCCGCCGAGGTGAGCCGGGCCGCCTCCTCGCTGCTGGACTTGGACGAGTTGCTCAACCGCGTGGTGGAGCTCATCCGCGACGCCTTCGGCTTCTACCACGTGCAGGTCTTCCTCGTGGACGAGGAGAACTACGCGGCTTGGTTGCGGGCCAGCACCGGCGAGGCCGGCCGGCTCCTCCTGGAACGGCAACACCACCTGATCGTGGGCAGCCAGAGCGTCATCGGCCAGGTGACGGCCACGGGCAAACCCGTCGTGGCCCGCGATACCGACCGGGACCAAGTCCACCGCCGAAACGAGCTGCTGCCTGATACCCGCGCCGAGTGTGCCGTGCCCCTGCGGGTGGGCACCCGGATCATCGGTGCCCTGGACGTGCAGAGCACGGAACCCGACGTCTTCGACGAGGAGGACATTGCCGTCCTCCAGACGCTGGCCGACCAGCTCGCCGTGGCCATCGAGAACGCGCGGGCCTACCAGCAGCAGCGCGAGACCGCCGAACGGCTGCGCGAGCTGGACCAGCTCAAGACGCAGTTCCTGGCCAACATGAGCCACGAGTTGCGCACGCCCCTCAATTCCATCATCGGGTTCTCGCGCGTCATCCTCAAGGGCATCGACGGGCCGATCACCGACTTGCAGCGCAAGGACCTGACCACCATCTACAACGCCGGCCAACACCTGCTGGGCCTGATCAACGACATCCTCGACATTTCCAAGATCGAAGCCGGCAAGATGGAGTTGGACTTCGAGGAGGTGGACCTCAACCAGATCATCGACGGCGTGCTCAGCACCACCAAGGGGCTCATCAAGGATAAGCCCGTCCGCCTGCGCAAGGAGGTGCCCGAGGAGCTCCCCATCATCCGCGCCGATGCCACCCGCGTGCGCCAGATCCTGCTCAACCTGCTCTCCAACGCGGCCAAGTTCACCGAGGAAGGCGAAATTTGTCTCACTGCTGTCAGAACGGGCGACGAGATCATGATCAGCGTCTCGGACACGGGCCCCGGCATTCCCGAGGAGAAGTTGGACCGCCTCTTCGAGGCCTTCTACCAGGTGGACAGCTCCATGACCCGCAAGGTGGGGGGCACAGGGCTTGGCCTGGCCATTGCCCGTCACTTCGTGGAGATGCACGGCGGCCGCATCTCGGTGCGCAGCACCGTCGGACAGGGCTCCACGTTCAGCTTCACCCTGCCCATTGCCGGCCCGCCGGAGGATAAGGAACAGGCCCGCCGACAGCCGGTGGTGCTGGCCGTGGACGATGAGCCGGGCATCACCGAGCTCTACACCCGCTACTTGGAGCCCGAGGGGTACCGCGTCATCTCCGTCAACGATGCCCGCGATGTGCTCTTGGCCGTGCGCCGGTATCAGCCCGACGTCATCCTCTTGGACATCAAAATCCGCGATGTCAACGGAATCGACGTGTTGCGCATGTTGCGGCGCGAGGACCTCACCCGCGAGATTCCCATCGTGGTCTGTTCCATCGAAGAGGACCAACGGGAAGCGTGCTTGGAGGCAGGTGCCACCGATTTCCTGCCGAAGCCCATCCTCCGCGGCGAGCTGGTGGCCTGCCTGAACGCCCTGGTGAAAGCCCAACACGTGTGATATGTGAGGCCGACCTTGTGGCCACCAAAATACACCTTCACGGCGAAGGAAATCCATCCATTCCCGGAATGAGGGAAGCGGATGGATTTCTTTGTTGGTTAAACCAAAAAAGATGTAAAGCGAGGAAAGGCGATGTCATGGTATGTTGTGTGTACAAACTGTGGCCGTGATGACGTGCCGGCCGATCAATTGCTCGCCGCTTGTCCGAACTGCGGGGGCGAGTGGCTCGACCCCCGTTATGACTACGACCGGCTGGGCCGGGTCATGCGGGAGGAGACGGCCGCCCGCCCCTGCACCATGTGGCGATTTCGGGAGTGGCTGCCCGTCCACGACGACGATCACATCGTGACCATGGGCGAGGGTGGCACCCCCTTGTTGCGCTTGAAGAACCTGAGCCTCATGCTCGGCGTGCCCAATCTCTACTTGAAGGACGAACGCCAAGGCCCCACGGCCAGCTTCAAGGACCGTCAGGCCTCGCTGGCCATCAGTGTGCTCCGCGAGCACGGCGTCCGGGAGGTCGTCGTGGCCTCGACGGGCAACGTGGCCATCAGCTACTCGGCCTACGCGGCCCAAGCCGGCATCAAGTTGTGGACTTTCCTGACCAGCAGCGTGCCCGCCGACAAGATGCGCGAGGTGGCCCTCTATGGCTCCGAGGTGGTGAAGGTGACGGCCACGTATGACCGCACCAAGCAGGTCGCCGCCCGCTTCGCCGAGCAGCGGGGCCTCTTCTTGGACCGGGGCATCAAGGGCATGGCTGCCCGCGAGAGCATGAAGACCATCGCGTATGAGATCGCCCAGCAGCTCGGGTGGCGCTCCCCCGACTGGTACATCCAGGCCGTCAGCGGCGGGCTGGGGCCGGTGGGCGTGCTCAAGGGGTTCTGGGAGCTCCGGGAGATGGGCCTGGTGGAGACCATGCCCAAGATCGCCTGCATTCAGGCCGCCGGCTGTGCGCCCATGGTCAAGGCGTGGGAACAGGGCCTCTCCAAGCCTGTCGTCGTTGACTCCCCTCAGACCCTCATCACCACAGTCGCCACCGGTGACCCGGGCATCGCCTACGAAATCCTCTACCAGGCGGCCGTGGAGCACGGCGGGGCCTTCGTGGCCGTCACCGACGAGGAGGCGTTCCGCGCCATGCACGTGATGGCCAAGATGGACGGCTTCTCCATGGAGCCGGCCGCGGCCATGGCCTGTGCCGGCGCCATCAAGATGATCCGCCAGGGCCTCATTCGCCCCGACGAGACGGTGGTCATCTGTTGCTCCGGCCACACCTTCCCCGTCGAGAAACACCTGTTGGAGGAGAACTGGTCCCACCACTTGGACCTGTCGGCCGAGGAGGTGGTGGCCGAAGAGGTGGAGGAGCCGACGCCGGCAATGGCCGCCCGCGAGGAGGGCCTGCTCACCTCCTTCGAAGAGTTGGGCGGCGACGTGCGGCGCATCGCCATTGTGGAGGACGACGAGCCCGCCCGGGTGCTCTTGCGGCGCATCCTCCAGGCCTACGGCGACTTCGAGATCTTCGAGGCCGCCGACGGCCGCCAGGGCATCCAGATGATCCGGGAAGTCGAGCCTGATGTTGTGCTCCTGGACCTCATGATGCCCGAGGTGGACGGGTACCAGGTGCTGGAGGCCATCAAGTCCGACCCCAAACTCCAACACATTCCCGTCATCGTGATCACGGCAGCACGCCTCTCGGCCCAAGAGCGCAAGCGGCTCGACGGCCACGTGCGCTCTCTGCTCCAGAAGGGCCAGTTCGTGGACAGGGAGCTGCTGGAGAGCATCCAGGCCATGTTCTAGGAAGGCAAGGGGGGGAGAGCGGCCACACCACCCTCGGCCGCCCTCTCCTCCTCATTGCTCCTTCTTCATCTCCGCGGCCAACCACCGCTCCCAACTCTCCAACTCCAGGTTGGACTCGCGGCCGATCATGAGCATACTCGTGCCGATGAGCAGCGCGCCGGTCCACTGGACGGGCGTCATGCGCTCCCCCAACAGGAGGAAGGCCAAGACGAGGGCCACGACCAGCTCCCCCACGCTCAAGATGGAGGTCTGAATGCCCCCCAACCGGCTGAGCCCGGCGAAGACGAGCAGCCTGGCCAGGGCCATGGCGATGAGCGCCAGGCCCGCAATGGCCACCCACCCCACGGCCGAAATGGGCTCGACGGGGTCGCCCATGCTCAGGCGGGCTACGTCCACCACGACGGCCATCGTGGTGATGGTGTAGAGGGCCACGGTGCGGGAGTCCACGTTGGCCAGCGTCCACTGGCCCAACACCAGGTGCCACCCGTAGGCCGCCCCAGCGGCCACCAGGAGCATGGCCCCCAGAAAGTCGAAGCGGGCGCCCGGCGTGAAGGTGAGCAGGTAGACGCCGACGAGAGCAATGCCCAAGCGAAACACGGCCAGGCGGGAAACCGGCTGGCCGGCCGCGCTCAGGAAGACAAAGACCCACACGGGGTAGAGGGCGTAGAGCAACTGGGCCAACGAGGCGTCGATCCGTGCCAGGCCGGGGTAGTACATGAGCGAGCCCAAGCCGTTCGCCACCCCCATGGCGATGCACCCGGCCAGCGCACTGCCCCGAATGGGAATGCAGTGGCGCCAGAAGAGCAAGTAGAAAGCCCACAGGCTGAGTGCGGCCAAGGATGTGCGCAGGGCTACCAGCGTGTAGGGCGTCACTTGGGCCTGGTAGGCCAGCTTGCCGAAGATGGGAGCTGTGCCGGCACAGACGGTGGAGAGGAGAGTGAGCAGAATGCCCGTGGCCTGTCGGCGGTCCATGATCAATCGTCCTCCAGGCGGTGACACGCGACGTACACGACCCGGCGAGTGCCCTCGGTCAGGCGTGCCTCGTGGGAGAGCCGCAGCCCCGGAATCCAGAGAATGCGATCCTCGGCGTCTACCAACAGGGGCATCTCGTCCCGGAGGGCGGCGGGCACCTTCTGGGCCGTGAGGAAGTCGGCCAGCTTGACCGGCACGGCCATGCCCAAGGGCACAAACCTGTCGCCTGTCCGGCGGGTGCGCAGGGCCAGCGGCAACACCACGTTGTCGGCGTCGAGGAATGCCTGCCACGGGTCTGCGTTGGCCGGCGCCTCGGAAAGAGCGAGGTCCCGCCCCACCGGCCGGACAACTACCGACCACCCTCCTCCGAGTTCTGCCTCGCCGGGCACCGTGAGGAGGACCCGTGCGCCGGCGGGCAGGCGTGGCCACGGCGGCGCAGCGGGCTCGGGCCCGATGACGAGCTCCTGGCGCTCCACGAAGAGGAAGAGGTGGCCCGGCAGGGTGGCGCGTGCTCCCACCTCGCCGTCCCGCGCCACCCGCAGGGCCTCCACCACGTGTTCCCAGCCCACGTCGCGCAGCAAGGGGCGCAGGTGGCGCACGGCTTTGCGCACCAGGCCGCGCTGAATGGCCGGGTGGTGGGCCCAAAATGCCTCCTTCGGGAAGCGCACGTGTTCCTCGTCCGCGCGGGCGAGGTCGTGCCAGGCGGCTTCGACCTGAACTCGCAGGTAATCCCAGTCCACGGCCAAGGCCTCGGCCGTGCGGGCCAGGAGCCGGCGGATGTTGGGCTGGTAGTGGGCCTCGAGCATGGGCAGGAGCTCGTGGCGCAGCCGGTTGCGGAAGAACGCAGTGTCCAGGTTGGAGCTGTCCAGGCATGGCGAGAGCCCTCGGCGCTCCAGGTAAGCCATGACTTCGGCGCGGGTCGTGAAGAGGAGCGGGCGTATCAGGTCAGGGCGGGCCGGCGCCGGCCCCTCCCGCTCGGCCACGTCGGCCGGTGCCCGTGGCACCATGCCTTTCAAGCCGCTCAGGCCGGCGCCGCGCAGGAAGTGCATGAGCACCGTCTCGGCCTGGTCGTCGGCTGTGTGGCCGGTGGCCACTGCCGTGGCTCCCACGGCCGCGGCCACTTCGGCCAGGAACCGGTAGCGCACCTCGCGGGCCGCCTCCTCCACGCTCAGGCGGTGCCGGCGCGCATACGCCGCCACATCGCGCTGTTCCCGCACGCAGAGGAGCCCCAGCGCTTCGGCCTCACGGCCCACGAAGGCCGCCTCCTCGGCCGACTCGGGGCGGAGCATGTGGTCCAACGTGGCCACGGAGAGCCGCACGGCCAGGCGGTCACGCAGCGCGTGCATCACGTGGAGCAGGGCCAAGCTGTCCGGGCCGCCGCTCACGGCCAGCACCACATGTTCTCCGGGCCAAACGAGTTGGAGGCGCTCAACAGTGCGCCACACCTGTTGCTCCAGGGGGTCCATGCCGGTGCTCCTGAACCCTCGATGGTCTTTGCCATGTGAGTACGACCAATGATAGTCCCCTTTGAGGAGAAACGGAAATGCTCCCCAGAGGCGGGCCGAGCCCATCTTTTTCTGGAGAAAGTGGGGCAAGAAAGTGAACTTTGGCCGTTGGCTTTGACACGGGAGCCATACTCCAGTATACTATCTGTGCCGTTTGTCATGGTCAAGCCGTGACGAATGTCATCCCCCAGACGGCGAGGACGGCGGTTGATCGCACGCCACACGAGAACAGAGGAAAGGAGGTGGAAGTCCATGTCCACGCCGACATTCGACCAGGAGCTTGACGTGCGGGGGCTGAATTGTCCCATGCCCCTGGTGAAAGCCCGACAGACGATCATGAAGATGGAACCCGGCCAGGTGCTAAAGGTCTTGGCCACCGACAGGGGGAGCGTCAAGGACTTCCAGGGGTGGGTCAAGACGGCCAAGAACGTGGAGCTGGTGGCCCAAGAGGAAGTCCAACAGGACGGCCAATCCATCTTCGTCCACTACGTGAAGCGCACCTCGTAGGGAACACAGTGGCCGTGGGTGGGCGCACCGCCTCCGGCCCGTGTGACACGTGGCAGGCTTTCGGGAATGTTGGGTGAGCCGTCTCGGACAGGTGAGCGGCGAGAGGAGGTGAACGCATGACTGTTGAGGCCGTGATGCCCCAGACGCAGGCGGACACGGACGTGGCGGCCCTTCAGGCGCGCATCGAACAGCTCGAGGCCCAAGTGGCCGAGCTGGCCGAGCGCGTGCCCGAGGACCGCGTGACTATTGTGGTCTTCTCCGGCGAGTTGGACCGTCTCCTGGCAGCCTTCATCATTGCCACGGGCGCCTTGGCCTTGGGGCAAGAGGTGTCCATGTTCTTCACCTTCTGGGGGCTGAACGCCATCCGCAAGAAGCGCTCCTTCGAGGGCAAGTCCCTCATGGAGAAGATGCTGGACGTGATGACAGCGTCGCCGGCGGCGCCGGCCGGCATGGGGCTCAGCCGGATGAACTTCTTCGGCGTGGGCGCCTCCCTGATGAAGCGGATGATGCGCCAGAAGAACGTGGAGACGTTGGACGACCTCATCTCCTTGGCCGAAGAGATGGGCGCCACGATCTACAGTTGCGCCATGAGCCAACACGTCATGGGCATCGCCCAGGAGGAGCTGCGCGACAGCGCCGAGGAGGCGGGCGTGGCCGGCTTCCTGGCCGACGCGCTGAAGAGCCGCGTCACGCTCTTCATCTGACGCGGGGTCTCCGGGCGCTTGCCTTGCTGAGCTGGTGATCCGTCTCCAAGCAGCGCGTCCGCCGATGATCTGAAGGCGGTGAGGGGGATAGGGGGCCGTCCTCAACAGCAAGGGCGGCCCCCTGGGGGGAGTATGCCCTCCCCGTTGCCCCTGAATGAACTGGCTCCGATTGACCATAAAGGCTGTCCCAGGGGAGTTCGCCGATGAACTACGCCTTTCTCATTGACCAGCGCAAGTGTATCGGCTGTCACGCGTGTAGCACGGCCTGTAAGTCCGAGAACGAGGTGCCGCTGGGCGTCTACCGCACGTGGGTGAAGTACGTGGAGAAGGGCACGTTCCCCAACGTGCGCCGTTTTTTTCAGGTCACCCGATGTAATCACTGCGCCAATCCCCCCTGTGTCCGTATCTGTCCCGTCGAGGCCATGTACCAGCGCGACGACGGGATCGTCGAATTCGACCCCCGCATCTGTATCGGCTGCAAGGCGTGTCTCCAAGCGTGTCCCTACGATGCCATTTACATCGACCCCGAAACGGGCACGGCGGCCAAGTGCCACTTCTGCGCGCACCGCATCGAGGTGGGGTTGGAGCCGGCGTGTGTCATCGTCTGCCCCGAGCGGGCCATCATCGCCGGCGATTTGGACGACCCCAACAGCGAGATCAGCCGGCTCATCGAGCGGTACCCCGTCAGCGTGCGCAAGCCCGAACAGGGCACGGCGCCCAAGCTCTTCTACATCGACGCCGATGAGGTCACGCTGACGCCCACGGCCGCCCACATTTCCGGCACCTTCATGTGGGCCGACGTGGCCACCGACCAGGCGCGCGCCATCGACGCCACCGATGACCCCGTGAACCACGACCAGGGGGTTCACGTCCACTCCCCCACCGGCTTCGCCGTGCGCGAGGCCGCGGAACAGGGCGTGGGCACGTGGCGTGGCCCCATCGTGGTGGGCAACGCCCGTCAGGCCGAGCACATGGTCCAGACCGTCTACAACGCCCAGCACAAGGTGCCCTGGCACTGGCAGGTCCCCGCGTACCTGGTCACCAAGGGGATCGGCAGCGGCATCTTCATGCTGTTGGCCCTGCTCTTCGGGCTGGGCGCCGTGGAGTTCAGCCGCCCCATTGCCCTGGCGGGCACGTTCGTTTCGCTGCTCTTCATTGGCATCACCACCCTCCTGTTGGTCTGGGACTTGGAGCGTCCCGAACGTTTCTACACCATCTTGACCCGCCCCCAGTGGAAGTCGTGGCTCACGCGGGGTGCCTTCATCCTCGTGGGCTTCACCGCAGTGGCCGGCCTTTGGTTCCTCCTGGAAGGGGGAGCCGCCCTGGGCGTGGTGCCGGAGGGGGTGGCCTCGGCCACGCGGCCGCTCTTCCTGTGGGCCGGCTTCGCCTTGGCCCTGCTCACGGCCGTCTACACGGCCTTCCTCTTCGGCCAGGCCGAAGGGCGTGACCTCTGGCAGAGTTCCCTCCTGCCGGTTCACCTGGTGGTGCAGGCGCTCATGGTCGGGTCCGGCGCGCTGCTGGTGCTGGGGCTCTTCGTCGCCATGCCGGCGCGCATGGTGACCGCCCTGGCGTGGACCTTCGTGCTGGCCTTGGTCGCCGATCTCTTCGTCACCCTTTTCGGCGAGTTCGGGATGCCCCACGCCTCCGAAGTGGCAGCGCGCGCTGCCCACCAGATTCGTGCCGGCAAATACCGCCGCCACTTCTGG